>NZ_DDRM01000015.1:244106-341299 GCF_002343105.1 Brevundimonas sp. UBA2416
TCGCGCACGCCGCCCAGCGACATGCGGATATATTCACGGCCGGTGGCCTTGGCGATCGACTTGGCCAGCGAGGTCTTGCCGACGCCCGGAGGGCCGACGAGGCAAAGGATCGGGCCCTTCAGGCTGTTGGTGCGCGCCTGCACCGCCAGATATTCGATGATCCGTTCCTTGACCTTCTCGAGGCCGTAGTGGTCCTCCTCGAGGATCTCCTCGGCCTTGTTGAGGTCGATGGGTTTGGACTTGGCCTTGCCCCACGGGATCGACAGCAGCCAGTCGAGGTAGTTCCGCACCACCGTCGATTCCGCCGACATCGGGCTCATGTTGCGCAGCTTCTTGACCTCGGCCTCGGCCTTGGTGCGGGCTTCCTTGGACAGGCGCGTCTTACGGATGCGCTTCTCCAGCTCCATGATCTCGTCACGGCTGTCGTCGGTCTCGCCCAGCTCGCGCTGGATCGCCTTCATCTGCTCGTTCAGATAATATTCGCGCTGGGTCTTCTCCATCTGGCGCTTCACGCGCGAGCGGATCTTCTTCTCGACCTGGAGGACGGAGATCTCCCCCTCCATAAGGCCATAGACCTTCTCCAGCCGCTCCGGCACGGCGATGGTTTCCAGCAGGCCCTGCTTGTCGCCGATCTTGACCGACAGATGCGCCGCAACGCTATCGGCCAGTTTGGACGGGTCAGTGATCTGCGGGATGGAGCTGAGAGCCTCAGGCGGCACCTTCTTGTTCAGCTTCACATAGTTTTCGAACTGCTCGATCACGGCGCGCAGCAGGGCTTCCGACTGGGCCGGTTCGCCCGGGTCGTCGGCGATCTCGACGGCCTCGGCCTCGAAATACTCCGTGCGGTCGGTGAATTTGGTCAGGCGCGCGCGGCTCTTGCCCTCGACCAGCACCTTGACGGTGCCATCAGGCAATTTGAGCAGCTGGAGCACAGTGGCCAACACGCCGATCGGATAGATGGCGTCGGCGGAGGGGTCGTCATCGACGCTGTTCTTCTGGGTGGCCAGCAGGATCTGCTTTTCGCCCTTCATGATCTCGTCGAGCGCCTTGACCGACTTCTCACGCCCCACGAACAGCGGGACGACCATGTGCGGAAAGACGACGATGTCTCTCAGCGGCAGCACGGGCAGGGTTTTGGTGTCAGTCATGATGCAACTCTCACGGGGTCCTCGTTGATCTCGGACCCGCCGCGGCGGCGTGCGGTGCGCCTCTGCCCCGCCGTTTCGACTCGGCCCGCCATTCAGCGGCCTTCGGATGAGTATGTGGTTTACGAACGCCGCGGTTCAAGCGCGACGGGCGCCGAACGACTCCTTCCGTCCACAGGCGGCAAGGCTGCATGATCCGGGGCGGTCAGGCGGTCCGGACGCATGGATGTTGCGGAAATCCGACCGAGGCCGCAGTCCCGTTACCCCGGCGGCCTGTTGCCATCCCGCATCATCCGTGTGCCGGACGCTTCCGACGGGCAGGAAAAAGGGCGGACCCGTCGCCGGACCCGCCCTCCCCGTCTTTTTGTTCAGTCAGGATCAGGCTGCGCTGTCGGGCGCGGCCTTCTTGGACTTGGTCTCGGAGTAGATCAGCAGCGGCTGGGCCTTGCCCTCGATGACCTCGGCGTTGACGACCACTTCCTCGACGCCCTCGAAGGTGGGCAGTTCGAACATCGTCTCCAGCAGGATGCCTTCCAGGATGGAACGCAGGCCGCGGGCGCCGGTCTTGCGGGTGATGGCCTTCTTGGCGACGGCGATGAGGGCGTCGTCGGTGAACGTCAGATCGACATTCTCCATCTCGAACAGGCGCTTGTACTGTTTGACCAGGGCGTTCTTGGGCTCGGTCAGGATGGTGACCAGGGCCGGTTCGTCCAGGTCCTCCAGCGTCGCCAGAACGGGCAGACGGCCGATGAACTCGGGGATCAGGCCGAAACGCATCAGATCGTCCGGCTCGACGCCCTTGAGGATGTCACCCGTGCGGCGCTCGTCGATTTCCTTGACCTTGGCGCCGAAGCCGATCGAGGCTCCGTCGCCGCGCGCCGTGATGACCTTCTCGAGGCCGGCGAAGGCGCCGCCGACGATGAACAGGATGTTGGCGGTGTCGACCTGCAGGAACTCCTGCTGGGGATGTTTGCGACCGCCCTGCGGGGGCACGGAGGCGACCGTGCCTTCCATGATCTTCAGCAGGGCCTGCTGCACGCCCTCGCCCGAGACGTCGCGGGTGATCGAGGGGTTGTCCGACTTGCGCGAAATCTTGTCGATCTCGTCGATGTAGACAATGCCGCGCTGGGCCCGTTCGACATTGTAGTCGGAGGCCTGGAGCAGCTTCAGAATGATGTTTTCGACGTCCTCGCCCACATAACCGGCCTCGGTCAGGGTCGTGGCGTCGGCCATGGTGAAGGGCACGTCGATGATGCGGGCCAGGGTCTGGGCCAGCAGCGTCTTGCCCGAACCGGTCGGCCCGATCAGCATGATGTTGGACTTGGCCAGCTCGACGTCGTTGTTCTTCGTCGCGTGGTTCAGCCGCTTGTAGTGGTTGTGGACCGCGACCGAGAGCACCTTCTTGGCGTGCGACTGGCCGATGACGTAGTCGTCCAGAACCTCGCGGATCTCCTTGGGCGACGGCACGCCGTCCTTGGCCTTGGAGAAAGAGATTTTGTGCTCTTCGCGGATGATATCCATGCAGAGCTCGACGCATTCATCGCAGATGAACACGGTTGGCCCGGCGATGAGCTTGCGCACCTCGTGCTGGCTCTTCCCGCAGAACGAGCAGTAGAGCGTGCTCTTGGCGTCGGTGCCGGCGGCTTTGGTCATCAGGCCTTCTCACTCCCGCGGTTCACCCCGATATGGGGCTAACGCGCATCCTTCGCGTTTGATTCCCGGACAATGGGCGCAAAGGTCTTCAAAAATTGACAATCACCCATACCGGGCCCCTCCACAACCCCGGCCAAGCGTGGCCGGAGTCCGAAGCGGACGCTCAAATGTCGAGGGAGATCGCGGCGAATGTCTGACATGGGAAGCCCTGCCCTGATTCACCAGCCGCCCCGCAGGGATCAGGCCATTGTGGCCTTTGATTTCGACGGCACGCTGACGGTTCGTGACAGTTTTACGCAGTTCCTGCGCTGGCGGGCGGGCGCGGGCGGCTGGATCGGGGGGCTGGCGAGGATGACGCCGGATCTTGCGGCCTATGCCGGTCATCGGGTCCGCGGACGGCTCAAGGCCGCCTCGGTAAGGGAGTTTCTGAAGGGCGTGCCCCGCGTCCAGCTTGAGGCCGACGCCGAAGCCTTCGCCGGGCAGGTCTGGCCCGGGTTCATCCGCTATGACGCCCTCGCCTGCTGGAAGGACTGGGGCGAGCGGGGCGCATACCGCGTCATCGTCACCGCCAGCCCCGAAACCACCGTGGCTCCGTTCGCGCGTCGACTTGAGGCCGAAGCCTTGCTGGGCACCCAATTGGTTTTCGACGCCGACGACCGCGTGGCGGGGTCCTTCGCCGGCCCCAACTGCCGCGGCGAGGAGAAGGTGCGCCGGCTTCGGGCCGCCTTTGGCGAGGATATGCAGCTGGCGGCGGCCTATGGCGACACCACGGGCGACACCGAGATGCTCGCCATGGCGGACGAGGCCGGGTTCCGGCGGTTCAAGGGCTGAGCCTGGGGTCAGCGTCCCTCGGCGTCCACGTCGAAGACCATGGGCTTGCCGCGCGAGGTGGGGTTCCAGCCGGCTTCGATCACCGCCGTCACGGCGTTGCGAATGTGATCGGGATTGACGAACTGCTTCTCCGTGTCCGGTCGTCCGTTGGGACGCAGGGGCGGCGGGAACTGGACAATGGCCTCGCGCTTGAAGCCGTCCAGCCGCAGCGTCACGGCGATCCCCTCCCATTTGCCGCCGCTCAGGGGCCGGGGCTGTCGCCGCAACTCCCAATGGTAGATGTCGCCGTCGATCCCGACGGTCCCGGTATTGTCTCGCGTCTGCATGGCGTCCTGATAGCACAAAGAAAAAGGCGCGCCGTCTCCGGCGCGCCCATTCTGCAATGTTGCGGTCCGCAGGGGTGTCAGACCGTCTTCACACCGTCGCCCTCGGCCTGTTCGCGGCGGTCGTAGACGTGGTCGACCACGCCCCAAGCCTTGGCTTCCTCGGCGCTCATAAAGTGGTCGCGGTCCAGCGTGCGTTCCACCTCTTCATAGGTCCGGCCGGTGTGGTGGACATAGATCTCGTTGAGGCGGCGCTTGGTGTAGCGGATGTCGGCGGCGTGCAGTTCGATGTCCGAGGCCTGGCCGCGGAAACCGCCCGAGGGCTGGTGCACCATGATGCGGGCGTTCGGCAGGGCCACGCGCTGGCCCTCGGCTCCGGCGGCCAGGATCAGCGAACCGGCCGAGGCGGCCATGCCCATGCACACCGTCGAAACCGGCGAGCGGATGTATTGCATGGTGTCGTAGATCGCGAGCGCCGAGGACACCTGTCCGCCGGGGCTGTTGATATACATGGAGATTTCCTTCTTCGGATTTTCCGATTCCAGGAACAGCAGCTGGGCGCAGATCAACGAGGCCATGCCGTCCTCGAAGGGACCGGTCAGGAAGATGATCCGCTCGCGCAGCAGGCGCGAGAAGATGTCGAAGGCCCGCTCGCCCCGGCTGGACTGCTCGACCACCATGGGGACGAGGTTCATGTTCATCAGTTCGATGGGATCGCGCATGTGGGCCTTCTCGGATGCATTCGGGTGCGACTCAGCGGCCGCTCAACCTGTTGGACAGGATATCGCGTTGCCGAACCGTTGACGCAAGGCGCGAAGGGGTCAGGAAAGCGCGATCACTCGGGCGCGGTCTCCGCCGCCGCTCGCCGATCCTCAACGATGGCCTCGGCCACGTCGCGGACCTGGCTGTTGCGGTTGATGCGGAACTGGTCGTGTTCGTAGAGGGCGGTCAGATAGGACCGGTCCCAGTCGGTGAGACCCGCCGGCGCCGAGGCCGGATCCTCGAACAGGTTCAGGATGGTCGGAAAGGCCGAGGTATCCGCTTCGGCATCGACCTGGGCCAGCGCCACCAATGCCAGATAGTCGGCCAGCTGGACCACATTGGCGCCCGCCAGCCGCTCAACATCGACGATGATGACCGATCGCACCATGTCGTCGCGGATCTGGGTCCGCAGGCGCGAGGCCGCGAAGACGCGGATCCGGGGAGCGGTCGGCTGGCCGGTCGCAGGATCGATGTCGCCCGGCAGTCTCACCGCGCGCCCGCCGGTCTCGGAATCGATCGGCATGCTGATCTGCCACCAGCGCACCGGTTGATCCCCCGTGCGGAAATTCCGGAAAGCCCGCGTCCCCGCATCGGTGCCGTTGTGGCGCAGGTCGAAATTTCGGGGGCGGTCCTCGACGATGGCGGAGGCCAGGGCCGCGCCGTCATCGGCGGCGACGATCAGGACATTCGGCCGGCAGCCGGGTTCCCCCGCCTCGACTTCCAGTTCACGGGCGACGTCCGATATGCGATCGACGATGTACTGGCCGACGTCGTTGCGCAGATTGACCGCGGCGACGCAGATCGGCCGGTTCCAGCGCGCGAGGCCGCGGTTGTTGGCCGGCTGGGACACCTCGGTCACGAAATTCCGGACCATCGTCTCGAGCTGACGACCCTCGACGACGACGTCATCCAGCTGGGCCGACGACGCGGGACGTGGGGTCTGCGAGGATCGTTCCTGCGCCGGGGCTGCGCCCGCGGCCATCGCAAGGGACAGGGCCAGGGACAGGGCGGCGGGCAGGGACGACATGGCAAACCCCTCTGACATCTACATCCCGCATCCTGACCTCGCCACACTGACGGGTCAATCTCGATCTATGCTATCTGGGCGCGAGCATCGACCGGCGGGGGTCAGGGCTGTTCGTCATCCTGCGGCTCTGCCGCGCCGCCACGGTAGGCACTGGCGATGGCGGAGGCGACGGCCTGGACCTGGGCGCGCTGATTGACGCGATAGGTCTGCGAGCGGCGATCGTACAGTCCCTCAAGATAGGCCCGGTCCCAGCCGGTCAGGGCAGTCGGCGCGACGGCCGGATCGTCGAAGAGGTTCAGGATGGTGTCGAACCGGCCGGTGTCGGCGTCCGGATCAACCTGGGCCATGGCCACCATGGCCACATAGTCTCCCAGTTGCTGCAGACTGGCTCCGTTCAGGTGATCGACATCGACGATGATGAAGACCCGCGCCATCACATCCTCGGTATCGTCATTGAGACGCGAGGGGGCGCTTACGCGGCTCTGCGGCGCATACTGCTGGGCGGAAGGTCCGCCGGTGACCGCCCCGCTGCCCGAAACGTCGCCGGGAAACCGCACAACCCGCTCACCGGTGTCGCGGTGCACCGGCAGGCTGACATGCCACCAGCGGACCGGCCGCTCCTCGCTCACGAAGTCGCGCAGTTCGGCCCCGCCGCGATCCATGCCCGCACCGCCAAGGCGGAACAGTCGCGGGCGGCGGGCGACGAAGGCCTCGGTAAAGCTGGCAGCGTCGCTCGTGGCGATGACAAGGACGCTGGGGTTGCAGCCGGGTTCGCTGGCGCGAAGACCGAGGCTGCGGGCGACGTCAGACGTCCGATCGACGATATACTGGGCCGCCTCCGGTTCCAGATTGGCCACACCGATGCATACAGCGTCCTTCCAGCGGGCCAGACCGCGGCGGCGCGCGGGCGCCGCGACTTCGTCGACATAGTCTTCGGTGGTGTCTTCCAGCCGTTGGGCGTCGACCACCACGTCTTCCAGCCGGACGGGGTCTTGCGAGGCAGATGGCGTCTGCGCGGCCGGCGCAGACTGGGGCGATGCGAGCAGGGCGGCGGCCAGAAGCACTTGCAACATCTGCGTGTCTCCAAGAGAAGATACACGTCACATATCAGCAATCCTGTCCGCTGGGAATATGGCGTGGAGACCCGGAGCCGGGCCTGTATGCGTCAGGGCTGTTCGAGGTCTTCCGGCTCGGCCGCGCTGCCCCGATAGGCGCTGGCGATGGCGGCCGCGACCGCCTGGACCTGAACGCGCTGGTTGATGCGGTGGGTTTCCGAGTTCGGATCGTACAGGCCGTCCAGATAGGCCCGGTCCCAGCCCGTCAGGCCCGTCGGCGCCGTCGCCGGGTCGTCGAACAGGTTCAGGATGGTGTCGAAACGGCCGGTGTCCGCGTCAGGATCGACCTGGGCCATGGCGATCATCGCCACATAGTCCCCGAGCTGCTGAAGGCTCGCGCCGTTCAGTTGATCGACGTCGACGATGATGAAGACCCGTTTGAGGATGTCCTCGGTCTGGTCGTTGAGGCGGGACGGAATCTGGACCCGGGTCTGGGGCGCATACTGCTGGGCGGAACTCTCGTTCGTCTCGGCTCCGGAGCCGCTGATGTAGCCGGGCGTGCGCACCACGGCGTCGCCGGTCTCGCTGTCCACCGGCAGGCTGACATGCCACCAGCGGACCGGCCGCTCCTCGCTGATGAAGTCGCGCAGCTCCGCGCCGCCGCGATCCATGCCCGCGCCGCCGACCCGGAACAGCCGCGGGCGCATGGCCACGAACTGCTCTGTGAAACCCGGGCCGTCGCTGGTGGCGACGATCAGGACGCTGGGATGGCAGTCAGGCTCATGGGCGCGAAGGCCCAGGCTGCGGGCGACGTCGGACACACGATCCGCAAGGTATTGGGCCGTCTCCCGCTCCAGATTGACCACGCCGACGCACATGCCGTCCTTCCAGCGGGCCAAACCACGACGGCGGGCGGGCGCGGCGACCTCGTCCACATAGGCCTCGGTGGTGTCCTCCAGCCGCCGGGCGTCCACCACGACATCCTCGAGCCGGACAGGATCCTGCGAAACCGGCGGCGTCTGCGCGGCTGGCGGGGACTGGGGCGACGCCAGCAAGGCGGCGGCTATCAGGGCGTACAACATCACCGTGTCCCAAGCTGACTGGACACGGAGAGTACCAGCGTTCCGTCCCGCCGGAAATACGCCGGTCGGACCGGCCCCGGACACGAAAAACCCGCCCCGGAAAGACCGGGACGGGTGATGTCGTCAGGCCGGACGGCGCCTCCTAGAGGTCGTCGTCTTCCTTGAGCAGCTCTTCCTTGGTGATCGGCGTGTCGGTCACCTTGGCGGTGTCGAAGATCAGGTCGCAGACCTTTTCCTCGTAGATCGGGGCGCGCATCTGGGCGGCGGCGTTGGGGTTCTGGCGGTAGAAGTCCAGCACCTGACGCTCCTGGCCCGGATAGTTGCGGGCCTCGTTCATGATGGCGTTGTTGAGCTCCTGGTCGGTGACCTGGACGTTGTTGGCCCGGCCGATCTCGGCCAGCACCAGACCCAGGCGCACGCGGCGCTCGGCGATCTTCTGGTACTCTTCCTTGAGCTTCTTCTCGGACTTTTTGGCGTCTTCCGGCGGCAGGCGGCCGGCGTCCTTGTCGGCCTGCACCTGCTGCCAGATGCCGTCGAACTCGGCCTCGACCATCTTGGGCGGCAGCGGGAAGTCGTGGGCCTTGTCCAGGGCGTCGAGCAAGGCGCGCTTCAGCTTGAAGCGGGCGGCGCCCGTGTACTGCTGGTTCAGATTGGTGCGCAGCAGTTCCTTCAGCTTGTCCAGCGACTCGATGCCGATGCGCTGGGCGAAGGCCTCGTCGATGACGGCGGGGGCTTCGGCCTTGATGGCCTTGACCTTGACGTCGAAGGTCACAGCCTTGCCGGCCAGATGGGCGGCCTGGTAGTCCGCCGGGAAGGTCACGTTCAGGACCGTCTCGTCGCCGACCTTGGCGCCCTTGAGCTGCTCCTCGAAGCCCGGGATGAAGCGGTTCGAACCGATCACCAGCTGGGCGTCCTCTGCGGCGCCGCCCTCGAAGGGTTCGCCGTCCAGCTTGCCGAGGAAGTCGATGGTGACCTCGTCGCCTTCGGCGGCCTTCACGGTCTTGCCCTTCTTGTCCTCATAGGACTTGGCCTGACCGGCCAGCTCGGTGAGGGCCTCGTCCAGATCGGCGTCCGACGCTTCATAGGTCGGGCGTTCCAGCTTCAGCTTCTTGATGTCGGTCGGGCTGAAGTCGGGCATGACTTCCAGCGCCATTTCGTAGGCGAGGTCTTCCGTACCGGCGATGACCTTTTCCATGTCCGAGGTCAGCTTCATCTCGGCGGGCGCGGCCGGACGCACCTTGGCGTCGTCCAGGGCCTTCTGGCTCGAGGTGTTCAGGGCGTCGTTGACGATCTCACCCATCAGGTCGCGGCCGAAGGTCTTCTTGACGTGCGACATCGGGACCTTGCCGGGACGGAAGCCCTTGAGCTTCATCTGCGGCGCGACTTCCTTCAGCTTGGCGTCCAGCTTCTGGTTCAGCTCGGCGACAGGAATGGTCACCGCGATCACGCGGCTGAGGCCTTCGTTGGACTTTTCGACGACTTGCATGGTCGGGATTCTGACGCTCTGTGGCGGCGCCGGTAAAGCAGGCGCTGCGCGGTGTGGGGAAAGCAATAAGGGCCGCCCTTTCGAGGCGGCGCCTTTGAAGCCCGCCCTTATGTCGATGACCGCCCGAAAGGTCAACGTGAGACGCGGGCAAGGGGATGGTTTCGGGATCGGCGACGGCGCGCTATCTGGACAGGATGAGTTCCTCACCCTCCCCCATCGGCGTCGCCGTGTTTCCGGTCACGCCCCTGCAACAGAACTGCACCCTGGTCTGGTGCCGCAAGACGATGAAGGCCGCGATCATCGATCCGGGGGCCTCGGTCGACGGCCTGCTGGGCGCGGTGGCGAAGCAGGGGCTGACGCTGGACGCCATCTGGATCACCCACGGCCACCTCGACCACGCCGGCGGCGCGGCCGAGATGCAGGAGAAGACCGGGCTCGATATTATCGGCCCGCACCCCGACGACCAGTTCTGGATCGACGGCATCCTGGCCCAGGGCCAGATGTACGGCCTGCCCGAGGCCCGCAGCTTCACCCCGACCCGCTGGCTGGCCGAGGGCGATGTGCTGACGCTGGGCGAGACGACCTGGGAGGTCTTCCACTGCCCGGGCCATACGCCGGGCCATGTGATCTTCTTCAACCGCGAGGCCCGCTTCGCCCAGGTCGGGGATGTGCTGTTCCAAGGCTCCATCGGTCGGACTGACTTCCCGCGCAGCGACCACGCCAGCCTGCTGCACGCCATCACCACCAAGCTCTGGCCGCTGGGGGATGACGTCACCTTCGTGCCGGGCCACGGGCCGACCTCGACGTTCGGAGCCGAGCGGCGGAGCAATCCGTTCGTGTCCGACGCCGCCATGCGCGGGACGCCGATCGCCCGTCCGGCGACCGGGCCGTCCTGAGCGCCGACCTAGCGCGAGATCAGCAGGCCGATCACCACGCCGAGGGCGAGCGCATACAGCGTCGCCTTGACCGGCTCGTCCTCGACCGAGCCGCGCAACCGGGCGGCCCGCGCCTGTCCCCAGTCGCGCACGCGGCCGGCGTCTTCCCGCACCGCGCGGCGCAGCGGACGGGCGTGACCCTCTCCCTCCCGCAGTATGGCGTCCGCCTCCCGGTCCAGCCGGGCCGAGGCTGAGTCCGCGTTGTCCTCGATGTCGTCGGCGAAGGTCTGTCCTGCGTAGGGATCGGTCATGGCGCGGTCTTTCAGTTGGGGAGATTTCGCCTGCTTCAATCCCCTCTGGCCAGGCCGGTTCCGCCGATCACGGGATGACTTTCAATCGTGATTGAACGGCGCCGGTCGCCGCCGCGTTCTCCTTTCAGGAAGGAGACAAGCCATGACCTTTATCGAACCCGACAGCCCCGGCGGTCAGCCGGAGATCATGCCGCCCGACACCCCGGGACCGGACATCGACCCCTCCGATACGCCCGAGGAAGTACCGCAGCAGGATCCGGGCGGCGGGGGCCCGGGCGACGCCAGACCCTATGGCGGCAAGTGAGCGCTGATCATCCAAACCCTGTGATTCGCTCGCAATTGTGTGACCGCGAACCCGGAACCGGAAGCGGTGCAGGGGGTTCACCTCCCGAACCCCCATCGTCGCCACGAAAGGAACCTCCCATGGCTCAAGGTCAGCCCACCCGAGCCTCCGGCGTCTCCAAGCGGGGCTTCGCCTCGATGGATCCGGAACGTCAGCGCGAGATCGCCCGCAAGGGCGGCGCAAGCGTCCCCAGCGAGAAGCGCAGCTTCTCCCAGGACCGCAGTCTCGCCGCCCAGGCCGGCCGCAAGGGTGGCGAGGCTTCGCACGGCGCCCGCCCCCGGACGACCCCGCCCGTCGCTGAATAGGCGACACGGCGACCTCTCACAGGAAGGCGGCGATCCATGCGGTCGCCGCCTTTTTTGTTCAGGCTTCAAGCAGCGCCAACGCCACCGCCGGGTCCGGGCTGGTCTCGAACCCTGCCACGGTCCAGCCGGCCGCCTCGGCCAGTTCCCGCACCGAGTCCGCAGTGTATTTCCGCGAGCTTTCGGTGTGGATGGTCTCCCCGCGCCTGAAGGCGATGGTGCGGCCGTCGAACTGGACCGTCATGTCGCGGCTCGCCTCCAGATGCATTTCCATCCGCGACGCCGTGGCGTTCCAGACCGCGCGGTGAGCGAAGGAGTCCACGTCGAACCCGGCCCCCAGGTCGCGGTTGGCCCGGACCAGCAGATTGCGGTTGAAGGCCGCGGTCACGCCCGCGGAATCGTCATAGGCGGCAATCAGCGCCTCCGGCGCCTTGACCAGATCGACCCCCAGAATGAACAGGGCGTCCGGTCCAAGCAGGCCGCGCGCCGCCTTCAGGAAGGCGATGGCCTCGTCCCGCTCCAGATTGCCGATGGTCGAGCCCGGGAAGAAGCCGACCCGCCGTCCCGACCCGATGCCGGACGGCAGGGCGCCCAGATGCAGGAAGTCGCCGACCAGAGGCGTGACCTTCAGCGCCGGATAGGCCTCGGCGATCCGGCGTGCGGCAGCGTCCAGGGCGTCGGCGCTGATGTCGATCGGTACATAGGCCGCGAGGTCAGCAGCGGCGTCGAGGACAATGCGGGTCTTTTCGCTGGCGCCCGAGCCGAACTCGACCAGGGCCGCGTCGGGTCCGAACCGCGCTGCCCATTCCGGGGCCACCCGGCGCAGGAGCGCCGCCTCCTGCCGCGTCGGATAGTATTCCGGCAGGCGGGTGATGGCCTCGAACAGATGCGAGCCCTCGGCGTCATAGAACCATTTCGGCGAGGCGACCTTGGGCGACCGCGACAGGCCCGCGATCAGGTCGCGGCGGAAGCGGGCCGTCTCGCCTTCGTCAGCGGGGCGGACCAGCGGCGCCGGCGCGTCCTCGGCCACCCGCAGACCGGTGAAGGCCCAGCGCTGGTGCGGATAGAAGAAATTCCGGTAGCTGACCCGCGCATGGCCCTCGGGCGTGGCGAAGCTGGAGCCGCGCAGCACCATCTGGTTGGCCATGAATTTCCCGTTGTACTCCGACGCCGTACCCTCGGTCGGCCGGAAGCCTGGATAGGGGGCATAGGCGCTGGCGGTCCATTGCCAGACCTCGCCGTACGCATTGGAGAAGGCCTCGGGACGGCAGCGGATCGCGTGCTCCCATTCCGCCTCGGTCGGCAGCCGCTTGCCGGCCCAACGGGCGTAGGCGTCGGCCTCATAGAAGCTGAGATGACGGACCGGCGCCCCCGGCTCCACCGATGCGCGGCCCGTCAGACCTATCGTCGTCCAGCCGTCGCCGTCCCGGCGCCAGTACAGGGGAGCTTCCCAGCCCTCGGCCTGAACGGTCGACCAGCCGTCAGAGAGCCACAGCTCCGGCCGGGCGTAGCCGCAGTCTTCCATGAAGCCGATCCAGTCGGCGTTGGACACGAGATCATTGGCCAGGGCGTAGGGCTCCAGCCAGACTCGATGGGACGGCCCCTCATTGTCGAAGGCGAAACCCGCGCCATCGTGGCCGATCCCGACCAGACCACCGTCGAACCGCGTGACGCCGCGCCTTGCCTGCTGCGCCGGACGTGCGCGTGGCTCGGCCTCGTAGGCCGCGGGGTCGAGCGGCGAGCGCGACATCAGGTTCAGCAGGTCCATCAGGAACAGCTCCTGATGTTGCTGGTCGTGGTGCAGGCCGAGGGTGAACAGATACTGGCGGCGCGGATCGGTCGAACCCTCCCCCAGCCATCTGGTCATGCGGCGGTCGACCTCGCGGCGATAGGTCAGCACCTCGTCCAGCGAGGGCCGGGTCATCAGGCCGCGCTCAGGACGGTCAACCCGTGGTCCGAGCGCCTCGTAGTAGCTGTTGAACAGGGTCTGGAAGCGCGGATCGACCGGTTGATAGCCGGGCTCCTCGCCCAGGATCATGGCCTCGAAGAACCAGCTGGTGTGCGCCAGATGCCATTTACCGGGGCTGCAGTCGGCCATGGACTGGGCCGAAAGGTCCTCCGGGCTCAGGCCCTCAGCCAGAAGCGGCATGGCGGCGCGGACGATCCGGAAGGCCATCAGGTCGTCGCCCGTGCGATCGACGATGCGCGATGGTGCGTTCATATCAGTCCCTCCGGCCCCGGACCGATCGCCGTGAGACGAGAATGGTCACGCTTTGTTCTATCTAGGTGGGGCATGGCGACTGTTCAATGACGTCGCGGTCAAAGCGTTGCGATGGCCTGCAAAAGTTCGTCCACGGCCTCTTCACGGGTCGCCCACGAACAGACAAAGCGGACCGAGCCGTCGTCGAAACGATAGCAGGCCCAGCCCGCCGCATTCAGCCGCTGGTGCGCCTCTGGCGGCATGCGCACGAACACGGCATTGGCCTCGACCGGATGGGCGAGGACGAAGGCAGACCGGGTGGCGATCCCCGCCGCCAGCCGCTGCGCCATCAGATTGGCGTGGGCGGCGCCCGCCTCCCAGTCGCCGCTTTCCAGCAGGCCCAGGATGGGGGCGGCGAGGAAGCGGGTCTTGGATGCGGTCTGCCCGGCCTGTTTCAGACGGTTGTCGACCCGGCGCGCCAGCGACCGGTCGAACATCACGATGGCCTCGGCGCAGTTGGCCCCGGCCTTGGCGCCGCCGAACACCAGCACATCGACGCCCAGCCGGGCGATCTGCTTGAGGTCGAAACCGGCTGCAGCGGCATTGGCCAGACGTGCGCCGTCCATATGCACGCCATGTCCCTTCAACTTCACCGGCTCGATCAGGTGGCGCAGCTCTTCCTCGGTGTAGACCGCGCCGTATTCGGTGGACTGCGTCAGGCTGAGGGCGGCCGGCGGCTGGCGGTGGCCGACCTCGGGCTCGTCCAGGATCGCCTGCAGCGCCCTCGGCTCGATCTTGCCGGACAGGCCCGGCAGGCCGATCAGGCCGACGCCCGAGCCGAAGAAGCCGGGCGCCCCGGTCTCGTCGGTGCAGACGTGGGCGGCGTGATGCGCCAGCACCGCTTCATGCGGCCAGGCCAGCATGGACAGGGCGATGGCGTTGGCCGCCGTGCCGGAAAAGACGAAGCGAATTTCGGCGTCAGCGTCCAGCCGGGCGCGGATCAGGTCGGCGGCGCGGGCGGTGACGTCGTCGGCCCCATAGGCGCGGGCATAGCCGTCATTGGCCGCAATGAGGGCGTCGAGCGCGGCTGGAGCCATGCCGGCGGTGTTGTCCGAGCCGAAATCGTAGCGCATCAGTCAGCTCCCTTTGGTCGCAGATGATCGATCCGCGCTGGCGGATGATCGCTCGCCCTTCTGTTCGGCCGTCCGGACGGTTACGACCGGCATGACGTCTTCGTCGCCGTAGGGAACCGCGACCTGGTGCGGGAACGGAATCTCGATACCGGCCGCGTCGATTGCCTCCTTGCCCCCCTGCATCAGGTCGGCCTGGGTCTGCCACCAGTCATCTGATTTGACCCACGCGTGCAGGGTGATCTGAACCGCGCTGTCCAGCAGGCCGGTCACACCGGTCCAAGGCGCCGGATCGTCCAGCACCTTCTCATGGGCCTCGGCAACGCCCGCAAGGACCGCCCGCGCCGCGTTCAGATCCTCACCGTAGCCGACGGTGAAATTGATCTCGATCCGACGTGTCTTCTGGCCGGACAGGTTGAGGATGACGTCGCCGAGGACCTTGGCGTTCGGCACCACGATCTTGTGGTTGTTGGCGTTGGACATCTGGGTGGTGAACAGGTCCAGCCGCTGGACCGACCCGGCCACGCCGCCGATGTCGATGACGTCGCCGACCTTGTAGGGCCGAAGAACCAGCAGCAGCACGCCCGCCGCCACATTGGAGAGGGTCCCCTGCAGGGCCAGGCCGACCGCCAGCGAGGCGGCGCCCAGAACGGCGATGATCGAGGTCGTCTGGACGCCCAGCCGCTGCAGCACGGCGATCAGGCCGACGATATAGACGACGACCCGCACCACCTGGACGGCGAAGCTGAGCACTGTCTGGTCGTGACGGAATCCGCGGACCCGCGACAGCCCGCGCCGCGTGACGCCAGAGACCCAGCGCGCGGCGAACACCGTGGCGACGAGGATCACCACGGCGATGATCAGGTTGACGGCGAAGTCGCCGGCCATGTCCGTCAGCTTGGCGATCATCGCGGCATCGACCGACGCCGCCTTTTCGCCGGCGACGAAGGCCTGGTTGAGAGGAGACAGCAGGGAAGACATGCGCCGGGTCTAACGCCTCCGCCCCATTTTGGAACCCCATGGGTGTTGCAAACGCTGTTCGACAGGAGCGAGCTGGCCGCAGGCCATCCGCGTCAGGGGGTTCCGTGAAACTGTCGTCACTCAAGGTCGGCGTCGACGTGCCCTGGGTGACCAGCTGGACCGGAGAACCGTCTCTCGGGGCTGGTCCCTGCCCCTCGGTCGACGGCGCCCTCGCGATCCTTCAGGCCGACAACCCCGGTCAGGGCAAGCCCCTGTATTCCCAGAACCATGCCGTGAGGCAGCGGCTGTCGGTCCACGATATGTTGTGCCCCATGTGCGGCCAACCCACCGGCCCGAACGATCGCTGGACGCAGGTGGCGCACCCGGTCGCCGCCGGTCGCCTGCGGGAGACCGGACGGGGCGACAGGCTTCCGGGGGACCTGAGCGACGACAGCACCCTGATCGATGCGGGCGCCATAGCGCCCCTTCACCGCGCCTGTGTCGACCGGTCGCTTCGCTATTGCCCGCACCTGAAGGCCGATCCGCACATCGATGTACGGCGCTTCCCGGACCGCTGGATCGTCCTGCCGCTGATGGCCCGCGCCGAGGCGCCGCCGCAGTTGTTTCTGGCCCGACCGACGCCGGCGCGATCGGCTGCGGTCATCGGGTTCCTGCAGTTGTGCGGCCTGACCGGCGAGCGCGACGCGGCCTGGAGGCATCCGAGCTGACGAAGAAACGCCCCGCAGGTTTCCCTGCGGGGCGCTCTTCAGGCTGTCGGCGTGCCCTAGTTGAACAGGCCGGCGATCACGGCGGTGATCAGGCCGCCGGCGATGGCGGCGAGGACCACGTCATTGCCGCTGCGGACATAATGGTATCCACGGGGCGGCGCGCGCAGGCCGTACTGGCCGTAGTTGCTGACGACGTACTGGTTCGAGCGGTAGTAGGACGGCATCCGCTGACCATACGACCAGTCACGCTGCTGATATCCGCGCGGCGCCTGGTAGCGGCCCGCATTGTAGCGGCGCTGCGACTGCTGCCAGCGACCGTAGGCGCGTTGGTCCTGACGGAACTCACGACGGTCGTCGCGATTGTCCTGGCGCCATTCACGACGGTCGTTGCGGTCGTCGCGACGATCATCCCGACGGTCTTCACGGCGGTCGTTGCGGTTGTCACGGCGGTCGTCCTGACGGTCGTCGCGGCGATCCTGGCGCTGTTCGTAGTTGCCACGCGATTGGGCTTCGGCGGCGGACGCCACGCCCATCGAGCTCACGGCGAGCGTCGCGGCGATGGCGGCGGTGAGAAACTTCTTCATGAGACGTCTCCAGATGAGGCCGAAGGATTTCGACTTGTCCCCACTCTGGAACCCGGCGGTTGAGCCGGGTCTGAACGACGCTGGTCACCTGGGGTTCAGAAGGCGGTCGCCTTTCGAACGCTTTTGCCGCCGGCTCAGGCGGCGGCGGCCGTTTCGCCGGCGTCGACCAACGCCCGGATGGCCGAGCGCCCGCCGCCGACGCGGTTCATGACCTTGGCGAGGGCGGCGAAATCGATGGGCTTGTTCAGATAGGCGTCGGCCCCGGCGTCCAGGCCCGCCGCATGGTCCTCGCTGCGGGCCGAGGCCGACAGGACGACGATCGGCGTGTCATGGTTCGGGCCTTCGCCCGCGCGGATCGCCCGGGTGGCGGTCAGGCCGTCCATCACGGGCATGTTCACGTCCATGATGATCAGGTCGAAGCGCTGCTCGCCCGCGGCCTCGATGGCGATCTGGCCGTTCTCGGCGGTGGCGGAGGTATGACCGGCGGAAGCCATCCAGGCTTCCAGGATCATGCGGTTGACCGGATGGTCCTCGACCACCAGCACGCTGAGCGCCCGGCCGTCCTTGACCTCGGCATGGATCGGCTCGGCCGCCGCCTGACGGGTCCATTCGACCACGTCGGCCTCGACGGTGAAGGTGAAGGTGGAGCCCTCGCCCAGGGTCGACACCACGCTGATGTCGCCTTCCATGATATTGGCCATGCGCCGCGAAATCGTCAGGCCCAGGCCCGTGCCGCCGAACCGGCGGGTCGAGGAGGCGTCAACCTGGGTGAACGGCTGGAACAGCCGCGCCAGGTCGTCCGGTGCAATGCCCGCGCCGGAATCGGTGACCGCGAAATCGAAGCGCACGCGGCCGTTTTCCAGCCGTTCGCCGCGCACCAGATAGGAGACCTCCCCGTTGTCGGTGAATTTCACCGCATTGGAGAGCAGGTTGTGAATCACCTGGCAGACGCGCAGCGGATCGCCGCGCACCACGGCCGGAATATCGCCCTCGAACCGGGCGTTGAAGGTCAGACCCTTGGCCTCGGCCTGGGCCTGGAACGGGCCGGTGACCCGCTTGTGCAGGTCCTCGATCGAGACATCGACGACCTCGAAGGTCATCTTGCCGGCCTCGATCTTGGTCATGTCGAGGATGTCGTTCAGCAGGCTCAGGAGATTGTCGCCCGAGTTGCGGATGATCGACAGATATTCGCGCTGGGTCGGCTCCAGACGGGTCGCACCAAGCAGCTGGGCGGCGCCCAGGACGCCGTTCATCGGCGTGCGCAGCTCGTGCGAAATGACGCCGAGGAAGTTGGACTTGGCGTCGCTGGCCGCATTGGCCTTGTCGCGCGCGGCTTCCAGTTCCTCGATCAGATGGGCCTGGTGTTCCTGGAAGGCGCGGATGCGTTCCTCGCGGAGCATGGTCATCATCACCAGCACCACCAGACCCGAAGCGGCGAGGGGAACGATTGCGAGGAAGGGCCAGAACAGCGGTCCGCCCCACATGCCGATCAGGATCACCGTCGCGGCCACGCCATAGGGCGAGGAGATGACCAGGGCCTGCCGCGGCGAGGCGCGCAGTTGCGAGAAAACCAGCACATAGCCGCAGACCAGCAGGGTCGCGGCGAGCGCGGGACCGAAGGGATGGCCGGAATACCAGGCGATAAGGGGGGCCGTGGCCCAGGCGGCGGTGGTTGCGGTCGCCACGGCCGGGAAGACCAGACCCCAGCCCGTGCCGACACGGTCGCTGATGCGCTTCTCGACCGCGCCGCGGACAGCGCCGGCGGCGACGGTGCCGACGAACCACAGCGCCGCGCTGGTGATGCCGACGGTCGCGGTCAGGCCCAGCGCCCAGGTGCCGATGATCATGTAGCGGAGATATTGGGTCTGCAGAATCGCGCGCAGGGCCTGCGCGGCCTCGCCGGCTCCGGGCTCGCCGCTGGTCGACTTGCCGATGCCGTCGGATTCAACCATTGCGCCCAGCCCCTCATTAACCCCACCGGGACGCTAGGGCGAACCTTCTAAGACGAGGTGAACGTGACAACCCTGTTACGATCGCCGTTCGACGAACCTCAGCCGGACGGGGCTCCGGCCTCGGCCGGCGTCAGCGCCCGGATAGACAGGGCATGGACAGGCCCGGCCAGTTCCTCCCGCAGCAGGGCGTTGATCGCCCGCTGGCGCTGCACCCTGCCCTGCCCTTCGAAGACCGCCGAGACCACGGTCAGGTTGAAGTGGCTTTCGCCGCCGGGCTGCGCATCCATGCCGCCTTCGTGATGATGGCCGGCGTGCCGCGCGCTGTCATCCTCGATCTCCAGCCGTGTTGGCGACAACGCGGTCGTCAGTTTTTTCCGGATAATCGTCGCAATCGGGCCTTCCGGCATGGGTGTGTCCTTGTTGGTGACCAATTCGACCTTACACTTGCGCCGATGTCATCCGAGTTTGAATACAAGCCCCGCTTCAAGGACATGCGGATCAAGCCGCCGCGCCCCGAAGAGGCGGCGGCGGAGGCTGACGTCCTGCACCTCAAGCCCGGCGAAATCCGCTGCCAGTGGCCCGACTGCAGCAAGCCGGCGACGGCGCGCGCACCCAAGTCGCGCGAGCGGCTGAACGACTTCTATGAGTTCTGCCAAGGCCATGCGGGCGAGTACAACAAGGGCTGGAATTTCTACGCCGGCATGAGCGACGGCGAGGTCCGCGCGGCCAAGGAAAACGAGGCCATGACGGGCGGCCGCCCGACCTGGGAGATGAAGGCGGGCAAGTTCAGCCGCGAGGCCGCTGCCTTCGCCTCCAAGATGGGCACGGCCAACACCAAGGGCGCCGGTAGCTGGCAGGACAGTTTCGGCCTGTTCGGCCGCCGCACCCGGGAGCAGGCCGGACCGGCCGGTGAGGATGCGCTGCGGCTCGGCAAGCTGGAACGCGCCGCCCTGTCGGTGCTCGATCTGGATGCCCGCACCAACAAGGCCGGGGTCAAGGCGCGCTATCACGAGATGCTGAAACGCTTCCACCCGGACCTGAACCAGGGCGACCGCGGCGCCGAGGCCAAGCTGCAAAGCGTCATCAAGGCCTACAAGACCCTGAAGAAGGCCGGCCTGGCCTGAACGCACTCGCGGAATCTGTATTTTGCTCGAATGCAACCAATGTTCTGCGGATCGGTTATCATCGTACCGCAGCGCTTGGAGGCGCTAACCGCATGTTCGGCATCCAGAGACGTGATAACCGCAAGCTTCGCCTGTCCAACTGGTTCGCTCGCGAGCGGGACGGCGACATGCAGGCCTTCGACATCGGTGGCGTGGCGTCCGGCGTGGGAGCCTGGCTTGGCGCCGTGAAGCGGGACCGCGCGCTGCGCCGTTCCACCCGCGCCGCCGCCGGAGCCGCCTGAGTCCAACAACCACGCCTTATGGTCGGCATGGGCCTCGACCACCCGGTGACGGTGCGGTAATCGCACCACCATGACCTCCCCGCTCGACGCCTCCCCCGATCCCCTGCTCACGCTCGAACCGCACCGCCGCGCCACCGTGCGCGAGATCTTCGGCGTCGACTCGGACATGACCGTGCCGGTCTTCACCGAGCGCGACAGCCATGTGCCCGAGATCGACGAGGCTTACCGTTTCGATCCGCAGACCACGGTCGCCATCTGCGCCGGCTTCGCCTTCGACCGCCGCGTCATGGTCCAAGGCTATCACGGCACCGGCAAGTCGACCCATATCGAACAGGTCGCCGCCCGGCTGAACTGGCCGATGATCCGGGTGAACCTCGACAGCCACGTCAGCCGTATCGATCTGGTGGGCAAGGACGCCATCGTCCTCAAGGACGGCAAGCAGATCACCGAATTCCGCGAGGGCATGCTGCCCTGGGCCATCCAGCGTCCGGTCGCACTTTGCTTCGACGAATATGACGCCGGACGCCCCGATGTGATGTTCGTGATCCAGCGCGTGCTGGAGGCGCAAGGGCGCCTGACCCTGCTGGACCAGAACCGCGTCATCCGCCCGAACAAATGGTTCCGCCTGTTCAGCACCACCAACACCATCGGCCTGGGCGACACCTCGGGCCTGTACCACGGCACCCAGCAGATCAATCAGGGCCAGATGGACCGCTGGAACATCGTCACCACGCTCAACTACCTCGACCACGACGTCGAGGCCGAGATCGTGGCCGCCAAGGTTCCCGAATGGCAGGACGCCGACGGCCGCCGCCGCATCGCCGCCATGGTCCGCGTCGCCGACATGACCCGCAACGCCTTCATGAACGGCGACATCTCCACCGTCATGAGCCCGCGCACGGTCATCACCTGGGCCCAGAACGCCATCATCTTCGCGGGCGACGTGGGGATGGCGTTCCGGCTGACGTTCCTCAACAAGTGCGACGAGTTGGAGCGGCCGACGATCGCGGAGTTCTACCAGCGGGCGTTCGGGGAGGACCTGCCGGAGGCAGCGACGCGGGTGAAGGTGGGTTAGGCGCCCGCCCCATTCCGCCAAGCCCCCGCCGCCATCCCGCGGGCCATCTCCCGCACGCCCTCCGGCCAAGCCTCCGTCGCCCCGTCGAACGCTGTCCAGTCCCCAGCGAACAGCATCCGCGTCGCCTCCTCATAGCCGGGCAGATCCCCCGCGATCGCGGTCATGAACCGATACGTCGCCTCCTTCGCCCGACGCGCCCGGTCCGGGCCTTCGGCCTCGCGCAGCGCGCCCTCGACCAGTTTGCGCAAGGCCACCGACGCCCCGCCCGGCTGGCCGGACAGCCAGTCCCAGTGGCGCGGGAGCAGGGTCACCTCGCGCGCCGTGACGCCCAGTTTCGGACGGCCGGGGCCGCGCTTCTCCGTCTCGGGGGTCGGGGTCAGGCGGGCCAGGACGGCGGCCAGGTCGCCCCGCAGATCGAGGTCTACGACCCGGCCCGTGGCGGCGTCGAAGGTCAGGACGGTCTCGCCCGCATCGGTCGCCGCCTTGACCGCCGCCACGACCCCGGCGGCCGGGCCTCGGGCCAGCAGGCGATGGCCGGCGAAAGCGAACAGGGGTTGGTCGGCGGGCACGGTCATGGGGCGGTTCCTCGGCTCAGACGGCAGGATTTACCCGGGCATAATTGCTGCGTCAATATAATCCGGGTAATATTCTACGCGCCCGGCGCTGCGACACGGCGCCTTCAGGCCCTTTTCGCGGGAACCGCCCGACCCCACATGCGCTCCATCGGCAGTCTCCCCCTCCCCCATCGAAGGACTTCCCCATGACCGACCAACGTATCGAAGGCGCCGCGACCGAGCTCGAAGGCAAGGCCCAGAACGGCCTCGGCCGCCTGACCGGCGACGCCAAGCTGCAGCTCGACGGCCGGCTGAATGAAGTGAAGGGCAAGGCGCTGGACGCCTATGGCCGCGTCATCGACGGGCTGGACGGCCTGGTCGAGAAGGCGCCGGTCGAATATCAGGGCCGCGCGCGTCAGGGCCTCGACTTCGCCCGCCGCAAGCCGCTGCTGACCACCGGCATCGTCGCCGGTCTGGCCGTTCTGCTCAGCGGCCTGGGCCGCCGCCGCTAGGCTTCAGCGCCAGACAGTCAAAAGGCCCGGGCAGCGATGCCCGGGCCTTTTTCGTGTCCGGTGTCCGGGCGAGGCCCCTCCACCACTTCGTGGTCCCCCTCCCCCAAGGGGGAGGAATACGGTCAATCCGCCGTCTGGGCCTCGACCGCCTTGACCTGCGCCGCATTCGGGCCCGTCACGTCGAAGGCGATCTTGCCGTCGGTCAGGGTGACCTTCACATGGCCGCCGCGCGTCAGACGTCCGAACAGGATGTCGTCCGCCAGCGGCTTCTTGATGTGCTCCTGGATGGTCCGGGCCAGAGGGCGCGCGCCGTACAGTTCGTCGAAGCCGTTCTTGGCCAGCCAGTCGGCTGCCTCGTCGGTCAGTTCGATGGTGATGTTCCGATCCGCCAGCTGGGCTTCCAGCTGGATGATGAATTTGTTCACCACCGACTTGATCGTCTCGGAGTCCAGCGCCTTGAACGCCACGATGGCATCGAGGCGGTTGCGGAATTCCGGCGCGAACAGGCGCTGGATGGCCTTGTCGTCCTCCCCCTCGACCTTGCCCCGGCCGAAACCGATGGAGGCGCGGGCGTTGTCGGCGGCCCCGGCGTTGGTGGTCATGATCAGGATGGTGTTCCTGAAGTCGACCTTCTTGCCGACCGCATCGGTCAGCATGCCGTTGTCCATCACCTGCAGCAGGATGTTGTAGACGTCCGGGTGGGCCTTCTCGATCTCGTCCAGCAGGACCACAGCGTGCGGATGCTGGTCGACGGCGTCGGTCAGCAGTCCGCCCTGGTCATGGCCGACATAGCCCGGAGGGGCCCCGATCAGCCGGCTGACGGTGTGCCGCTCCATGTACTCGGACATGTCGAAGCGCAGCATCTCGATGCCCAGGGTCGAGGCCAGCTGTTTGGCCACCTCGGTCTTGCCCACGCCCGTCGGGCCGCTGAACAGGAAGGCGCCGATCGGCTTCGACGGATCGCGCAGACCGGCGCGGGCCAGCTTCATGGCCGCCGAAACCTGTTCGATGGCCGAGGACTGGCCGAAGACCACCCGGTTCAGATCGGTCTCGAGCTGGCGCAGGCCCTCGGTGTCGGACTTGGAGACCGACTTGGCCGGGATGCGAGCCATGCGGGCGATCACGGCCTCGACCTCCTTCTGGCCGATGACCTTCTTCCGCTTCGATTCAGACAGCAGCATCTGGCTGGCGCCCGCCTCGTCGATGACGTCGATCGCCTTGTCCGGCAGTTTGCGGTCGGTCATGTAGCGCGCCGACAGCTCGACCGCCGTGCGCAGGGCCGCGTCGGTGTAGCGGACCTTGTGGTGGCCTTCGTAGGAGGTCTTGAGCCCCTTCAGGATCTTGATCGTGTCCTCGACCGTCGGCTCGTTGACGTCGATCTTCTGGAAGCGACGGGCCAGGG
This sequence comes from Brevundimonas sp. UBA2416, assembly GCF_002343105.1. Classification (NCBI taxonomy): domain Bacteria; kingdom Pseudomonadati; phylum Pseudomonadota; class Alphaproteobacteria; order Caulobacterales; family Caulobacteraceae; genus Brevundimonas; species Brevundimonas sp. UBA2416. The sequence continues at coordinate 267,804 of NZ_DDRM01000015.1, forward strand.
CCCGGTCCTTCTCGAAATGCTGACGGTATTCCTTGTAGGTCGTCGAACCCATGCAGCGCAGGCTGCCCGAGGCCAGCGCCGGCTTCAGCAGGTTGGAGGCGTCCATGGCTCCGCCCGAGGTCGCGCCCGCGCCGATCACCGTATGGATCTCGTCGATGAACAGGATGGCGTTGTCGTGCGTCTCCAGCTCCTTGACGACCTGTTTAAGCCGCTCCTCGAAGTCGCCGCGATAGCGGGTGCCGGCCAGCAGCGCCCCCATGTCGAGGCTGTAGATGGTGGCGCCTTCCAGCACCTCCGGGACCTCGTGATTGACGATCTTGCGGGCCAGGCCTTCGGCGATGGCGGTCTTGCCGACGCCGGGATCGCCGACCAGCAGGGGGTTGTTCTTGGTCCGGCGGCACAGGATCTGGATAGCCCGCTCGACCTCGCCGAGGCGGCCGATCAGGGGGTCGATCTTGCCGTTGCGCGACTTCTCGTTGAGGTCGACGCAATAGGCCTCCAGCGCCTCTCCGCCCGTCTTGGCGGCGGCGGCGTCCTCGGCATCCTCAGGACTGCCGCCCGTCTTGGCGGGACGGGTCTCGCCCGAACCGCCGGCCTTCTTGGCGATGCCGTGGGCGATGTAGTTGACCGCGTCATAGCGGGTCATGTCCTGCTCCTGCAGGAAATAGGCGGCGTGGCTCTCTCGTTCGCTGAAGATGGCGACCAGCACGTTTGCGCCCGAGACTTCCTCGCGGCCCGAGCTCTGGACATGGATCACGGCGCGCTGGATCACGCGCTGGAAGCCGGCCGTAGGCTTGGCGTCCTCGCCGTCGCTGGTGGCGAGCGCCGCCAGATCCGTGTCGACGTACAGGGTCAGCGCCGTCTTCAGCGCGACCAGGTCGACATTGCAGGCGCCCATGACATTGGCCGCGTCCGGGTCGTCGACCAGGGCCAGCAGCAGGTGCTCAAGGGTGGCGTACTCGTGTCGGCGCTCGTTCGCATAGTGGACGGCGCGGTGCAGGGTCTCTTCGAGAGGACGAGAAAACGAGGGCATGGACAGATCCTCTCAGTCTTTTTCCATCGTGCATTGCAGGGGGTGCTGGTGGCGGCGGGCGGTCTCGATCACCTGTGCGACCTTGGTTTCGGCCACCTCGTAGGTGAAGACGCCGCAGACCCCGACTCCATGCTGATGCACATGCAGCATGATGCGAGTCGCGGCCTCGCGGTCCTTCTGGAAGAACCGCTCCAGCACATAGATGACGAATTCCATCGGGGTGTAGTCGTCGTTCAGGATCAGCACCCGGTAGAGCGAGGGCTTCTGAAGCTTTGGCCTGGTCTCGGTGACCGTGGCGGAGCCGGGGCCTCCACCTTGTTGTTCACCTGGCCTGCGGGACGGCGGCATTCGTAATCCGTGTGGGGAGTGTCGATGGATCAGATAGGGAATGATGGCCTGATTTACAGGGGCGGCAAGTCACTCTTGAGTGGGCCGCGGTCAAAAGGCTCCGCCTTTTCGACCCGACGCGGCCTGGCGCTTCGCGCTGGACACCCGGCCGCGTCGGGTCGGGAGGTCCCGGAGGGCCGACGACCGCGGCCAAACGAAAAGGCCCCGGCGTTTCCGCCGGGGCCTCTCGCAGGCTTACAAACTACGCTTACTGAAGCGGTCGGTCGCCTTAGCGGGCGGCCTGGAACTTTTCGACCGAGGCGGTGACGCGCTCGTTGATGGGCTGGAAGCTGTTCTTGACCGAGGCGGTCAGGACGTCCGTCGCCTTGGTGACTTCAGCCAGATAGGCTTCGGTGGCCGACTTGGCCCAGGTCGTCTGCAGCTCGAGCAGCTCCTGGATCGAACGGGCCTGCGACATCGACTGGGCGGCGGCGACGCCGTCTTCCCACGACTTCTTGGTGAAGGCGGCCGATTGGGCCGACAGGGCCTCGACGCCCTTCTGGGCGGCGGCGGCCGAGGCGACGATGGCTTCCAGGTTCTGCTTCGACTGGACGTTCAGCTCGGTCAGGCTGGCGGCCGACTTGTCGGCGACTTCGCGCAGCGCCTTGGCGCCGGCGGCCTGGGCCTGCTCGGCATTGGCCTGGAACGTGGCCTGGGCCTTCTCGGCCGAAGCCTTGACGGTCGCCGTTGCGGTTTCAACGGTCTTCTTCACGGTGTCCGTGGCGGTTTCGACAGTTTTCTTGACGGTGTCGGCGGTGGTGTCGGCCATGATGGTCTCCAGTGTCTGTGCGCGGCTGGGGGCCGCCTGAAATGTTTCCGCGAGGAACCCGTCCATCGCGACAGACGGTCATATGGTGCAAGTGCGAACAGACGTCAAGAGGAAATGGTGCGGTGCACAAAAGTTCACAAAATCGTTGACGGGTTGTTTACCCTCACGAAACCGGAATGACGCATGTTAGCCTTTCGTCAGCGTCGCGTGGTGGGGCCGCCGTCGCGCTAAATGTCTTGTGAGGCCTGATCTTTGCCGCTCTCCGCCCTGATCCGTCGCGGACTTCTGTCGCTGCTGCTGGCCGTCGCGGTCACGCTGACGCCGACACGCGCGCCGCACGCCCAGTCAGCTGACAATGCGCGCTACGCCGCCATCGTCGTGGACGCCGAGTCGGGTGAGGTGCTGTTCGCCCGTCACGCCGACAGCCGCCGCTATCCCGCGTCCATCACCAAGGTGATGACCCTCTACCTCGCCTTCGAGGCGCTCGCCGAGGGCAAGATCAAGCTGGACGATGTCATCACCGTCTCGCCCCGCGCCGCCAGCCAGCCGCCCTCCAAGCTCGGGCTCGCGGCCGGCCAGACGATCACCGTGGACGACGCCATGCGCGCCACTTCCGTGCGCAGCGCCAATGACATGGCCATGGCGCTGGCTGAACATATCGCCGGCTCCCAGGAGCGGTTCGCTGCCCAGATGACCCTGAAGGCCCGCGAGCTGGGCATGACCCAGACGCGCTACGTCAATCCGAACGGCTTGCCGGACGCCCGCCAGCTGACCTCGGCGCGCGACCTGGCCATCCTGGCCCGCGCCGTGATGCGGGACTACCCGCAGTACTACCGCTATTTCGGCCTGCACGACTGGGCCTACAACGGCCGTGACTATCGCAACACCAACGGCCTGCTGCGCGGTGGCGAGGGCTATGACGGCATGAAGACCGGCTACACCAACGCCTCGGGCTATAATCTCGCGGCCTCGGCGGTGCGAGACGGCCGGCGCATCATCACCATCGTCCTGGGCGGACGTTCGACGGCCAGCCGCAACGCTCACGTCGCCGCCCTGATGGACACGGGCTTCGAGGTCGAACGCGCCCGCGCCCGCGGCGAGACGATCCAGGTGGCCCAGGCTTTCTTTGAAGCGCGCGGCTTCGGCATCGGCCCGGACAACAATGGTCCGATCGAATACGCCGCCGTGGCCAATGACGCGGATGACGAGAGCGGCGCCGGCTCCAGCGCTCCGCCGGCCGGCTATGTGACCTACGCCGCCCTGCCCGCCGCCCCGGCTCAGCCCGCGCGCGTGACGCCTCCACCATCGGAGCGCGCCGCTGTCGAGCGCCCCGCCGATGTGACCGCCATCCTGAATGGCGGAACCTCCGTCGCCACCCCGCCTCGTCCGCGGCCCCCCGCCCGCCCGCCGGCGCGGGAACCGGCGCGCGAGCCCGCCGGTCGCTGGTCGGTTCAGGTCGGGGCCTTCCGCGATGAGACCGTCGCCCGCGACTGGCTGACCGAGATCAATCGCCGCTTCCGCAGCCAGTTCACCTCCGCGGAACGCACGGTCCAGAACGCCAGCGGCTGGTACCGCTCGCGCTTCACCGGCATGACCGAGCAAGCCGCCCAGGCCGCCTGCGCCACCCTGTCCGAGCGTCGGGTCACCTGTATGGTGGTGCGGCCGGAGTAACGCTGCTCTTGGCGAAGGCCGCTGATCGGGCCTAGGCTCCACCGCGGTTCGGGGGAGCGGCATGAGCGCATTCGAATACACCTCTGTCCTGGCGTCGATCATCATCGGTCTCGCGTTGGTCGATATCCTGATCAGCCTGAACCGGCTGATCCGCGCCGGCGGATCGGTCCGCTGGCACTGGGCCGCGCCGCTCGCCGCCCTGCTCGTGGCCATGACGATCATCCAGATCTGGTGGAGCACATACAGCCCGCAGGACACAGGAATGACCATCGGGCAGTTCCTGCCCCTGCTGGTCGAACTGGTGATCCTGTTCCTCCTCGCAGCCGCCGCCCTGCCGGACGACATCCCGGCCGGCGGTCTGGACCTGAAGCTCTACTACGACCGCAATGGCCCATACTTCTGGAGCCTGTTCACCGCCGCCCTCGGCTGGCTGATTGCAGTGGAGGGCGTCGCGGCCCTCGCCGGCGGCCGGGATATCGTACAACTCCTGGAGGCCCGGCTGGTCGATCTGTCTGTGCTCGCGGTGTTCGCCTCGCTGATCTTCGTGCGACGGCTCTTGTGGCACGCCATCGCCTTCGTGCTGCTCGCGGCAGGGCCGCTCAACTGGCTGTCCCTCAGCCTTGGCCGACTGTAATTTTGACAGGCAGTGGTCGCATCTCCGACATAATACGCGTCAAGGTTCCTCACGGACACGGGTGGGGATTCTAGACACATGGCCGGAACACGCGGGCGCTGGCGACTGCTCGGCGCGTCTGTACTCCTGCTCCCGGCCCTGCTTGCCGGCGCGGCGTTCGCCCAGACCCCGGTCCCGGCCGATCCGAACGTTACGCCATACGCCCCGTCGTATTTCACCGAGTTCCGTCCGGTCACGGCCTGGGACATGATCAGCCGTATTCCAGGCTTCCAGTTCGACGGCGGAACATCGGCGCGGGGATTCGCGGGCACGGCCGGCAACGTCCTGATTGACGGCGAGCGTCCGCCGACGCGCAGCGACGCCCTGTCCACCGTCCTGTCGCGCATCCCGGCTTCGCAGGTGCTGCGCATCGACATTGTGCGCGCCGGGGCGGGCGGCATCGACATGCAGGGCAAGTCGGTGGTCGCCAATGTCATCCGCCGACCTGACGCCGGCGTCACCGGGGCGATGAGCAGCACCATGACGTTGACCGATCAGGGCCGGCTCCAGCCCAGCGTCAGCATCCAGGCCCAGCGCCAACGGGACGGCCGCTCCATGGACGGATCGTTCCGCTTCAACGCCGGCAGTCAGGAGTCCGACAACGTCCGCGAGCGCCGGAACCCGTCCGGCGACGTCATCATGATCGGACTCGACGACGGCGCATTCGAATATTCGACGGCCGAGGCGACCGGCGTCTATGAGGGCCCCTTCGGCGGCGGGCGTATCCGGGCCAACGCCCTGATCAACTACAACGGCAGTCTGTACGAGGGGGCGGAAACCCTGATCCTGCCCGGCGGTCAGGAGAGCAGCCTTTCGGACGCCGTGCGCTGGCGGGGCGAGGCCGGGCTTCGCTGGACCCGCAGCCTGCCGCGCGGGATGAATCTGGAACTGGTCGGCTTCCAGTCGGTCACCGACAACAACAATACGAGCCAGTACGACACGCCGGCCTTCACCTCCGATGTTCTGAGCGACCAGCTGTCGGGCGAGAGCATTCTGGGCGCGACGCTGAAATTCGCCGATCTGGAAACCGGGTTCGGCGACATCAGCTTCGAAACCGGGACCGAGGCGGCGCTCAACTGGGTCGACAGTTCGAGCGCCTACACCTTCGACGACAGCCCGCTGCTGCTGCCGGGTGACGACACCCGGGTCGAGGAACTGCGCAGCGAGACCTTCATCACCGCCCGGTGGGCCGCGCGGGCCGATCTGAGCGTCGAGGCCAACCTGCGATACGAACTGTCCAGCATCACCGCCACCGGCACCGCCGGCGAGGGCGAGACGTCGCTGGGCTATCTGAAGCCGCGACTGAACCTCACCTGGACGCCGGCCCCTCGCAACACCGTGACCTTCAAGCTGGAGAAGAACGTCGACCAGCTGTCGTTCGGCGCCTTCACCGCCTCGGCGGCCTTCGCAACCGGCATCTTCGGGCGGGGCAATCCGGATATCCGGCCGGCGCAGACCTGGCTGGCCACCGCCCGCTACGAGCGGCTTTTCGACCGGCAGGGCTCCTTCGTCGCCGAGTTCATCCATGAGGACTTCTCGGACGTCCTCGGGACCGTGGTGATCCAGGAGATACCGCCGGGCGGAACGACGCCGCGCACCTTCAACATCACCCGCAACGTCGGCACGGCGACGCGGGACAAGCTGACACTGTCCAGCCGGTTGCCACTGGATCGCTTCGGCCTCGACGGCGGTATCCTGGCGGGCCAGGTCTATTATCGCTGGTCCAACACCACGGATCCCGTGACATTCGAAGATCGTCGCCTGTCGGGCGAACAGGTCTCGGGCTGGTCCATCGCCCTCAGCCAGAACCTCGTCGCCGAGCGGATCAGCTGGAGCGTGAGCGCCAACAGCGGATCGGAGGGGCGCAGCTTTTCGCCCAGCACCCTGTCGAATTTCCGCTCGGACCCTACCGCCAGCCTGAACATCACCTGGCGCCCCGACGCGACGTGGAGCATCTCGGGCGGCTTCTACATCGCCTCGGACAGCGAAAGCGATTTCACCCTGTTCAACGCGCCGCGGAACGTCGGGACGCCCGTCTACACCGAGACCAGCCGCAGTTTCGGCAGCAGCCAGGCCTATGTCAGCGTCAGGCGGTCCTTCTAGCCGTCACGCGCCTTGCTCCCCTGGCCCTTTTCCCCTATACGCGCCGCCTTTCCAGGACTTCGGTCCCGGTCGCGGAGCTCCAAAGGGTTCGGGAAGCCATCCCGGCCGCCGCATCGGGATCCATCGTGGGAGAGGACTTACCCGGTCCCCTCGCGCCGACGTCCTACAAGGGAGAATACCGCATGGCTCTTTATGAGCACACGGTCATGTCGCGCCAGGATATCAGCGCGCAACAGGCCGAAGCGCTGAACGACACCATCAAGGGTTTGATCGAAGCCGGCGGCGGCACCGTCGCCAAGATCGAATACTGGGGTCTGCGCAACCTGACCTATCGGGTCAAAAAGAACCGCAAGGCGCACTATTCGCTGCTCGCCGTCGACTGCCCGCCCGCCGCCATGGCCGAGGTCGAGCGTCAGCTGTCGATCAACGAAGACGTCCTTCGCTGGCTGACCGTCCGCGTCGAGGAACTCGACCTGGAACTGTCGCCCCTGCTGGCCCGCCGCGAGCGCGAGCGTGAACGTGAACGTGAACGCACGCCGCGTGACGACGCCGCCGCCGAAGCCACCTTTTAAGGAACCCGGAACATGACCGACACCACCGCTCCGTCGCCGGGCGCGCCGGCCGGCTCCGGCGCCGCCGGACGCCGTCCCTTCTATCGTCGCCGCAAGGTTTGCCCGTTCACGGGTGAAGGCGCGCCGAAGATCGACTACAAGGACGTCAAACTGCTGCAACGCTACATCAGCGAGCGCGGCAAGATCGTCCCGTCGCGCATCACCGCTGTTTCCCAGATCAAGCAACGCGAACTGGCCAAGGCCATCAAGCGCGCCCGTTATCTGGCCCTCCTGCCTTACGTGGTGAAATAAGATGAAGGTCGTTCTGCTTGAGCGCGTCGATAATCTCGGCGCCATCGGCGACGTCGTGTCCGTCAAGGACGGCTTCGCCCGCAACTTCCTTCTGCCGCGCGACAAGGCCCGTCGGGCCACGTCGGCGAACCTGAAGGCGTTCGAACTCGACCGCGCCGCCATCGAGGCCCGCAACGAGAAGAACAAGGCCGATGCCGGTACGATCGGTTCCAAGATCGACGGCCAGACCTATGTCATGATCCGGCAAGCCGGTGAGACGGGTCAGCTGTACGGTTCGGTCGCCGCGCGCGACATCGTCGAGGCCGTCACGGCCGAAGGCGGCAAGGTCGAGCGCAGCCAGATCGTTCTCAACACCCCGATCAAGACGTTGGGCGTCCACGACGTGCTGGTTCGCCTGCACGCCGAGGTCTCGGCCACCGTCAAGATCAACATCGCCCGTTCGGCCGACGAAGCCGAGCGTCAGGCGAAGGGCGAGGACGTGATCAAGGCCGCCTACGACGAGGACCGCGAACTGGCCCTCGAACAGGCCAAGGACATGGTCGCCGGCGGCGCCGGCCAGCAGGACGGTCTCGGTTCGGAAGCCTGAACCGACGTCCTCTGATAACAAGTCAGTGATCGGGCGCGTCCATCCGGGCGCGCCCTTTCTCTTGGCCGTTATACCGCCGCAAAGTCACAGCCAAGCTTTGCCGTCCGGGGAGATTGACCATGAAGAAGATTGCGCTCGTCGTCGGCATGGCCGCGACCCTGTTCGCCACCGCGGCCGAGGCCATGACAGTGCAGGAATTCCTCACCGCCGCCTCCCGTATTCCGCGCAACCCCACGGCCCTGCTGCGGGCCGACACGCGACGGCTGATCGCGGAAATACGCACCGCCAGCGAGACCATCGGCAATGAACGGGAGGCGGCCATCGCCGCGGGGCGCCGTCCCGCCTTCTGCCCCGCCGGGGGACGGGCCTCGGTCTCGGCCGACGCCCTGCTGGCGAGGTTCAATGCCATCCCTCCGGCGCGGCGCAATATCAGCGTCACCCAGGCGATGCGCGAATGGATGGCCGAGCGTCATCCCTGTCCCGCAAGCTGAGCCGCTAACTGTTCCGACTACGGAATTCGGGAACGTCCACAGCGGCCCCAATCTGTCCCCGACCAAGCCTGCGTCCGCGACTGACGCAGGGGCGAAGCATGGGTAAGACATGACCCCGATGAACGCCTTCGCCCCCGTACAATTCCCGTCGCCGATGGACTCCGGCTCCATCCCGTCGATGCCGCACAATCTGGAGGCCGAACAGGCGCTTCTGGGTTCGCTGATGTTCGACAACGCCGTGTTCGAGCGGCTGTCGGACCGGCTGCGCGGCTCTCATTTCTACGAGCCCTTCCACCAGCGGCTCTATGAGGCGATCGAGGACCATATCCGCCAGGGCATGCTGGCCGAACCGACCATTCTGATGGAGCGGTTCAAGCTGGATCCGGCGTTCCAGGAGTTCGGCGGCCTGCGCTATCTCGCCGACCTCGTCGACCGCGCGCCACCGGCGGCCAATGCCCCCGACTACGCCCGCGTCGTCTACGACCTGGCCCTGCGCCGCGACCTGATCCGCATCGGCGGCGAGATCGTGCGCGAGGCGCCCCAGCCCGAAACCGCCGCCATCGACCAGATCGAACAGGCAGAGCAGCAGCTCTACACCCTGGCCGAGACGGGCAAACCCTCCTCTGGTTTCGTCAGCTTTTCCAGCGCCCTGAGCGGCGCGGTTCAGATGGCGGCCGAGGCCTATCAGCGCGACGGAAAACTGGCCGGGCTGGCCACCCATCTGGACGATCTGGATTCCAAGCTCGGCGGCCTGCACCCGTCCGACCTGCTGGTCCTCGCCGGCCGCCCGTCGATGGGCAAGACCGCCTTGGCCACGAACATCGCGTTCAACATCGCCCGCAACTACCGCTGGGAGCCGACGCCCGAGGGCCGCAAGACCGTCAGCGGCGGGGTGGTCGCCTTCTATTCGCTGGAAATGAGCGCCGAACAGCTGGCCATGCGCATCCTGGCCGACGCCTCGGGCGTGTCGTCGGACAAGCTGCGCAAGGGCGAGATCGACGCCGCCGACTTCGGCCGCATCCGCGAGGCCGCCGTCGAGATCGGCGAGAGCCCCCTGTTCATCGACGCCACCGGCGGTCTGTCCATATCCAAGCTCGCCGCCCGCGCCCGCCGATTGAAGCGACAGGAGCACGGCCTCGACCTGATCATCGTCGACTACCTGCAGCTCATCACCGTCGGCGAGGGCAACAACCAGAAGAACCGGGTGCAGGAGGTGTCCGAGATCACCGGCGCCCTCAAGGCCCTGGCCAAGGAGCTGAGCGTGCCGATCCTGGCCCTGTCGCAGCTGTCGCGTCAGGTCGAGCAGCGCGAGGACAAGCGGCCCCAGCTGTCCGACCTGCGCGAGTCCGGCTCGATCGAGCAGGACGCCGACTGCGTCATGTTCGTCTATCGCGAGAGCTACTACCTGGGCCGCGCCGAGCCGCGCGAAGGCTCGCCGGAACACCTGCAGTGGCAGGAGGACATGGACCGGCTGGAGCACCAGGCCGAGGTCGTGATCGGCAAGCAGCGTCACGGCCCGATCGGCATCATCAAGCTCAGCTTCGACGCCAATACGACCAAGTTCGGCAACCTCGCGCAGGGCCAGAGGTACGAGAACTACGGGGACTGACGCCTACCGCATTTCGACCCGCCGTGCCCCCGCCGGGATCGCCAGCTCCGACCCGTTCCAGTTCGCCGCCCGCCCGTCGATCCGCACCCGCGCCGGCGGCGTCTCGCCGGCCGGCCACTGGATGACGAAGCCACCCGGCGGCGTGACCGCCCCGTCCAGCGTCAGCGCGTAACCGTCCCGTGTCTGCCGCAGGTTGTAGCTCAGCGGGCCGTAGGCGGTGCGTACGTTCGTGACCCCGACGCCCTCCCCGGCCAGCCACTCTGTCGGCACGCCCGCCGCCAGCACCAGGGCGTGGTCGCGGTCGCGCTCATAGACCAACAGGTCCAGGGTCGAGCGGATGTAGTCCGAGCTGATCCATGCGTGGGGCATGTCCCCGATGAAGCGGGGCTCGCGCTCGTCGCGGCCGACCACCTCCGCCCAGCCGTTCCAGGCCCGCGGGCGCATGTCGGCAAAATAGAAATCGAGCGCGCGCAGGGCGTCCCCACGGCGCCCCAAGCGAACCAGGGCGCCGACGTTTCTCAGTTCGTACGGCGTGTAGTCCTTCCACGCCTGCCGGTTCTCCTGCCGGGCTGTGAAATTCTCCCACCATTTGTCGAAGGTATGGGTCAGCAGGCCCTGTGGCAGGTCGTCGATCAGACCGGCGGGCGACAGGCCGATGGTCGTCGAGGTGGCGTCGAAATCGCCGCGGTCGGCGGCGCCGGCGATCCAGTCGATGCCGTGCACCCGGGCGGTCGCCTCGATAGAGGCCATGACGTCGGCCTTGAACTCGGCCTCGGCGGCGCGGATGCGGCCGGCGGCGGTCGTGTCGCCCAAGGTATCGGCGATGAAGGCGGCGTCGCGATAGCCCAGCAGGCCCCAGAAATTGTCCCAGTTGGACCAGGCCGGACGGTCCGAATATCCCTCGTGGCTGATCGAAGGCGGCAGCAGGCCGTACAGGTGGCGCTGGTCCGCCGCCTCGAACGCCGCCGTCCGGGTCGAGGCGCGGAGGGTGTCCATATAGCCGATCGCCGCCTGCACCTGCGGCCAGACCTCGCGCAGCAGGGCCGTGTCGCCAGTGTAGCGCCAGGTCTCGGCGGCGAGGAAGACGAACTCACCGTGGCTGTCGTTCTCGGGCACCGGATCGGCGCCGCGGAAGTCGACACAGCACGGGACCTTGCCGTTGTCGAAAACAAACGGCGCGTACCAGCGCAGATAGTCGGCCGACAGGTCGGCGTGCCCCAGCCGGTTCAGCCCCTCGGCCATCATGGCCCCGTCGCGGATCCAGCTGCGGTTATAGGAACGCGTGCCCGGCTGCAGGATCGGCCCCTGACGGGACATCAGCATATGGGCCAAGGAGGCGCGCATGACGTCCTCGATCTGCTGCTGGCTGTCCGGCAGGGTCAGATCGAACCGGTCCAGCTTCTCGCGCCAGCCGGCGGCCACGCGACCGCGGGCGGCGTCGAGCGTCGCCGCCACATCGGCGACCGGCGCGAGGTCAGGCGTCGGCCCGGCGAGACGGGCGACGAAGCCGAGCGTGCGGTGCTCGCCGGGCTGCAGGGTGACGTCATACAGCAGGGCGCCCGACATGAGGGCGCTGCTGTCGGAGTCCACATATCGTTCGGCGGGATCGCGGACGCGGTCCGCATGGGCGAGCAGGCTCTGCGGGTCCGCGCCGGCGGCGAACCGGCCTGTGACCAGACCGTCGGGTGCGGCGAGACTGTTGACGCGGATGGCGTCGTTGAGGACCAGGGTGGAGCCATTCCAGTCGATCTGCTCGATCGGCCCGACGCCGCCCGGAATGGCCAGGAACTGCGACGGCCCATTGACCTGGAACGGCCGCGCCATCAGGGCGAGCGTCAGCGTCCGGGGCCGGTTCGAGGTGTTGGTCAGGACGTACTGCCCGTACAGTTGCGACTGCTCCGGCGTCCCATCGGCGAAGGCGGTGATGGCCAGGGTCCAGTCGTCGAAGGCCCAGGTCACAGTCGGGATCGGCAGGTCGCGGTCCTGCAGGCTCTGGCTGACCTGCACATCCGCCCATGTCACAAGCCGCCCGTTGTCGATCACGAACGGCTCGATCGACGGCCCGGCGCGGCGGAGTTCGATGGCCCCGTCCTCGCTGATCAGGCCGCTCTCGCCGCCGCCATCGACGCCGACGAGGGTCCAGTAGGGCTGCTCTCCGACAAACCCGCGCGGATAGAGGCCGCGCCGACTCTCCTCCGCCACGGCGCGAATGAAGGCCGTCGGGCTTTCGCCGAACGACAGCGGCTCGATCTCGAGGCTGTTCAAGGCATAGGCGCCGAAGGGCCGATCCCCGGTGACCGCCGGGACCGGCAAACGCAGCTCCAGCCGCAGCCAGCGCGCCGAGGCCTCGGGTGTGCGCAGCCAGTCGACACCACCGTCGCCGTCGTCCACCACCGCCAGGTCGCGCCAGGCCTCGCCGTCCGAAGAGGCCTGCAGCCGGTAGGCGGTCGCCGCGGCCCGGTCCGCCCAACGCAGGGTGACGCCGCCGAACTCACGCTCATAGCCGAGGTCGAGGGTCAGGGCCTGCCCATCCAAACCGGCCGAACGCCAGGCCGTCGCCGGATCGTCGTCCACCGCACGGGCGGCGACGTTCAGGCCGTCCGCGCTGGTCGCGCTGGCCAGCGGCCGCGGCGGAACGGACGGCTCAGGCGGCAGGTCTCGCAGCTCCAGCTGGTCGACTTCAATCCAACCCGTCCCGCCTTCCCCGGCGGTAACCACGAACTCCATCCGCTCGGCACCGCGGAAGGTATGATCCGGGTTCGGGCCCCAGGCGCGGATGATCTGGCGCTTCTTGATGGTGTATCGGGTCCAGTCGGGCGTGGCCTGAAAGCCGCGGATCTGGCGCCAGTGGACATTGTCGCCCGAGGCGTCGACGAACTTTATCTCCAGCGTATTGGGCGCCATCTCGCCGCGCAGCCAGAAACTGATCTCGTAGTTGTCGGGGACGTCCAGATCGATGGCGCGCGCCGCGAAGGCGTAGCCGGACCGGCCGTTGAAGTCATAGGTCAGCCGCATGGCCCGGCCGTCGTGGCCGTCGACAGCGGAGAGGGTCGAGGACACATCGGTCGAGGCGTCGGCGGTCCAGGGCGTGAGGGTCTCGAACGGATCGAGGACGCGGGTGGACTGGGCGTGGGCTGGGAGCGCGAGGGCCAGTGCGAAAAGGATCAGCGCCAACGTTCGCATTCAAATACTCCGCTCATCCCGGCGAAAGCCGGGACCCAGTTCTGTCCAGCGAGACGCCGGCGTTCAGGGATCGGCGACCGCGCGATCCCTCGACCTACCCTTCACCCAAAGCACTGGGTCCCGGCTTTCGCCGGGATGAGCGGATCAATGAGTTGTCACCCCTTCACGCTCCCCGCCAGCATGCCGCGGATGTAGTAGCGCTGCAGGGCGAGGAAGAGGATCAGGACCGGGGCCACGGTGATGACCGCGCCGGCCATCATCATCTCGATGTCCTGCACATGCTCCCGCGACAGGGCCGCCAGCGCCACCGGCAGGGTGTAGTTGGACTGGTCCGTAAGGATGATCAGCGGCCACAGGAAGTCGTTCCAGCTGCCGAGGAAGACAAACAGGGCCAGCGTCACCACGATCGGCTGCAGCGTCGGCAGGACCACGCGGCGGAAGATCTGGCCCTCCGACGCGCCGTCGATACGGGCGGCCTCCAGCATCTCGTCGGGAATGCTGAGCGCATACTGGCGGACGAGGAACAGGCCGAAGATGGAGGCCAGCCAGGGCACCAGCGCCCCGGCGTAGGTGTTCACCAGCCCCATCTGCTTGAGCATCAGGAACAGCGGCAGGGTGCCGATCTGGGCCGGCACGACCAGCGCCGCGACCAGCAGCTGGAAGACCTTGTCCCGGCCCCTGAAGGCCAGTTTGGCGAAGGCGTAGCCGGCCGGAACGGTGAAGGCGAGCGCCAGAACCGTAGCCATGGAGGCGAGGGCGAAGCTGTTCCACAGGTATCGGCCCATCCCCTGGGTCAGGAACAGGTCGCGGTAGTGCTCCAGCGTCCAGGTCTTCGGCAGCAGGGGCGGCGGAAAGACCGCGGCCTCGCCAGTCGACATGAAGCTGACCGAAACCATCCAGACCAGCGGGAACAGGACCAGCAGGGCGATGAAGGCCACGGCCAGATTGAGCAGGATGGCTTTGACGGTCCGGGACCTCATTCGTAAGCCCCCATCTTTTTGGCGACCGCCAGCTGCACCAGCGTCACCGCCAGAATGCACAGGAACAGCACGAAGGCGACGGCGCTGGCGGAGCCGAGGTTCCACCATTTGAAGCCCTCTTCGTACATGAAATAGAGCACCGTCACGGTGGACTGGGCCGGTCCGCCCTGGGTCATCACATAGGGCTCGGCGAACAGCTGGAAGAAGCCGGCGACGGAGATGATCGAGACCAGCAGCAGGGTCGGGGCGATGGCCGGCAGGGTGACGTGTTTGAACTGCTTCCACGGCCCGGCCCCGTCGATGCGCGCGGCCTCATAGAGATCGTCCGGCACGGTCTGAAGAACCGCGAGGAAGATCAGCATATTGTAGCCGAAGATCTTCCAGACCACGAACATCAGGATGGCCGGGATGGAGGTCGAGGGCTGGCCCAGCCAGTCGACGGCAGGCAGGCCGAGGCTCGAGATCGCCCAGTTGATGATGCCGTAGCGGGTGTGCAGCAGATAGTTCCACAGCACCGCCGTGGCCACGAGCGTCGTGACATAGGGGGCGAAGAACATCACCCGCCAGATCGGCCGCCACTTCACCACCCGCGCATTAAGGATCACTGCGGCGCCCAGCGAGGTGATGATCGACAGCGGCACGCCGATGACGGCGAACAGGCCGGTGTTCTTCATCGCCGTCCAGAACAGCGGATTGCCCAGCAGCCGCTCATAGTTCTGCAGACCGACGAAGCGGACGTTGCCGATGTCGGCCAGGGCGTAGATGTCGAAATCGGTCAGGCTCAGCAGCAGGGCCGAGAAGACAGGGATGGCGAAGAACAGGCCGATGGCGATCAGGGACGGCGCGACGAAGCCCCAGGCCGCCCGTTCGCGCGAACGGCGGGTGCCCGCGCGACGAGCCGGTCTGGCGATGACGGGTATTGCGGTCATGTCGCCCTCCCCTGCTCAATCATCCAGCGGCGCTTTTCCAGCAGCCGGTCAGCGCGGCGGTCAATCTCGGCGGCGGCGGCGCGGGGCGTGTATTCGCCGCGCACCATCCGCTCGGCGACGATCTGCATCTCGGTGACGATCCGCTCCCATTCCGGCACCTTGGGCACCGCCTTGGCTCGCGACAGCTGGCCCTTGAAGGCGGCGATATAGGGGTCGTCAGCCACCGCCGGCGTCGCCCAGGCGCTCTCACGCGCCGGCAGATTGCCGGTGATGCCGTTGAAGCGCGCCTGCACCGCCGGATCGGACAGGAAGCGGACCAGTTTCCACGCCGCCTCCTGATGCGGCGAATGGCGATAGACGACCAGCGACGACCCGCCCGGCGCCGAGGCCCCCGGCCCGGCCGGCCCGGGCACGCCCGAGGTCATCCAGCGGGTCTCGGGTTTCAGACGGCTCCTGAACTCTCCGATGGTCCAGGGGCCGGAGAAGTAGAAGCTGAACCAGCCGCGTTCGAACTCGGTCCAGACGTTGGAAATCTGCGTTGACGACGCCACCGGGGCCAACCCCTCGTCGAACAGGCTCTTGTAGAATTCGAGGGCGGCGATGAAGGAGGCGCTGGAGAAATTGCCGCGCGTGTCGCGATCGCGCAGCAGCGGCTCGGCGCCCTGCAGGCCGAAGGTCAGCAGTTGTTCGAACTCATTGACCGGCAGCAGAACGGCGTAGGTCCCAGGGCCCGCCACCCGCTTGACGGCATGCATGGCGGCCTTCCAGCCGGCCCAGGTCTGGGGCACGGCGTCGAACCCGGCCCGTTCCAGCATGTCCGAGCGGTAGTAGATCAGCCGGGTGTCCACATACCAGGGCGTGCCCACCACCTGCCCGCCGATGCGGTTGGTCTCCAGCACGGCCGGGAACTGGTCGGTGAGCAGGTCGGCGGCGAAGGCCGGCGTCGGGCTGATCGCGCCGATGGCGGCCATCTCCGAAACCCAGGTGTTGCCCACCTGGCTGAGGTCCGGCAGCGAGTCGCCGGCATAGGCGGTCAGCAGTTTCGAATGGGCCGCGGTCCACGGCAGGGCCTGGACGTTGACCGTGATGCCCGGGTTCAGCCGTTCGAATTCGGGCAGGATCTGCGGGACATTGGTCGCCTCATTGCCCATGGCCCAGAAGGACAGGCGCGTCGTGCCGTCATCGCGCCGCCCGCAGCCCGCCAGACCGGACGCGGCGGCCCCGGCCAGCAGGCCGAGCGTGGCGCGTCGATCCAGCCGGGCCTCGATCACGCGCGTTCCAGCCAGCCGCCGGTGAAGCCGGCCCGCTTGAGCCCGCGAGTGAGATTGGGCTCGCCGCGCATGCGCCGCCAGACGACATCCGAGCGATTATTCTCGATCTGGATGACGATCGGCCCCTGATCGATACCCAGATAGTCCCCGTCCACCCAGCCCACGCCGGGCACGATCCGCCCGTGGAGCAAGGTCTGATCCGTCTGTGTCAGCGTCGGGTTGAAGGAGTCGAGGAAGCCGAACTCGGTGTAGATGGCGGCGCCATAGCGGGCCTTCATCGCCTTCAGGCAGGCGGTGACCGCGGCCGGAGCGAACGGCATTGAGGCCATGGCCGCTGTCGGCGCGATCGTGCCGTCGTCGCGTTCGCCGGGCCCGCGCGCGGAATAGCTGAAGAACTCCCGCTCGCGGCCGTCGATGACCTGACTGAAATCCCCCGGTCCGTCGCAGGCCGTCAGGCCCCAGACGTCGGCGGAATAGCCGGCCCAGCCCTGCGGGTTGGCGATGGCGTATTTCTGCTGCGCCTCGACGCCGCGGACACTGTTCTGGAAATAGTCGAAGTCGCCGATCTCCGCCGCCCTCGCCCGCATCCACGCGTCGCGAATGCCGCGGAAGTCGATGAACATATGGCTGTACTGGTGGCCGAACATCGGGCCGAAATGCAGGTGCGCCGGGCTCCAGCGGTCGGTCCAGCTGCGGTCGTAGACGCTGCACCACTCGTCCCAGACGGTCGTGGGAACCGGATGGGTGGCGCTGCCGATGGCCAGCAACAGGACCAGCATGCCCTCGTTGTAGACGTGCCAGTCGGCCTCGATGAAGCCGGTCTCCGGGTGCCAGCCCATGGAGATGCGGTTGGGCCGCACCATGACCCAGTCCCATTCGATCCGGTCATAGACGGCCTGGGCCAGACGCCGGATCTCCGCCTCTTCGGCATGATCACCGTCGAACCAGCGCGCGCAGAACAGCATGCCCGCGACCAGAAGGGCGGTATCGACCGTCGACAGCTCGGTCCTACCGAAGCGGTGACCGGTCTGCATGTCGAGGAAATGGTAGAAGAAGCCCTTGTAGCCGCCGACCCCGGTCGCCTCGGGACCCTGCGGCAGGTCGTGGAAGAAGCGGATGGTGGTCAGGGTCCGCTCGCGCGCCTCCTCACGGCTGATCCAGCCGCGTTCGACGCCGATCGGCCAGCAGGTCAGGGCGAAGCCGACGGCGGCGACCGACGAGAAGGACTCGGTCGGCCAGCGATCGGGCGTCAGACCGTTGGCGCGATTGGTGACATGGGTGAACCAGCGGAAGGTGCGTTCCTGCAGTTCATTGATTTCGGGGTCGCCCTCCCGCGGGATCAGCAGGGTCCGCATTTCCGTGTGGACGGGTGTGCATGCGGCAAGCCCGAATGCCGCCGCGCCGGCGACCGTGGAACCCATCAAAAACCGGCGACGATCCATGGGCTCCATCCTCATACTCTAAACGCAACTCAGTCAAAAAAGTCAGCCGCCTCCCGGTCAGGATCCGGGAGGCGGCCGTCAGGCGCGGGGAAGGTCTACCAGCGGTAACGCAGGCCCAGCTGGAAGCTGCGCGTCGGCAGATGCTGGCCGCGCGGCTCGCCGTACTGAGCCGAGCACAGGCACTGTTCGAAGTTCGAATAGTTCTCGAAGTTGAACACATTGACCGCGTCAAGGATCACCTCGACCGACTGTCCGTTGAACACCTGGAATTCCTTGGTCAGGCGCAGGTCGATCTGGCGGAAGGCGAAGGTGTCCGTGAAGAGGAAGTCCTGCCCCTCCGGCCGGCCGCCGTTCCAGCAGATGTCCGGATTGGTGGCCGCGGGGCAGACGAACTGGTGGAAGGGCAGGCCCGAACCCAGCGTCAGGACACCCGACAGGCGGAAGTCGAACGGCAGGGCGACGATGCCCGTGGCCACGATCCGGTGCCGTTCGTCCTGGTTGGTCGGGAATGTCGGCGACAGACCCGGACGGTTGTAGTCGAAGTCGAAGCCGGTGAGGCCGTTGTCGCGGGTGCCGTTACGCTCGGATTTCGACAGGGTGTAGGTGAACTGCATCCCCCAGCCGCTGTCCGTGTCGAACGGCTTGTCGACCGTCAGATACATGGCGCGGAAGGTCTGTTCGGCGTCGTTGTTGCCGAAGAAGATCAGGTTGCGGAACTCGGGATGGCCGACCGAACCGGGGGTGGGGCCGGAGAAGCGGTCGCCCGTCTCCGAGCCGGCGTTGGCGATGTACCAGGCGAACAGGTTCGTGGTGTTGCCGGCGGCGAAAGTCAGCGCCGTCTGGAAGTCGCCGAACTTCTGGCGGATGCCGAGGTTGAACTGGTCGGTCCGCGGCGGCTCCATGTCGTTGTTGATCAGGAAGATTTCGCCCGAACCCGGGGCCGCCGCCAGCAGCGGATCAAGTCCGGCCGGGGTCAGATAGGTCGGGTTCCAGGCCACGGTGTTGACGCCGCCGCGCATGCCGCCGGCCACGGAGAAGAAGATCTCCTTGTTGAACTGGAAGGGCTTGAAGCGCTCGTCGAAGGCGAAGTTGAAGCCGACCCGGTCGTAGTAGCGGCCCGCGCCGCCGAAGATCACCGTCCGCTCGTCGTCGAAGACGTCGAACGAGAAGCCGATGCGCGGCTGGAAGGCGCCGGTGAAGGCGTCACGCCCGTTGGTGATGTAGTCCGCCGGGTTGAAGTAGGACGGGAAGTCGTAGCCCGGCAGGGCCTGGATGGCGTTCAGCGTGTCGCGGATGGCCTGCGGCGTCGAATAGTCGTTGTTGACCGCGTTGTCCTCATAGTCCCAGCGCAGGCCGATGTTGACCTCCAGCTGGTTGGTAATCTGCCAGTCGTCCTGGAGGTAGACGCCGAAGACATTGTTATCGACATCGGCCGGCTCGACGAAGGCGCCCAGTTCGACACGGACCGGGATGTCACGGCTGCCGTTGATTTCCGGACGCGCATCGACGTCGAAGATGAACTGCGGGTTCCGACCGAACTGCTTGTTCACATACATGTTCTGGGCCGAGAATTTCACGCCCATCTTGATGGTGTGCTGGCCGTTCCAGTCGATGTCGTTGAACGTCAGGTCGTTCCGGAAGGTGAAGCTGCGCTGACGGATGTCCTGGTTGTTGCTCTGTCCGCCGGTGTTGAACACCGTGTCCTCACGATTGAACACATTGTACTGGAATCCAGGCATGCCGCCGTTGTCATCCCGGAAGATCACGAACGAACGGCCATAGTCGGAGAAGTTCAGCGACGACGGGTTGTAGGTGTACTCATAGAAGTCGAATTGGGCCTCGTTCAGGAAGCCGTCGCCCTGGTACTGGTGGCGCAGGACGATCGAGGCCACGTCGGTGTTGACCTGTTGGGCGCGGCTGTAGGCAGTGGTTCCGCCGAAGTCGCGGATGTCGGACTCGGTGCGGTAGGTGGCGCTGAGGTCCAGCCGCTGGCGGTCATCGATCGACCAGGACAGCTTGCCGAAGAACAGGTCTTCCTCGAACGGCGCGTCGAACGTCCCGGTGTCGGCGCCGAACAGCGGCGCATAGGCCGCACGGTTCAGCAAGACGGTGTTGCGGCGGATCTCGTCCTTGCGCTCATAGGCTCCGAAGAAGTGCAGCCGGTCCTCAATGATCGGTCCGCCGACCGAACCGCCGTACTGCAGGCGCTCCACGCCGACCGGGTCGCCGTTGAAGTTTTCCGAGGTCCAGTCCGCGTCCTGATAGGTGATGAAGGCGTCGCCGGTCAGCTCGTTGGTGCCTGACCGCGTTACCGCGGTGATGATCGCCGATGAGGCCTGCTCATACTCGGCCTTGAAGTTCTGGGAGATGACCCGGAATTCCTGGACGGCGACCTGCGGGAAGGGGTTGCCGCGGCTGTCCGTCTGACCGCCGACGCCGCCGGCGATAATGGTCGACTTCTGGTTCTGGCCGTCGATGAAGAGGTTGACCGCCGATTCCCCCTGGCCACCGGCCGAGATGGTCCGCGAATTCTCGCCCTCGGTGACCCGCACGCCGGGCGCCAGCGCCGCGAAGTTCAGGAAGTTGCGGCTGATCTGCGGCAGGTTGTTGATCTGGGTCTGGCTGACGTTGGTCGCGACCTCCGAGGTCCGCACCTCGAAAATGCGGCGGCCGGTGACGATCACGTCGTCGAGTTCCGCCGAGGCGACGTCCGTGGAACCGGTTACAACGGGAGCCACATCAAGATCGAGCGTGGCCACCTGACCCAGGGCGATGGTGATCAGATCCTCGACGGTCTGCCCATCCGCCGTGGTGGCGCTGATCCGGTAGGTGCCGGGGCGCAGACCCGAGAGCACATAGCCGCCGTCGGCGCCGATCCGGCCGCGGCTGACATAGCCGGTGGCCACTTCGGTCGCCGTGATGCTGCCGCCGGTCTCGACTGCCTGGCCTTCATAGATCGTCCCCCGGAGGGTGGACGTGGCGCCCTGGGCCGAAGCCCCGCCGGCACAGGCCAGCGAAACGGCCATGGCGAGGGCCGACGCGGCCCCCAGATACTGGATGGACTTGCGGGTCATCAGGAATTCTCCCCCTTCAGAGATGGCGTGTCGGCAAGGGCGCGAAGGCGTCCGCCGGAGTTGGAATGGGCGTGGCTCGGTGTCGCCGGGTCGCTTGACGGGCGTACGACCAGTTCGGGGCGCACGATCTCGCAGGCGGTGTCGGCGACGGCTTCGCCCGCTGCGTTGATGAGGCGGACGAGGCGCTCGAGCGCGCTCCGGCCGGTTTCGGCAATGTGGATTCTCAGGGTGGTCAGGGCAGGCCGGACGAGACCCGCGATAGGAACATCGTCGAAACCGATGATGGCGATGTCTTCCGGGACGCGCAGGCCAGCATCCTGGAGGGCCAGCATGGCGCCCACGGCCATGTTGTCGTTGCCGGCGAAGACCGCGTCGGGCCGTAGCTCGCGCTTGGCCAGCTCCACGCCCGCGGCATGACCGGACGACTGGGTGAAGGCGCCCTCGACGACCGACGTCGGCAGGCCCGCCTGCGCCATCGCCTGGAGATAGCCGGCCAGACGCGCCTCGGCCTCGAGGTTGCCGGCCGGCCCCGCGATATGGGCGATGCGACGACGGCCGGTGGCCACCAGATGTTCGACCGCCAGCACGGCGCCGCCGTGATTGTCGACGACGATGGACGGGCGGCCCGCATCGGCGCCGCCGTTCATCAGCAGAATGGGTGTCCGTCCGGCAAGGCCGGCGGCCAGGTTGGCGGCGTCCAGATGGGGCGAAAGAACGATCAGGCCGTCGACCCGGCCGCGCATGGAGCGGATGGCGGCGGACGCCTCCTCCGCGTCGTCATGCGAGCTGGAGACGATCAGGTGGTAGCCGACCGCCCGGGCGGCCACGTCCATGCCGCGGATCAGTTCCGAGAAGAACTCGCCGTACAGGTCCGGCAGGATCACGCCGATCGTCTGGGTCTTGCTGGTGGACAGGCTGCGCGCGCCGGAATGGGGGACGTACTGCAGCGCCTGGGCGGCCTCGAACACCCGTTTCCTGGTCGCTTCGGTCACCGGGCCGGCGCCGTTCAGGACGCGCGAAACCGAGGCGACGGACACCTCGGCCCGTTCGGCGACATCGCGGATCGTGGCGGCCTTCATGCCGCCGCCTCCACGCAGATGTGCTGGTTCGCCGTCGGCGCCAAAAGTCCATCCTCCCTGAGCGTTTCCAGTCCCGGCCCGCTTTGCGCGGGTCCGTCCGAAAAAACCGTGTAACCGATTACATGACACACTAGTAATGCCCCCCGCAAGTGCCCTAGTTTGGCCACATCGAGGTTGTGCTGACAGCGCGACACGCGTACCGACCGCCGCCAAACCGCCCTTCCAGTCTGCGTTCCTGCTCACCGAGGCCTTCGACCATGACTTCACAAAACACAGGCAACTATCGGTTTCCCGAAGGTTTTCTGTGGGGCGCCGCGACAGCCGCCTATCAGATCGAAGGGTCGTCCATGGCCGACGGCGCGGGCGCCTCGATCTGGGACCGATTCAGCCACACGCCCGGGATGATGTTGAACGGCGACACCGGCGACGTGGCCTGCGACCACTACAACCGCTGGCGCGAGGACATCGATCTGATGACGCGCCTGAACCTCCAGGCCTACCGATTCTCGGTCAGCTGGAGCCGGGTCATGCCGGAGGGCCGCGGGGCCGTAAACGACAGGGGCCTCGACTTCTACGACAGGCTGGTCGACGGCCTGCTCGAGAAGGGCATCGAGCCGCTCTGCACCCTGTATCACTGGGACCTGCCGGCGGCGCTCGACGACCGTGGCGGCTGGCTGAACCCGGACATCTCCGACTGGTTCGCCGACTATGGCCAGGTCCTGTTCGAGAAGTTCAAGGGCCGGGTGAAGACCTGGGGCACGATCAACGAGCCCTGGGTCATCGTCGACGGCGGCTATTTGCACGGCGCCCTGGCCCCCGGCCACAAGTCGGCCTTCGAGGCCATGATCGCCGGGCACAATGTCCTGCGCGCCCACGGCGCGGCGGTGAAGCGGTTCCGTGACGTCGGCGAGGGCCAGATCGGCATCGTCCTCAACATCGAGCCGAAATACAGCGCCTCGGACAAGCCCGAGGACGAGGCCGCCCGCAAGCGGGCCGAGGCCCAGATGAACCGCTGGTTCCTCGACCCCCTGATGGGCCGCGGCTACCCGGAGGAGTTGAAGGACGTCTATGGCGAGGCCTACCGGGAGTTCCCGCAGGAAGACTTCGACCTGATCGCCCAGCCGACCGACTGGATGGGGCTGAACTGGTACACCCGCTCGGTGCCCGAGAATGCGCCGGACGCCTGGCCGACCCGCTCCCGCCCCGTCAAACAGATCCAGCACGCCCACACCGAGACCGGCTGGGAGGTCTATCCCCCGGCCCTGACCGACACCCTGGTCTGGCTGCACGAACAGACCAACGGCCTGCCCCTGATGGTCACCGAGAACGGCTCGGCCTGGTACGATCCGCCCCACGCCATCGGCGGCCGCATCCACGACCCGATGCGGGTCGAGTATCTGAAGAACCATCTCAAGGCCCTGCACGACGCCATCGGCAAGGGCGTCGACGTGCGTGGCTATATGGCCTGGTCGCTGCTCGACAATCTCGAATGGTCTCTGGGCTATTCCAAGCGGTTCGGCATCACCCACGTGAATTTCCAGACGCAGGAGCGGACCATCAAGGATTCGGGCCTGCTCTACGCCGAGGTCATCAAGACCCACGGCGAGGTGTTGAACACGCTCTGAGGGTTACCGGATCCGGGTGTAGAACCGCTCGATCAGGTCCAGCCGTTCAGCATTCGGAATCGGTCGCGCCGCCGGCCCGTCATTGGTGAACTCCAGCAGCCGGTCCGGCTCGGCGCCGAACTCCGGCCAGGCCGGACGGCCCGGCCCATTGGGGTTCCCCTTGGCCGCAAAGGTCGTCCAGTAGTCGGCCATTGCCCTCGCCGCCCGCTCGTCGCGCGCGCCGATCGGCCGCCCGACCGTGTGCAGATTGTCGAACACATAGGGCCGCTCCGACGCATGGGTCGCGCCGCCGCTGGGCTCGGGATTGGACTCAGGCACCACATCGAACCGGTACAGGTATGTCGGATGCCCGTTGGCAGCGTGCAGTCGGGCCAGATGACGCGCGGGTTCGTTGAATACGAGGTCGCTCAGGACATGGGCGTCATAACCGCCCTCCCCGCCATAGGCCTCCAGAAACGCTCTCCGTTCTTCGTTCGTCATCGCGTCGTCGATCGCGCCATAGGGACTCAGGTCCGACGGCTTCATCCACCAGAACTCGGCGCTGTTCGTGCCGATGATCAAGGGGACGGGCGCCGCACGTCCGGCGGCGAAGGCGGCCTCGACGTCCTCCGGGACGAAAACGGCGGGTTCGCGTAGATCGCCGCTGATCAATCTGACCATCGTCGATGCCTCTCCGACGGTGAACTGTCCTTCAATGATCCCGCTTCCGCCTGTGATGGGCGTCATCACGGTCGGCGCCGAGATCACCTTGCCCTCGAGCACGATCGCAAACCTCTTCCCGACATTCGCCGCGGTGAACCGTCCAAACCGACGGGCGCCCTCCCCGTCAAACCGGAAGGCTATGGCCGGTCGGTTGCTGGCGTCGGTTGTCACCGAGACATTCACCAGATGTCGGCCATCGATCACCGGCGTCAGGTCCACCCACACGGATGGCCCGTCGGTGCTCGGCAGCAGCTGTGCGCCCATCGAATGGGGCTCAACTGTGCGGTGGAACGTCAGCGCGGGCGCAGGCCTGTCGCCGTCGCGCAACAGCAGATCGCCGCCATAGAAATTGGGCGCCGGCGTCAGGAGTTTGGCGGCGGGAATGTTCCGCAGTTGGTCCGCCGTCGCCCCTTCGAGCGACAGGCTCTGGACGAAGGCCTCTCCCCGCTCCCGCATCGAGGGTCCGCCGTCGCGGCGTGGCTGGTCCAGCGGCGTGCCTTCGTCTCGGCCCAGACCGGACTGCACCACCGCCCTGTGGAACAGGCCCCGGGCAGGAGTCGAAATCATCAGCCGGGTCACGATCGTCCCACCCGCCGACTCGCCGAAGATCGTCACATTGCCGGGATCGCCGCCGAAGGCCTCTGCATTGTCGCGCACCCAGGCAAGCGCCGCGATGACATCCATAAACCCGTAGTTGGCCGCCGGCTCGCCGCGCTCCCGCTCCGCCGCCAGCGCGGGATGATCAAAGAACCCCAGCCGTCCCAGCCGGTAGTTCACCGTGACCACCACCACCCCGCGCCGCGCCAGATTGCTTCCGTCGTACAGCGCCGCCGTGCCGGACCCGTTGTTCAGACCGCCGCCGTGGATCCACACCATGACCGGCAGCGGGCGGTCGCCCCGCGCCTCCGGCCTCCAGACGTTCAGCGTCAGGCAGTCCTCGCTCATCGGCAAGGGGCCGACGCCGGGGTCGCCGTTGGACGGGGGCTGGATGCAGATGGCGCCGTAGTCGGTCGCCGATCGTTCGCCTTCCCACGCAGCCGCTGGTTGCGGCATGCGCCAGCGCAGCGGCCCGACCGGCGGCGCGGCGAAGGGCACGCTCTTGAAGCTCTCGACCCCGTCCGCCGCCACCCCTACCAGCGCGCCCTGCGCCACGCGAACCGTGGGCGCGGCGCGGTCGGTCTGGGCAGGAGAGATCATGAGGGCGGCCGCTGCGAAGAGGGAAACAAGCGTCATGGGGTCACTCTAGCCAAACCTGTGGGATTTGGCCCACCTGGCACACGTCCGCTATGAAACCGACCGCGACGCCAAGCGTTACAGCCGGGCTTGATCGGGGCTGTCACGTGTCGGCAGCAGGGGCTAATCGCTGACAGATGACATCCATCGAGACCGACCTCGCGGCCGCACTGAACGCGTCTCCGAACGCCTATTTCATCGTCGGCCCGGAGCTGAAGTTCGTCTGGGCCAACCAGGCCTATTTCGCCGTGACCCAGCGAACCGCGGCGGACCTGATCGGGACGCCGGTGTTCGAGGCGTTTGACGCCGGACCGGGACTGGATGCGCCGGAAAGCACCCGGCGACTGCGCGCTTCATTTGAGAAGGTTTTCGCGACAGGTGTGCGAAACGATATCCCGGTGCTCCATTACGCCATTCCCGTGCCCGGCGCGGACGGGGTCCTCGCCTACGAAGACCGGTACTGGAGCGTCATTCACACGCCGCTGATTCGTGACGGCGTCGTCGAACACGTCCTTCAGTACGCCATCGACATCACGGAGCTGGAAAACCTTCGCCGTTCCGCGGCCGACGTGACGACCTCGGCAGTCCACGCGATCGACGCCATCGTCGGCGGGGCGTTGCTCAGCGGTGCGCGCAGCGTCCAGGCCGACAACGCCCGTCTCGAGACCGAACGACAGGGGCTCATGGACCTGTTCATGCAGGCTCCAGGCTTCGTCACGGTCCTCAACGGCCCGGATCATGTGATCCAGATCCACAACAGCGCCTACGCCCAGTTGATCGGGCATCGCGACATCAGCGGCAAACCCATCCGCGAGGCCCTGCCCGAGATCCAGGGACAGGGCTATTTTGAGTTCCTCGACAGCGTCTACGAGACCGGCGAACCGTATGAGGGCCGCGCCAGCCGGGTCCAGCTTCAACGGACGCCGGACGGCCCGCTCGAGGCCCGGTTCCTCGACTTCATCTATCAGCCCATTCGGGACGCCAACGGCGCGGTTGCCGGAATCTTCGTCCAGGGCCACGACGTGACCGGCACCGTCCGCTCCGCCGAGCGCCAGAAGCTGATGATCGACGAGTTGAACCACCGGGTGAAAAACACCCTGGCCACCATCCAGTCGATCGCGGTGCAGACGGCGCGGTCGCACGGCGATCCCGCCACCTTCGCCGAGAGTTTCCAGGCCCGGTTGATGGCCCTGTCCCACACCCACAACCTGCTGACCCGCAGCCACTGGGAGGGCGCCGATCTGGATGCCATTCTGCAGCATGAGACCGAGGCGCACGGTTCGCACCGCGTCACCCTGAACGGCCCACCCGTGGCGCTTGAGCCGGCGGCGGCCCTGTCGCTGGGCATGATCTTCCACGAACTGGCCACCAACGCCGCCAAATATGGCGCCCTGTCAGCGCCCGAAGGCCGCGTGATGGTGGACTGGGCCGTCGCGAACCAGACCCGGCCGGTGCTGACGCTGACCTGGCGCGAGATCGGCGGGCCGCCGGTCGCTCCTCCTGAACGCCGTGGCTTCGGCAGCCGGCTGATTGAGCGAAACGTGCGTCATGATCTGGCGGGCGCGGTTATACTGGACTACGCAAACGACGGTTTCAGCGCGGAATTCTCCGTTCCGCTCGAAAAGGAAAGATCATCATGACCCAGACGTTGACGGGTCGCCGCGTGCTGGTGGTCGAAGATGAATCTCTCGTCGCCATGCTGCTGGAAACCATTCTCGAGGACATGGGCTGCATCCCGATTGGTCCCGCGGGGACCGTCGAGGAAGGGCTGGCCATGGTTGCGGACCCGGCGCCGCTGGACGGCGCCCTGCTGGACGTCAATGTCGCCGGGCGGCAGGTCTTCCCGATCGCCGAGGCGCTGACGGCCCGCGGCGTGCCTTTCGTCTTCTCGACGGGCTATGGCGAGAGCGGTCTGCCCGACGCATGGCGTGGTCACGCCACGGTGCAGAAGCCCTTCACCGAAAGCGCCATTCGCGCGGCGCTGATGAAGGCGATGGGCGTCGAGAACGTCTGAGGCCTAGCTTCCCAGATCCTTCAGCACCGCCCGCGCCGCATTATGCCCCGGCGCGCCGGTGACGCCGCCGCCGGGATGGGCGCCTGAGCCGCACAGGTAGAGCCCCGGCACGGGCATCCGGTGATCGGCGTGGCCCAGCACCGGGCGGGCGCTGAACAGCTGGTCCAGCGTCAGCCGGCCGTGGAAGATGTCGCCGCCGACCAGGCCGAAGCGCCGCTCCAGATCGCGGGGGCCGAGCGCCAGCCGCCCCAGCACCGACGCCTTGAAGCCCGGGGCGTAGCCATCGACCGTCTCGATCATCAGATCGGCCACCGTGTCGCGGTGTTCGTCGCCCAGCGTCGGATCGACATGCTGGCAGAACAGGCTGGCGACGTGCTGGCCGGTGGGGGCGAGGCTGTCGTCCAGCGTCGAGGGAATCAGCATCTCGACGATCGGCTTCGACGACCAGCCGTTCAGCCGCGCCTCGGCATGGGCCCGGTCCATATAGGCCAGCGACGGCGCCATGATGATCCCCGCCGTCAGGTGGTCGCCCTGCCCCGGCAGGCTGGTGAAATCAGGAAGCTCAGACAGGGCCACATTCATGCGGAAGGTGCCCGAGCCGGACTGGTAGTTCCCGATCCGCTCCCTGAAATCCGCCGGCACGACAGCGTCGTCCACAAACCGCTCGAACAGCAGCCGCGGATGCAGGTTCGATACCACCGCCCGCGCCCGCACCACGTCGCCGGCCTCGGTCACCGCCCCGACGGCGCGGCCCTTTTCGGTCAACACCTCGGCGATCGGCGTCTCCAGCCGCACCTCGACGCCATGTTCCGCGCAGGCCGCGGACATGGCCTGGGTGATCGCCCCCATCCCGCCGATGGCGTGCCCCCAGACGCCCTTGCGCCCGTTCACCTCGCCGAAAACATGGTGCAACAGCACATAGGCCGAGCCCGGCGTATAAGGGCTGGCATAGTTGCCGACCACGCTGTCGAAGCCGAACAGGGCCTTGATCGGGTCGCTCTCGAACCAGCCGTCCAGCCAGTCGCCCGCCGACTTGGCGAACAGGTCCAGCAGGTCGCGGCGTCCGGTGACGTCCAGCCCCGCCGCCTGCTTGCCCAGCGAGGCGCCCTTGAGCAGCTCGGGCAACATGGCCATCCAGCCGCCCTCCACCATGTTCGGCGGGGCCTTCAGGATCCAGTCGCGCAGCACCGCCGCGATGACCTCAAGCCGGCGCTCGTATTCCGGCAGCCGCTCCGCATCCCGGGTCGAGAATTTTGCCAGCTCCCCCTGCGTCCGCCCCTCGCCCGCGAGGAAATAGCGGCCGTCATCGAGCGGCAGGAAGTTCGATACCTTGCGCTCCACCACCCGCAGCCCGTGACGGGCCAGGTCCATGTCGGCGATGACCTTCGGGTTCAGAAGGCTGACGGTGTAGCTGGCGGTCGAATTGCGGAAGCCCGGATGGAATTCCTCCGTCACCGCCGCCCCGCCGACGACATGGCGGCGCTCCAGAATGGTGACCTTCAGCCCGGCCCTCGCCAGATAGAAGGCACACACCAGCCCGTTGTGGCCCCCGCCCAGGATGACGACGTCGGTTTGCGTGGCGGCCATGGTCTCTCCCGTCTCGTCCGACGCTCTAGCACAGCCGTTTCAGGGGTCACCCCCTTAGCCCGGCTTGACCCATTCCATGATCAGGAACCAGGGCGCGCGACGGTAATGCGCCCCGCGATCCGGATCGCCGCCCTGCGGGGCCGGTTCGGCGAAATGGCGCAGCGCCAGCCCCGCGTCGAGCAACAGGGTTATGTAGGTGGACAGTGGCCGATGCCAGTTCACAATCCGGATGCCGCGCCACTCGATCCAGGCCGAGCGCTCCTCCAGATAGTGGTCCATGGCGAATGCGCGACGGCCGTCCGCCATCTCCGTCCAGCCCAGTTCCGAAACATCCCCGGCCGAGTTGAAGTTGGTCAGATTGGCGATCAACAGGGTTCCGCCGGGCCTCAACACCCGCGCCATCTCCCGGATCGCCGCCGTCGCGTCGGGAATGTCGATCAGCGACAGATAGCTGACCACCAGATCGAACGACTCATCGGCAAATCCCAGCGCCTCAGCGCCCTCGATGCGGTAGTCGCCTTCGGGGTCCAGCGCACGGGCGTGGTCGATCAGCGCCGGCGCGGGGTCGATGCCGACTGCACGGATCCCTTCGGCCTTGAGCTGACGGCAGAAGCGGCCCTCGCCGCAGCCCACGTCGAGCGCCGAGGCATAGGCCCCCGCCCGCACCCGCTCCATCATCGGCGCGTCGAGTACGAACCGCCGGCCATAGTCGCCGGCCTCTCCCTGCGCCGCGATCCAGGCCTCGGCGGAATCCTGCCAGCCGTCGTTCATTGTCGCCCTCCCCCGATCATCCCGCCGGCCTCCGCCTCGGGCCGGTGCACCAGCGACACCAGCACCACGCTGATCATCATCAGCAGGAACCAGCTGCCCAGCTTGTCGACCGACACCATGTGCCAACCTTCGGTCTGCGACGGATAGACCCAGGCGTTGGCGAAGGTGGCGATATTCTCGGCCAGCCAGATGAAGGCCGCGACCAGAAAGAAACCGAGCAGGAAGGGCATCTTCCGCCGCTTCCGGTCCGGCGTGAAATAGAACCAGCCGCGCCCGAACAGCAGTGCGGTAAGGACGAACAGCCCCAGCCGAATGTCCGGCAGCCAGTGGTGGGCGAAGAAGTTGACGTAGATCGCCGCCGCCAGAACCCAGGTCGTCCACAGCGGCGGATAGTGGCGGAATTTGATATCGAAGATGCGCTGGATGCGGGCGATGTAGCTTCCCACCGCCGCATACATGAAGCCCGAGAACAGCGGCACCATGCCGATGCGCAGGATGCTGTCCTCAGGGTAGATCCACGATCCGTGCCAGGTCTTGAACAGCTCCATGATCGTGCCGACGACGTGGAAGACGAAGATCACCCTCGCCTCCTTCCAGCTCTCCAGCTTGAGCGCCAGCATGGCCGCCTGGATGCCGAGCGCCCCGACCACGAGGAAGTCGTACCGGCTGACCGGCGCGGCGTCCGGCCACCACAGATGGGTCGCCAGCAGCATGGCCAGCATCACCCCGCCGAACAGACAGGCCCAACCCTGTTTGATGCCGAACATCAGGAATTCGAAAGCGTAGCGGGACCAGGCGCGGCGGTCTGCCCAGGTCTGAAGCCGACCCAGCCAATGGCGGCCCCAGGTCTCAAGGGGAAGGCGGCGGAGTTCGTTCAAGACAGCCGCCGGCTCGCCGCACGGAATTCCCGGGGCGTCACCCCGACCTGCTCCCGGAAGGCACGGTTGAACGGTCCGACGGATCCGAATCCGCACTCGAACGCGACCTCCAGAATGGGCAGGACCTGATCCGGGTCAGCGAGCAGGCGTTTCGCACGCTCGATCCGGTGGTGATTGATCAGCCGGTTGAAATTCGGGAATCCGAGAACGGTGCTGATGCACTGGGACACCTTGTATTCCGGCTGGCCCATCCGTGCGGCTACATCGCCGATCCTGAGGTCTGGCCGACCGTCGATCGCTTCATCGCGCAACAAGGCCAGAAGCCGTTCGGCAAGGCGTCTGTCCTCTTCCGTCGGTGCCCGGCGCACCGAAACCGTTGCGTCCGCCTGCCCCAGGGGATGGCGCAAACGATACCAGACCGCTGCCGCCGCCCCGACCGAGCCGACGACCGCGCAGGCGATCCGGATCAGGTCGGTGCGCCCGATCTCCCCGGGAACCCCGCTGGAGACACCAGACCCGAGAACCGCCACCATCTGGGCCGTATAGATCACGAGGAAGGCGAGCCGGAACCGCTTCTCTGGCACTCCTAAATCACCCTGGCGCGCCTGGAACGGCTCAATGAAGGTCAACAACAGGGCCGCCGAGCCGCTGAGCCCATAGACGTTCCCGGCGAAGCCGTAGAGGCCGCCTTCGGCCGGCGCGAGCACCGTCAGCGCACCGGCAACCGCGACCACCGTCACCACGATCCGGGGCCACCGGACGTCGCGGGGCGCGGGATCGAACAGGGCCCGTGTCAGCAGCCAAGCCCATCCGCAGGCCCCTGCGCCGATGAGCGAAAACAGGGTCCCGGCGGTACCGTCGGTCAGACGGCCCGCGATGTAGCAGAGGAAGGAGACCGCGCAGAGCGCCGCATAAGCCTCAATACGACTGGGCGCCCGCCGGGGCCAGGAGGCCCGGCTGACGTCCGGAAGGCTGGGAAATGGCTGCGTGGACACCGATCCTCCCGGAGGGCTGGGCGGATTGATGACCCGCCCGGGCGACCCTGTCCAGCGCGTCGCCGCCCGTCCCGGTGGTCCCGCGCAGGATTTTTCTGGCCGATTTCCAAATCGGCGAGACGCCCGGCCGAGGTCGCCCCTATCCGTGCCGACACCCCGCATTCAGGGGCCTGTCGGGAGACCTCATGTCCAGCATTTCTTCACCGCCCCCTGTGAAGGGCGTCGCCGCCGGAGCCCTGCGCTGGGCAGGCATCCTCTGGTTCATCGTCGCCGCCATAGGCCAGGCGGCCTTCATCGGCTTCATCCTGGCCTTCTACGGCACGCGGACCGCGTCCGGAGACTACGCCGGCTGGAACGACAAGCCGCTGATCGACGGCTATATCGCCGGCGACGCGACCGGGAATTTCATTTTCGCCGCCCATGTGCTGCTGGCGTCGGTCGTGACCTTCGCCGGGCTGATGCAACTCGTTCCTTCGATCCGGCGCGCCGTCCCGGCCCTGCACCGCTGGAGCGGTCGGACCTTCCTCGTCGTGGCCGCCTTCATGGCGTTGAGCGGCTTCTGGCTGACCCTCGTCCGGGGGACCTCGCTGTCCGCCGTCTCTTCGGCCGCCATCGTGATCGACGGGCTGCTGATCCTCATCTTCGGCGGGCTGGCGTGGCGGCACGCCGTCAAGCGACGGTTCGACCAGCACCGGGTCTGGGCCATGCGCACCTTTATGGCGGTCAGCGGCGTCTGGTTTCTCAGGGTCGGCATCATGGGCTGGGTGCTCATCAACCAGGGGCCGGTCGGCATGTCGGACAGCCTGTCGGGTCCGGCCGACATCGTCCTGGTCTTCGGCAGCTATCTTATCCCGCTGGGCTTGCTGGAGCTCTATTTCCGGGCCGGGCGCAGCGCCCATGCGGCGCAGAAGTTTCTGACCGCAGCCATCGTCCTCGCTGCCGCGGCCTTCACGGCGATCGGAGTTTTCGGGACGATCGCCCTCATGTGGGGCCCTTACCTCTAGGATGCCCCTGCAGAGACGCGTCTATTTCGCGAACAACTGGCCCAGATCCTGAAAGGCCTTCATCTCGATGGCGTTGCCGCTCGGGTCGCGGAAGAACATCGTCGCCTGCTCGCCCGGTTCGCCCTTGAAACGGACATAGGGTTCGATGTCGAACTTCGTGCCCGCGGCGACAAGGCGGTCGGCCAGCGCCTGCCAGTCCATCATCTCCAGGATGACGCCGAAATGCGGCACCGGCACCTGATGGCCGTCGACCGCATTGCCGCCGGCATCGGCCGTCTTCATCCCCGGAACGAGATGCGTCACGATCTGGTGGCCGTAGAAGTCGAAATCGATCCATTCGCCTGAACTGCGCCCCTCGGCGCAGCCCATGGCGCCGCCCCAGAAGCGCCGCGCGGCGTCGAGGTCATGAACGGGAAAGGCGAGATGGAACGGACGGAGCGACATGCGTCTCAGCCCCGCCCGCGATAGGTCGGCACACCCTGATCCGGCAGCCACAGGCCCTCGGGCGGCGCGCCCGTCTGCCAGAAGACGTCGATCGGGATGCCGCCGCGAGGATACCAGTAGCCCCCGATGCGCAGCCATTTCGGCTGCAGAAGGTCGGCGATCTTCCGGCCGATGGCCACGGTGCAGTCCTCATGGAAGGCGCCGTGGTTCCGGAAGGCGGTCAGGTACAGCTTCAGCGACTTGCTCTCGACCAGCCAGTCGCCCGGCGCATAGTCGATGACGATGTGCGCGAAATCCGGCTGGCCCGTCACGGGACACAGGCTGGTGAACTCCGGCGCCGTGAAGCGCGTCAGATACAGCGTCCCCGGATGGGGATTGGGCACCCGTTCCAGCTCGGCCGTTTCCGGGCTGGAGGGCTGGGCGGTTTGCTGGCCGAGCTGGTGCAGGCCTGAGGTGTCGGTGGTCATGGCGGGGATGTAGCGGGTTCGGCCTGCGGCGTCATCCTGGTGGCTAGTGGTTAGTGGCCAGTGGCTAGTGGCTGGCGGCATTGCTGTCGGCGGAAGGGCGTCGCGGACCGCGACGTCGCACAAGCGGTGGCCAGCCACTAGCCACTGGCCACTAGCCACTCGCTTCCATTTGCCTTCCCCCGCGACACCCCGCTATCCGTAGCCAAAGACAACTCGGGGAAACGTCATGGCCATTCCGGCATCGCTGCAAAAGGGTCTGAAGCTACCGGTCATCGCGGCGCCCATGTTCCTTGTCTCCGGACCGGATCTGGTGGTCGAGACCTGCAACGCCGGCGTCATCGGCACCTTCCCGTCGCTGAACCAGCGCACCACCGAGGGCTACCGGGAGTGGCTGCACGACATCAAGGCGCGCCTGACCCCGGACGCTGCCGCCTATGGCGTCAATCACATCGTCCATCCGACGAATCCGCGGCTGATGGCCGACATGATGGTGTCGGTCGAGGAGAAGGTCCCGCTGATCATCACCTCGCTGGGCGCGGTGCGCGACGTGGTCGAGGCGGTGCATGGCTATGGCGGCGTGGTGTTCCACGACATCGCCAATGTCCGCCACGCCCGCAAGGCGGCCGAGGCGGGCGTTGACGGCCTGATTCTGGTGGCCAACGGCGCCGGCGGCCATGCCGGGGTGGTCAATCCGTTCGCCCTGGTCGAGGAGGTGCGGTCCTTCTACGACGGCACCATCATCCTGTCCGGCTGCCTGTCGACCGGCGGCGATGTGGCGGCGGCGATCATGATGGGCGCCGACTTCGCCTATATGGGCACGCGCTTCATCTCGACGACGGAGTCGATGGCCCAGGCCGAGTACAAGCAGATGATCGTCGAGGCCGGCGCCTCGGACATCACCTACACGCCCGCCGTCTCGGGCATTCCGGCCAATTTCCTGACGCCCTCGCTGGTCGCCAACGGCATCGATCCGAAATCCCTGCCCGAGCACAAGCTGGACATGGCGGACGAAGCCAAGGCCTGGAAAACCGTCTGGTCCGCCGGCCAGGGCTCGGCAGGCGTGCGTGATGTTCTGCCCACGGCCGATCTAATCCATCGGCTGACGGACGAATTTACGCAGGCTTGTGATAAATTCGACAAGAAGCGGCTCTAGATCCCGCCTCGTTCAATCGAGGCGACCACACATGCTCCGCACCCTGACGACTGCACTCACGGCGACTGCCTTCCTGGCTGTGGCCGTCCCGGCCGCCGCCCAGGACGCCCCGGCAGGCAGCTGGGCCTTTGCGGTCGGCGCCGCCACGGACAACCGCTCCAAGGGCGCGTCCAA
Source organism: Brevundimonas sp. UBA2416 (assembly GCF_002343105.1). Taxonomy (NCBI): domain Bacteria; kingdom Pseudomonadati; phylum Pseudomonadota; class Alphaproteobacteria; order Caulobacterales; family Caulobacteraceae; genus Brevundimonas; species Brevundimonas sp. UBA2416. Next base: position 302,994 of record NZ_DDRM01000015.1, read on the forward strand.
GTCCGACGGCGACGCCTATGTCTGGGGCGAGGCCGAATGGGAGAGCGCCTCCGGCCTGCTGTACGGCGGCGCCGGACTCCAGACCATCAAGAGCTCCAGCGGGTCTGATCTTGAGGCGGAAGCAGGCTTCGGCGTGCGGCCCGAGCTCGCCGGCTTCGACCTTGACCTGAACGCCACCTACAAGTCGCAGATCGACGCCGCCTCCGGCTATGACGACGACGCCTGGGAACTGACCGCCGACATCAAACGCTCGATCGGCCCGGCCAGCGGACGCGTCCGCTTCCAGTATTCGCCCGACGGCATGGGCGGAACGGAAGCCTGGACCTGGGTCGAGGCGCGTCTCGGCTGGGACTTCACCAACCGGCTGGAGGGCACGGCCGCGATCGGTCGGCGCGAGCAGGACAACAGCCTCGACTACACGGCCTGGAACGCGGGCTTCACCTACGCCCTCACCAACAATATCGACGCCGACCTGCGCTATTACGCGACCGACGCCGACGTGCCGGGCGAACAATATGCCGACAGTCTGGTGGCCGGGATCAGCCTCGCCTTCTGATCCTTCGACAGGGACCCTCGCAATTCGCGCCCGGGTCCCTATCTAGGACAAATGAGCAGCCATCGACCGACGACTCTTGAACGCGCCTATGAACTGGCGCGCGGCGGAGGCTGCCGCACCGTCAGCGAGATCAAACAGGCCCTTCAGTCCGAAGGGTTCGAGCGGATCCAGGATTCCCTGTACGGGCCGACCCTGACGGCCGCCCTGAGGAAGCTCTGCCAGGAACACTATGTCGCTGCTCCAGAGGGTGATGCGGCCGAATAGCCAGGCCGGAGGCCTGCCTTGATTTTGGCGCGCCGCCGGTCCAAAAGCGTTTTGTCGAGCTCTCTGCGAAACGCCACCCTCTGCTTTCGCACTGAGGTCTAGCCGCTCCTTTCAGACCCGACAGACCGCAGGGGCTTTTCCCTGTGGCCAACTGCTAGCGGAGGTCCTGAAAATGGCTACCGGCACTGTTAAATGGTTCAACTCCACCAAGGGCTACGGCTTCATCCAGCCTGACGACGGCGGCAAGGACGTTTTCGTCCACATCTCGGCCGTCGAACAAGCGGGCCTGCGCGGCCTGGATGAAAACCAGAAGGTTTCCTACGAAATCGAGCGCGACAAGCGTTCGGGCAAGGAATCGGCTGGTCAGCTGAAGACCGAAGGCTGAGTTCACGCGTCGGGCCTTACCGACGCATGATTTCGACGGCGGCGAGGGCGAAGGCCTTCGCCGCCGTTTTTCTGTCCGGTCGCCCGCGCAACGCGAAACCTGCGTCCCGGATGCAGGCCGTGGCCAGAGGCCGCAGGGCCGCATCCACGAACCGGCCACCGTCGTCCTTCCGTCCGAGCCGTAACGACGGCCGCTCAGGAGAGACCATATGACCATGACCCCCACCCGCGCCGCCCTTCTCGCCGCCATCGCCGGCAGCGCCCTGCTGACCGCCGCCTGTTCTTCCATGGGCAGCATGGATTCCATGGACGCCGGCGCTGACGGCCAGGCCGCTGTGATGGTCGGCGGCGCCGCCATGTATCCGGGCCGCACGATCGTCGAGAACGCCGTCAACTCGCGCGACCATACCACCCTGGTCGCGGCAGTCACCGCCGCCGGACTGGTCGAGACGCTGTCGGGCCCCGGCCCCTTCACCGTCTTCGCGCCCACCAACGCGGCCTTCGCCAAACTGCCGGCCGGCACGGTCGATACGCTCGTCCAGCCGGCCAACAAGGCGACCCTGACCAGGATCCTGACCTATCACGTGGTGCCGGGCCGGGTCAGCGCCGCCGACCTGATGGCGCAGATCCGCGCAGGTGGCGGACAGGCGCGCCTCACCACCGTTGAGGGTGGCGTCCTGACGGCGACGATGCGCGGCTCCGCCGTGATCCTGACCGATGAAATGGGCGGCGTCGCCAATGTGACCCAGGCTGATGTGTTCCAGTCGAACGGCGTCATCCACGTCACCGACACCGTCTCCATGCCCAACTGATGATCGGCCGGCGGGACGCCTGAAGGGCGTTCCGCCGTTACGGCTACGGCACAGCTTGCTATTGGTCGGCAAAGCGCCCATCTGAGGCTTCGTCGATCTCACTGCGAAACGCTGCTGCCCCTTTGCATCGCGCACCGAGGTCCAAAGCCGATCCCATTCAGACCCGACAGGCCGACCCGGAACCTCTTCCGGCGGTCAACGCCTAACGGAGGTCTCAAAATGGCTACCGGCACTGTAAAATGGTACAACTCCACCAAGGGTTACGGCTTCATCGCCCCCGATGACGGCGGCAAGGACGTGTTCGTCCACGCCTCGGCCGTTGAAACGTCCGACCTGGGCACGCTGAACGAAAACCAGAAGATTTCCTACGAAGTCGAACGCGACTCGCGTTCGGGCAAGGAATCGGCCGGTCGCCTCAAGGCCGCCGAATAGTTTCCGACATGCGACCCTGCTGGACCTAGCGCCAGCTGACGGAAGGGCCGGCCGCCGAACAGGCGCCGGCCCGACTGTTTTTCAACTCCAGGAGATGCCGATGACCCCGCTGGCCGAAAAGCTCCCGACCATGACCGATCCCGACCTGAAGGCCCTGCGCCTCAATGCGGTCCGTCTGTCCGAGAGCGGCTCTCCCACCAAGATGGCCACCGCCGCCGAACTGGTGCCCCTGATCGACGAAGAAATGGCCCGCCGCGCCGCCGACAAGACGACCACCGCCGTCAAGAAGCCCCGCGCGCCTGCCAAGAAGAAGGTCGTCCCGGCGACCGGCCACCAGACCGCCCTGCCGGACAGCAAGGCCGCCTAGTTCTGCCCCGCGCAAGCGGGCGCTGCCCGCGATTGGACTCTGGCCCCCTTCACTGACAACCTCCCCGCTTCGGCGGATCGCATCCGCCTGAACAGGGGGTTCCATGCGCATCCGTCCGCTCGCCATCATCCTCGCCTGCGCCCTGGCGCCGACCGCCGCCTTCGCCCAGGCCTCAGATGTCGTTGAAAGGCCCGCAGCCCTGATCGCTGACGGCCTTCCGGCCATTCCGGCGGCCATGGCGGCGGAGACCCGCTCCTATATGGAGTTCCGCACCGCCGGCTTCGCGGGCTGGAATGCGGCCGACCGGTCGATGCTGATTTCGACCCGCTTCGGCAATACCGCCCAGATTCACCGCGTCGCCACGCCGATGGGCGCCCGCGAGCAGCTCAGTTTCGAGGTGGAACCCGTCGGCGGCCGCTGGTCCCCCGCCGGCGACGCCCTGGTCGTCAGCAAGGACAGGGGCGGTGACGAGTTCTTCCAGCTGTACGCCCTGGCGGATGGCCGCCTGACCCTGCTGACCGACGGGGGTCGCAGCCGCAACGGCTTCGGCGCCTGGAGTCAGGACGGGCGCCTGATCGGCTATTCCTCAACGCGCCGCAACGGCCGGGACAGCGATCTCTACGTCATGGACCCGCGCGATCCCTCAACCGCCCGCATGGTGGCCGAGGTCAGCGGCGGCGGATGGACCATCGCAGACTTCTCGCCCGATGGCCGCACCGCCCTGGTCGTCCAGTATATCCAGGTCACCAAGTCCAACCTCCACGCCCTGGACCTCGCCAGCGGCCGCATGACGCCGATCGGCGATCACAGCCTGCCGATCGCTTATGGCGGCGCCCAGTTCGCGCCTGACGGGACGCTGTGGGTCACCTCGGACCAGGACAGCGACTTCCAGCGGCTTGGCCGCATCGACTTGTCCACCGGCGTCTTCTCGCCCGTTTCGATGGAACCGCGCTGGGATGTCGCGGATTTCGACATCGCCAGGGACGGCGCCTTCATCGCCTATACGATCAATGAGGCCGGCAGCACCCGCCTGCGCCTGCTTGACCCGGCGTCTGGCCAGGTTCGCACGGTCGACGGCCTGCCCGCCGGCATCGCCGGCGGCCTGGAGATCGCGCCCTGGGGCGAGATTGGCCTGACCTTCTCCTCGGCCCGCAGCGCCTCCGACGCCTTTTCCGTCGATCCCCGGTCCCTGGCCGTCACCCGCTGGACCCGCAGCGAAACCGGAGGTCTGGACGTCACCCGCAACGTCGAGCCTGAGCTGATCGAGGTCGCCAGCTTTGATGGCGAGCCGGTCTCGGGCTTCCTCTACCGCCCCGATCCGGCCCGCTTCCCGGGCCCCCGCCCCCTGATCGTCAACATCCACGGTGGGCCCGAGGGCCAGAGTCGGCCCGGCTTCATGGGCCGCAATAACTACCTGATCAACGAACTGGGCATCGCCATCTTCTTCCCCAACGTCCGCGGCTCCACCGGCTACGGCAAGCGGTTCGTCAGCCTGGATAACGGGCCCGATCTGCGCGAGAATTCGGTGCGCGACCTCGGCGCCTTCCTCGACCGGCTCGGCGCCGATCCGGCCATCGATCCGGAGCGGGTCGCCGTCACCGGCGGCTCCTACGGCGGCTACATGTGCTACGCCGGGGCCATTCACTACGGCGACCGCCTCCGCGGCGCGAACTGCGTGGTCGCCATCTCCAACTTCGTGACCTTCCTCGAGAATACAGAGGCTTACCGCCGCGACCTGCGGCGGGTGGAATACGGCGACGAGCGCGACCCGGCCCAGCGCGCCCGCCTGCTCGAGATTTCCCCCATGACCCGCGTCGACGAGATCAACATCCCCCTGATGGTGGTCACCGGCGGCAACGACCCTCGCGTGCCGGCGTCAGAGGCCGACCAGATGATCGCCGCCGTTCGCGCCAACGGTCGCACCGCCTGGCACCTGCTGGGCCAGGACGAGGGCCACGGCTTCGCCAAGAAGGTCAACCAGGACTACCAGTTCTGGGCCAGTCTGATGTTCTGGCGCGAGACCCTGCTGAGCGAGGACTGATCGCCGGTTCCTGCTGGCCCTAGACCGCCAGCGCCTGATCCAGATCCGCGATCAGGTCGTCGACGTCCTCGACCCCGACCGACAGCCGGATCAGGTTCTCCGTCACCCCGCCCGCCTCGCGCACTTCTTTCGGCACCGAGGCGTGGGTCATGATGGCCGGGTGGTTGACCAGGCTTTCGACCCCGCCCAGCGACTCCGCAAGGGTGAAGACCTGCACCCGCTCCAGCACCCGCTTGGTCCGCTCCAGATCGCCGTCGATCAGGGCCGTGACCATGCCGCCGTAGCGACCGTTCATCTGGCGTGAGGCCAACTCGTGCTGCGGGTGACTGATCAGGCCGGGGTAGATCACCTTCGCAATCCCCTTCCGGTCCTCCAGCCAGCGCGCCACCGCCAGGGCGTTCTCATTGTGCGCCTTCATGCGCAGGCCCAGCGTCTTCAGGCCCCGGTTTGCGAGAAAGGCGTCGAACGGCCCCATGACGCCGCCGACCGAGTTCTGCAGAAACTTGATCTCCTTCGCCAGCTCGGGGTCCGCCGTCACCAGCGCCCCGCCGATGATGTCGGAGTGGCCGTTCAGATATTTGGTCGCCGAATGCATGACCACATCGGCCCCCAGCTTGAGCGGCTGCTGGCTCCAGGGCGTGGCGAAGGTGTTGTCGACGATCAGCAGCAGGCCGTGCGCCTTGGCGATTTTCGACAGGCCGGCGATGTCCGCCAGCTTCATCAGCGGATTGGTCGGGGTCTCGGCCCAGATCAGCCTGGTCTTCGGCGTGATCGCGGCCTCGACGGCGCCGAGGTTCGCCATGTCGACATAGCTGAAGTCCAGCCCCATCGACCGCCGCCGCACCCGCTCGAACAGCCGCCATGAGCCGCCGTAAAGGTCGTCCCCGGTGATGATGTGCGAACCGGCGTCCAGCAGCTCCAATGCGGTCGAGGTCGCCGCCATGCCGCTGGCGAAGCCGAAGCCGTGCGTTCCGCCTTCCAGATCAGCCAGACAGGCCTCAAATGCCTCGCGCGTCGGGTTCTTGCCGCGGGCGTATTCATAGCCCTTGTTCACGCCCGGGCTTTCCTGGGCGTAGGTCGAAGTGGCGTAGATCGGGGTCATGACCGCGCCCGTGGTCGGGTCCGGGCGCTGGCCCGCGTGAATCGCGCGGGTCGAAAAGCCCTGACTGTTCTTGAGCAATGCCATGGAATATCCAGTTACTATGAGGGGCGGCCGATGTTGCCGTTGAAGAAGTCCAGCGCATAGGCATAGACCTGTTCCCACTGCCGCCGGTTCATAATGTGGCCGGCGCCGCGCACGGTGCGCGCCCGGACCGGCACCTCGTTCTCAATCAGGAAATGGCGCCAGTGGGCCGTGCTGACCGGGCGGACATGGGTGTCCCTTTGGGCCGAGATCAGTAGCACCGGAATACGCCGCAGCGGACGGCGCGGCGTATAGACATCCCAGCCCCCCGCCACAGAGATCGCCGCCGCCGCACGGCTTTCGCCCAAGGCCCCGTCCACGGCGATGTGGGAGCCCAGCGAATAGCCCATGATTCCGGTACGACTGCTGTCGATGCCCTGCCCGATCAGCCATTCGATGGCGTCGGAGCCGCAGTCGCGCCAGGCGTTCATCACGGGTTCGGGCCGGACCACATCATCCTCGGCCGCGTCCAGATAAGTCGGAACGACGGCGACATAGCCATCAGCGGCGAACAACTCGCCCAGCACCACCTGCTCCGGCCCGATGCCGCCCGAACCGTGCATCAGCACCACGCCGGAGCCGCGCGCATTCGCGGTCGGCCGGAACACCGCCGCGCGGATCGCCTTGCCGTTGCTGGGATAGGTCGTCAGTTCGGTGGTGAAGGCCGCCGCTTCCGTCGCCTGCCGGGCGGCGGTCGGCGAAGCAACAGCCAGGGCCCCGGCCGCAACCAGCACGGCGCGGCGGTCGTACCCGTCCTTCATCGTTCGGCTCATGACGCGCCTCCCGAGGGTCCGCCTTCCAGAAAGGCGCGCGTCCGGCCCATGACCGCGCACCAGGTCGGAAGATCATACTGGTGCCCGTCGAAATCGAGCCCCTGAACCTCGGCCGCGGCTCCAGCCTGACGAAGGTCAGCCGCGAGTTCCAGCGTCGCGCGGACAGGCACGGCCTCATCCCGCCGGGCGTGCATCAGCAGGAATGACAGGTTCCGGCCCACGAGACTTCCGTCGACCTCGCCGCCGCCGGCCACCAGGACCGCCGAGCGGACCGGGCTTTCAGCCACGGTTGCGGCGTTCAGGGCGACGCCGGCGCCGCGGGAATAGCCCCACAGCGCCACACGGCCCGGCGACACGCCCGGCTGGCCGGCCAGTTGGTCTGCGGCGTCCAGCGCCGCCTGACGCCAGGCCCGCGCATTCACCAGCCGTCGCCCCTGGGCGGGCGCATCGGCGTCGAAATAGGCAGGGAGAATGACCCAGTAGCCCCGCGAGGCCAGCTGGATGGCGTGGGCGTCGAACAGGATCGAGTTCATCTCGAAGCCGGTCCCGCCGTGCAGCATGACCAGACCCGCACCGTTCGGCTCACCGCGCGGCGCATAGAGATAGGCGCGGACCGGACGTCCACGGCTTTCGAACGACATCAGCGTCCGCGACGCCAGGACTGCCACATCGTCAGCGCAGCCGGGAATGCCGACGCGCGACGGTGTCGCATCGGTCTGGGCGACCGACGTCGATGCGCTCGCGAGCGCCGCGAGGAGGCTCGCCAGGGCGATGAGGCGCCGGCGCACCCGCGCCTTACCCGGCAGGGGCTTCTGGGGCGGCGGCGGGCAGGAGGTTTGCGTCGAGGAAGCGCCGCGTGTGCTGGAACACCTCACACCAGACCTGGCCAGTCATGGACCGTTCCGGCGAGGCCAGCATCTGGACCTCGACCGTCGCGCCCCGGCGCCGCAGGTTGGCGGCCAACTCGCGCATTGTGGCGGCCGAGATGATGGGGAAGGTCGAATAGCCCTCGATCAGCATCATCGGCAGTTCCCTACGGCCGCGGCTGGCCTCGAAGATGTCCTGGCCCGTCCCGACCCCGACGGCCACGCGCGCCGTCGAATCCGGATGAGCCGATCCGTCGGTGGCGACGAACCCGCCCAGGGAGAAGCCCCAGATGCCGACCCGCGCCGGATCGACGCCCTCGAGCGTGCCCATATAGGCGACGGCGGCATGCCCCGCTTCTGCCCACAGCCGGACATCACGTCCGTTCCAGGGAACCTGGCGCGCCCTCGCCTCGAAATAGTTCGGCACCAGCACATGATAGCCGCGGGCCGCCAGCTGGATGGCGTGCGGGTCGAACGAGTGGGCGTCTACGGACAGGCCTTCAGAGCTGTGCAGCAGGACCACGGCGGCGCCATTGGCAGGGCCGGTCGGCTTGTAGAGCAGGCCGCGAACCGTCTGCGAATTGCTGACGAACTCGGTGTTCCCGCGCGTGGCGCGCTGAGGCACGTCGTCAGAGCATCCCGCCGGGGCGGCGGCCTGCGCCGAGGCATTCGAAGCCATGCCGAAGAGCGCGGCGGCGGCGATGGCGGCGATAGCCGAGGTCGGAAAACGTTTCATGGAAGGGCCTCAACAGCATTTCATGGGTATGGTGTCCAGTCAGGACCACATTTTCGCCGCCGTCCAGTCAACTCGCCTCATTTCCACCGCTGGTTCGCCACAAAGCCCACCGCCCGAGATCGCAGCCTAGCGGTTCAGGCTCAGGTGGTTGATCAGGTCCGTGCGCGTAATCAGGCCCACAAACTGCTCTCCGTCCAGCACGATCGCCACCCGATCGCGGTCAAACAGGGGGATCAGGGCGTCCAGACTCTCGCCGACCTGCACCGTATCGAGGTCGCGGGTCATGGCCGAGGCGACCGGACGGGCGAACCTTTCCTTGCGGGTGATCTCGTCGGTGTTCATCACATGAACCAGATCGCTCTCGTCCAGAATGCCGACCAGCCGGCCATCCTGGATGATCGGCAGTTGGGACACATCGGCGCCGCGCATGCGCTTGAAGGCCGTATCCAGCGTGTCTTCCGGGCCGGCGACGACCACGTCGCCGTTCTGGTATTTGCGGCTGATCAGGTCCGACAGATCGCCGTGCATCGGCTGACCGCCCAGTCCCTGGTCGGCCAGCCATGCGTCATTGTAGACCTTGGACAGGTATTTCGCGCCCGTATCGCAGACGAAGGTGACGACCCGCTTTGGCTCCGTCTGCTCGCGGCACCAGCGCAGGGCGCTGGCGATCAGGGTTCCGGATGACGATCCCGCGAGCACGCCTTCCTTCAGCAGCAGCTCCCGGACGGTGGCGATGGCCTCGGCGTCGGGGATGGAATAGGCCTTGTCGATCAGATTCATGTCCGCCGTGTCGGGCACGAAATTCTGGCCGATGCCCTCGACCGTATAGCTGCCCTCCGGCCCCGGCACGCCCTCGTTGACGATCCCGGCCAGGGTCGAGCCCACCGGATCAGCGAGGATGATCTTCGCGTCCGACCCGACGCTCTTCAGATAGCGGGCGATGCCGGTGATGGTGCCGCCCGACCCGATGCCGGCGACGAAGGCGTCGATGTCGCCGTCCATCTGTTCCCAGATCTCCGGCCCCGTGGTCTTGAAATGGGCCAAGGAGTTGGCGTCGTTGGCGAACTGGTTGACGTAGAATCCGCCGGGGATCTGCTGCGCCAGCCGTTCGGCCATGTCGGTGTAGTATTCGGGATGCCCATGCGGCACGTCCGAACGGGTCAGGCGAACATCGGCGCCCATCGCCCTCAAATGCTGGATTTTTTCCTTGGACATCTTGTCAGGGATGACCAGAAGCACCTTATATCCCTTGGCTTGGCCCACCAGCGTCAGCGCCAGACCCGTATTGCCGGCCGTCGCCTCGACGATGGTCCCGCCGGGCTTCAGAAACCCCTCCGCCTCGGCCGCCGCGATCATCGACAGGGCGATCCGGTCCTTGATCGACCCGCCCGGGTTCTGCGCCTCCAGCTTCAGGAACAGACGGCACGGGCCGGTGTCGATCTTCGTCACCTCAACCATCGGCGTCTGGCCGATCAGGTCCAGCAACGAGCCGGTCGGACCGGACAGGACAGGCTTGGCGGCCAACGACATTCAATCACTCCAGAGGTTCAGCGCCGGAAGCTAGGCGCGCGCCCTCCTCATCACAAGCCGCGCAAGATTTCGCCTCTCGAAGAGCGCCGAAGCACGGTATCAAGGATTCCAAATGACAAAATCATCCAGCCGGCCGCCCGCCGGCCTCCCCGACGAAGCCACGCTGATCGCCTTCCTCCGCGAAGCCGGATCAGCCGAGAAAACCGATATCGCCCGCCATTTCGGCCTCAAGGGCGGCGAGCGTCGCGCCCTGCGCGAAATGATCCGCGCCCTCGAAGAGGCCGGCAAACTGGGCAAGCGCGGCCGCAAGGGCTTCTCCGAAGTCGGCGCCCTGCCCCCGGTCGGCGTGGCCGATGTGGTCGAGCGCGATCTCGACGGCGAACTCTATGTCCGTCTTGTCGAGGCCTCGGCCGACGCCCCGCGCGCCCTGCTGATTCCCGACAACGGCGGCAAGACCGGCCCCGCCCCCGGCATGGGCGACCGCGTCCTGGTCAAATTTGCCCGCACCGAAGACGGCTGGGAAGCCCGGCTGATCAAGAAGCTGGACGCCGGCGCCAACAAGGTGCTGGGCGTCATCCGCAGGTCCAACAAGGAGGTCAGGGTCGAGCCCGTCGACCGCAAGTCGAAGGACGTCCTGCTGGTCCCCCACGCCCAGGCCGAGGGCCTGCGCGACGGCGACCTCGTGCTGGCCGCCATCGAAAGGGGCGACCAGCGCTATGGGCCCAAACGCGGCAAGATCCTCGAGAAGATCGGCCACGAGGGCGACGCCCGCGCCGCCTCCCTGATCGCCATCGCCGCCCACAACGTCCCGATGGGCTTCTCCGAACTCGTCGAAAAAGAAGCGGAAGATCAGGAACTGCCATCGCTGAAGGGCCGCGAGGACCTGCGCGACCTGCCTTTGATCACGATCGACCCCGCCGACGCCCGCGACCACGACGACGCCGTCTATGCGATGCGCGACGAGGACCCGAAGAACGCGGACGGCTGGATCGTCTGGGTCGCCATCGCCGACGTCGCCGCCTACGTCCGCCCCAACACCAATCTGGACCGCGAGGCGCGCGACAAGGGCAATTCCACCTACTTCCCCGACCGCGTCGAGCCGATGCTGCCCGAGCGCCTGTCCAACGGCCTGTGCAGCCTCAAGGAAGGCGAGAACCGCGCCTGCATGGCCGTGCGCATGGTCTTCGACAAGGACGGCCGGAAAACAGGCCACAAATTCATGCGTGGCCTGATGCGTTCGCACGCCAAGCTCAGCTACGATCAGGCCCAGTCGGCCATCGACGGCCAGACGGATGATGCGACCGGCCCGATCATGGCGGCCATCCTCGAGCCGCTGTGGGCCGCCTACCGGACCATGCTGAAAGGCCGGCTGAAGCGCAGTCCTCTGGCGATCGAAAGCCCCGAACGGCGCATCCGCATGAACGATCAGGGCCAGATCATCTCGATCGAGCCGCGCGTCAGCCTTGAGGCACACCGGCTGATCGAGGAGATGATGATCCAGGCCAACGTCTGCGCCGCCGAGACGCTGGAGCAGAAGAAGACGCCCCTGCTCTACCGCGTCCACGACGCCCCCAGTCAGGAGAAGCTGTTCAACCTGGGCGACTTCCTGCAGACCATCGGCAAGCCGTGGACCAAGGGCGAACCGGCCACGACCAAACGGTTCAACAAACTGCTGGACGAGACCCGCGGCGGCGACCACGCCGAGGTCGTCAACGAGGTTGTCCTGCGCAGCCAGATGCAGGCCATCTATTCGGCCGAGAACGTCGGCCATTTCGGCCTCAACCTCGACCGCTACGCCCACTTCACCTCGCCGATCCGGCGCTATTCCGACCTGATCGTCCACCGCGGACTGATCCGGGCGCTGGGCCTCGGCAAGGACGGGCTGACCGACCGCGAGATCGCTGAACTGCCGGCCATCGCCGAACAGGTGACCATGACCGAGCGCCGCTCCATGGCCGCCGAACGCGCCGCCATGGACCGCTACATGGCCGCCTTCCTGCAGGAGCGGGTCGGCGCGACCTTCCCCGGCCGCATCACCGGCGTCACCCGCTTCGGCCTGTTCATCCGGCTGGACGAAACGGGGGCCGACGGCCTGGTGCCGGTCTCGACCCTCGGGACCGAGTATTTCGCCCACGACGACAAGTCCCACGCCCTCGTCGGCGAGCGCACCGGCGCGCGCTGGACGCTGGGCCGGAACGTCGAGGTACGGCTGAAGGAGGCCACGCCGATCACCGGTGGTCTGGTCTTCGAGATGCTCTCCGACCCCGCCCCGCGCGATCCCAACGCCCCCGCGCCCCGGCTGGGCCACCGTGGCCGCGGCCCCGGCGGCGACGGCTTCCCCAAGCGTGGCGGCAGCCGTCCCGGCGGACCCAAGCCGCCCAAGGGTGGGCGACCTTCGGGGGGACTGAAGGGCGTCCGCAAGGGCAAGCGGCGCTGACGACAGAAATCGTCACGACTTCGCCGCAAGCATTCCGGTAGTCTCGCCACGGGAGGACCAGATGATCAGATTGAACCGGGGCATCGCCGCCTTACTGGCCGCCATCCTGCTCGCCGCGCCGGCGGCGGCCAACGACAGCGTCGCCTCGATGGGCGCGGGCGGCCTCGTTCTGGAGCGCACCGACGGCATCGAGATGCGGTCCGAGGATCTCTATGTCTCGGCGGCCGAAATCCGTGTCGCCTACCGGTTCTTCAACCGCACCGACCGCGACATCTCGACGATCGTCGCCTTCCCCATGCCCGATCTGCAGGGCGGCATCGAGAGCGATGTCGCAATAGAGGACCCGCTCAGGATGCCCTTCACCACGACGGTGAACGGCCGCCGCGTCGCGACCAATGTCGAGCAGAAGGCCATGCTGAACGGGGTCGATCACTCCGATCTGATGCGTGGCCTCGGCGTGCCGCTCACGCCCCGGGGCGAGGCGACGATGCGGGCCCTGGCGGCCTTGCCCCAGCCGCAAATCGACATGCTGATCGAGATGGGTCTGGTCGAGGACCGCTCCTGGATGGACCGGGGCGTCCGCATCCTCGAGCTGACGCCCCTGTGGACGCTCAAGACGACACACTACTGGACCCAGGTCTTCCCGACCGGACGCGAGCTCGACGTTCGCCATCGGTACGCCCCCGCCGTCGGCGGCTCGGCCGGAAGCATTTTCGGCGATCCGGACATGGGGGACGGCGAATACGCCCGGGAGGACATTGAACGTTACTGCGTCGACGACGCCTTCCAGGCCGGCGCTCGCCGGATGCGGGCGCGCGGGCTTTATCTGTCCGAAACCTGGGTCGACTACATCCTGACCACCGGCGCCAACTGGGCCGAGCCGATCGGTGAGTTCCGGCTGGTCGTGGACAAGGGTTCGTCGCGCAATCTGGTCAGCTTCTGCGGCGAAGGCGTGCGCAAGATCAGCCCGACCCGGTTCGAGATCCGGCGGCGCAACTACACGCCGACCAGCGACCTGTCTGTCCTGATACTGACCGGAACGCGGATCGAGGACTGATCTTTTGGCCAGTCGTCCGCCGGCCGGCGAGCGTGCTATGGCCCCGCGATGACCACGCCCTTCGACTCAACCCGAGACCTGACCGATGCCCCGCGCGTCGGCGGCCGCCAGACGCCGAAGGACGCCGCCACCCTGATCCTGACCCGCGTCCGCAAGGGCCAGGCTGAGGTGTTGATGGGCCGCCGCGCGCCCGGCCACGTCTTCATGGCCGCCAAATGGGTGTTCCCCGGCGGACGGATCGAGCGCTCGGATTTCAACGCCGCCTCGGCCAATGACCTGCCTGCGGCGGACACCGCCCGCCTGACCCGGGAGGTTCCGGCCCGCCGCGCCCGGGCCATGGCCCTCGCCGCCGTGCGTGAGACCTTCGAGGAGACAGGGCTGTTGCTTGCGGAGCCCGCGCCCGCCGCCTGCGTCGCGGGTTCGTGGCGGGAGTTCCGGGCCGTCGGCGCCCTGCCCGACCTCGCCGCCCTGTCCTATGTCGCCCGCGCCATCACCCCGCCGGGACGGACTCGCCGGTTCGACGCCCGCTTCTTCATGGCCGACGCCCGCGCCCTGCTGCATCCCGAGCCGACCGCCGGCTCGGGCGAGCTGGACGAGATCGCCTGGCTATCGCTGGCCGACACCCGATCGCTGGACCTGCCGGCCATCACCCGGTTCGTCCTCGGCGAGGTCGGCGAGCGCCTCGCTCATCCGGACCGGCCCCTGCCCTACGTCAGGATGGTGCGCGGCCGGCACGTGATCGAGCATCAGGACTGAGGTCGCAGCCGCATGGACGGCGTCCAGCGGCAGGGCTAACCTGATGCCATGACGCCAATGATCCTGGCCGGCCTTGGGGCGTATGCCCCGCGTGAAACCCGGTCGTCGCAGGCGCTGGACGCCGTCTTCGCCCAACCGCCGGGCTGGACCGAAGCCCGGTTCGGCATCGTCTCCCGCGGTGTGGCGGCCCCGGACGAAACCACTTCGATGATGGGGGCAGAGGCCGCAAGACGCGCCCTGGCGATGGCGGGCTGGGAGCCGGGCGACCTTGATGTGCTGATCGGCGCCTGCGGGGTCATGGAACAACCGATTCCGGGCACGTCGGTGCTGATCCAGGATGCTTTGGGCCTCGGCCAGTCGGGCATCTGGGCCTTTGACGTCAACCAGACCTGCCTGTCCTTCGTCGCGGCGCTGGACGTCGCGGCCATGGGCTTCGCCACGGGACGGTTCCGCCGCGCCCTGATCGTGTCCAGCGATATCGCCTCGTGCGGACTGGACTGGGACACGCCCGCCTCCACCGCCATCTTCGGCGACGGCGCGGCGGCCGTGTGTGTCAAGGCCGGCGACGACCCCGACGGCCCCGGCCTGCTGGCCCGCAGTTTCGAAACCTATGGCGCGGGCAAGGACCTGGCCTCGATCCGCTCTGGCGGAACGCGCGTTCGACTGGACGACGGACTCGCAGCCTTCTCTGACGGCGCCCGCTTCCGGATGGATCCGTTCGGCATCTTCAAGGCCGCGTCGAAAACCCTGCCCGCCCTGATCGACCGCGTGCTGGGCGAGGCCGGCCTGACCCGCGAGAGCGTCGATGTCATCGTCGGCCACCAGGCCAGCCGGCCCGCCATCGAACACGCCCGCCGGCTCATGGGCGGCGATCCGGACCGGGTCATCGACATCTTCGGCACGCGGGGAAACCAGATCGCCGCCTCCCTGCCCACGGTGCTGGTCGAGGCGCACGCGACGGGGCGGCTGGGCCCCGGCAAGACCGTATTGCTTCTGGGCACGGCGGCGGGCATCAGCCTCGCGGCCATGGTGCTGCGCACGTGAGCCGGCGCGCGCTCGTTACCGGCGCGACCGGGGGCCTCGGCCTGACCCTGACGCAGGCCTTGCTGGACGACGGCTACACGGTGCGTGCCGCCGGACGCAGTCCGGTCGCCATCAAACGCCTCCGCGACATGGGCGCCGAAGCCATTGCGGGCGACCTGTTCGAACTCGGCCCGGACGCCCTGTGCAGGGGCATCGACGTCGTCTTCCACGCCGCCGCCCTGTCCAGCCCCTGGGGGCCCGATGCCGACTTCCAGCGCGCCAACGTCGATCTGACCCGCGACCTGCTGGACGCTGCTGAGCGCTCCGGCGTCGGGTCGTTCGTCTTCGTCTCCTCCCCCTCGGTCTACGCCCGCTGGGCCGATCAATCCGGTCTGACCGAAGACACGTCGTGGCCCGACCGCCCCCTGAACGCCTATTCCCGCACCAAGGGCGAGGCCGAGCGGCTGGTCCTCGCCGCCGATGCGCCGGGGTTCCGCACCGTCGCCATCCGCCCCCGCGCCATCATCGGACCCGACGACGCGGTCCTGCTGCCGCGCATCCTGCGGCTGGTGAAACGCGGGCGGTTCCCCCTGTTCCGCGACGGACGGGCCCTGGTCGAGATGACCGATGTGCGGGACGCGGCGCGCGCGATCCGGCTGGCCGACCTCCACCGAGAGGCGGCCGGCGGGCAGGCGATCAACATCACCGGCGGGCAGGCCCTGCCCGTCCGCGATCTCATCGATCGGCTCGCGCGGGCGCTCGATGTCGAGGTTCGCATCATCCCTGTGCCGCTCGCCCTCGGACAGGTGCTGTCGGTGGGGGCAGACGCCCTGTGCCGTATCCTCCCGGGACAACCCGAGCCGGTGCTGACGCCCTACACCCTGTCCACCCTGGCATGGTCGCAGACGTTCGACCTCGGCAAGGCCCGCCGCCTGCTGAGCTACGAACCCGCCCACGACGCGGTCGAGACGGCGCTGGCGGTCGCGCCGCGGCTGGCGGCGTCATGAAGCGCTGCCGCGTCCACATCCTGCGCGCCGGCGGCTGTTCGCATCCCGCCGTGATGACCCGCCGCGACGCGGGCCTGACGCCGGCCGTCTTCCCCGCGCTCGCGGCCCTGATCGTCCATCCGGACGAAGGACCGATCCTGTTCGACACCGGCTACGACCCCGCCTTCTTCGCCGCCACCGAGCCCTTTCCGGAACGCCTCTACCGCTGGACAACGCCGGTCAGCCTTGAACCGGGACAGGCCGTCGCCGACCAGTTGCCGGCCTTCGGCCATTCGCCCGACGAAATCCACGCCGTCGTCGTCTCCCACTTCCACGGCGACCACATCGCCGGCCTGACCCGCTTCTCCAAGGCCCGCATCTTCTGCGCCCGTGCCGGGCTGGCTGAGGTCAGACGCGCAGGCCGCGTCTCCCGCGTCCGCCGCGGGGTCCTGGCCGCCCTCGCCCCCGCCGACATCGACGCCCGCGCGGCCTTCTTCGAGGATCGGCCGCAGGTCGCGCTCGGCCCGGACATGGCCCCGTTCGAGACCGGCGCCGACCTGCTCGGCGACGGCTCCCTGCTGGCGGTGCAACTGCCCGGCCACTGCCCCGGCCACTGGGGCCTTCTCGTCCGGCAGACCGACGATCGGACCCGCTTTCTGATCGCGGACGCAGCCTGGTCCAGCGGCGCCGTCCGCGACGACGTCCCGCCGCCCCGCCTGACCACCGCCCTGCTCGGCCAGACCGTACCCTACCGCGAGACCCTCAACGCCCTGCACCGGCTGTGGACCCGCAACGCCGAGCTCGTTGTCACGCCGTCCCACTGCGGCGAGGTTGAGATCGAGACCGGCCGTGCAGACTGACCGGCTCGCGGTCCTGCGGGCCTGGCTCGGGGCCCGATGGAGCGGCTCGAGCTTGCGCACTGCGGCCGATGTCGCGCGGCGGCAGGGCCGGCTGTGGAGGGCCATGGGCCCCGTGGTCGCCTGCACGCCCGCGGTGAGCGCCCTCGCGGGTCGCCCGCTGGCGGACTACCCCGTCGTACGGCCCGAGGCCCTGCGCGACGGCTTCGATGACTGGAACACGCTCGGCCTGACACGATCTGAGACCGAGGCCGCCGCTCTGGCCGGAGAGACCGGCGGATCAGGCGAGGTCCGACCGGGGATCGTCGCCGGCTTTTCTTCAGGCTCATCGGGACGGCCCGGGCTGTTCGTGACCAGCGCCGCCGAGCGCGCCGGCTGGGTCGGCCATATCCTCGCCCGCCTGCTGCCCGCCGACACCCTGCTGCGCCCCACGCGGATCGCCCTGTGCCTGCGCGCCGACAACCGGCTGTATGGTGATGTGGAGAGGGCGGGCCCGATCCGGTTCCTGTTTGTCGGACTCGATGTTCCGGCGCCCGAGCGGTTCGAGCGGTTGCGCGCCTTCGCCCCCGATGTGCTGATCGCCCCGACCCAGGTGCTGGCCGACCTCGCCCGCCGCACCGACAAGCCATGGCCCCTGCACCGCCTCTTCTACGGCGCCGAGCCGATGGGCGAGGCCGAGAGGGGCTGGATCACGACGGCCCTCGGCGCCCGCCCCGACCCCATCTATCAGGCCACCGAAGGTTTCCTCGGCGCCGCCTGCCCCCTCGGAGCCCTGCACCTCAACGAGGACGTCCTGATCATCGAGCGCGAACCCGTGCCGGGGACCAATCGCTTCCTGCCGATCGTCACCGACCTGCGCCGCACCACCCAGCCGATGATCCGCATCCGCCTGCCCGACCTGCTGGAGCCGCTGGCGGCGCCCTGCCCCTGTGGCTCGCCGCTGACGGCCGTCCATTCCGTTGAGGGCCGGCTGGACGATCTGTGGCGCTGGCCCGGCGCCGTGATCTGCCCGCGGGAGGTCGAGGCTGCCGCCAGCGCCGCCCTCGGCCCGGAGCAGGACTGGCGTGCGGTCGCCACGCCGGGCGGGGTCACGGTCGAGGCCGATCCGGATCGGGTCGAAGT
Organism: Brevundimonas sp. UBA2416; assembly: GCF_002343105.1. Lineage (NCBI taxonomy): Bacteria > Pseudomonadati > Pseudomonadota > Alphaproteobacteria > Caulobacterales > Caulobacteraceae > Brevundimonas > Brevundimonas sp. UBA2416. Next base: position 321,176 of record NZ_DDRM01000015.1, read on the forward strand.
CGCCCGATCGGCCGTGGCGACCCTGCTGGCGGCGCACGGCGTGGAGGCGCCGGCCACCGCTGGCGGCCAGCCGAAGCAGGACGACATCAAACGGCGGCGGGTGCGCTGGTCCGATGGCTGAGCGGGTCCTGATCACCGGCGCCCGGTCCGTGGCGGCGCTGGACATCGCCCGCAGCCTGCGCGCCGCCGGCTATGAGCCGCATCTGGCCGACTGCAGCCCGGCCTGGGTAGCCCGCCTGTCCTGTACAGCCGGTCCGGTGCATCGCCATGCCTCGCCGGTGGCGCAGCCTGCCGATTTCGCCAGCGACATCCGCGGCCTGATCGACCGGCTCGATCCCGTGCGCATCATCCCCACCTGCGAAGAGGTGTTCCACCTCGCCGCCCTGGCGGAGGCTGACGGCTTTTCCGACCGGGTGTTCGCCCCACCGCCGGACCGGCTGGCGAACCTGCATGCCAAGGACCGGTTCGCCGCACTGGGCCGCAGCCTCTCCCTGCCGGTCCCCGACACCACAATGGTCACCGATCGGGCGGCGCTGGAGGCCTTCCCGGGCGAGGCGGCGGACCATGTGTTCAAACCGGTCTGGTCGCGCTTCGGCGCCCGTACCCTGATCGCACCCGACCCTTCGGAACTCGCCGCCCTCGCGCCGTCGCCCGATGCGCCCTGGGTGGCCCAGCGCCGGATCGTGGGCGAGGAGGTCAGCTTCTACGCCGTCTGCCATGAGGGTCGTGTCGCCGCCTTCTGCGCCTACGGTTCCGACTGGCGACTGCCCGGCGGGGCCAGCTACGTGTTCCGCCCCCTGTCAGCGGACCAGACGGCGCGGCTGCGGCCCATGGCCGACGCCCTGGCCGCCTTTGCCGGGACCGGCCAGATCGCCTGTGACGCCATCATCGACGCTGACAGACAGCCCTGGCTGATCGAGTGCAATCCGCGGGCGACCAGCGGCGTCCATCTGTTCGGGCGCAGCGCCACCTTCGGTCAGGCTCTCATGGCCCGGGGTCAGGCCGGACCGGCCGCCGGTGCCCGCCAACTTTCCACGGCCCTCTGGCTACACGGCCTGCCCATCGCCCTGCGGGACGGACGGCTTGCAGCCTGGCGCGCGCATCGACAGCAAGGGTCAGACGCCGTGGGCGCTCCCGGCGACCGTCTGCCGGTATTCGGCGCGCTCGCCGACGCCGCCGCCTTCGGCCTGCGCGCGCTCAGATCAGGCCTCCCCCTCACCGAGGCCATGACCGTGGACATCGAGTGGAACGGCCGGCCGTTCGATCGCGACTAGACCGACCCCTATGCGCCCGCGGCCGCCGCCGGACGCGCCCGGCAGTCCGCCAGCCACCGCGCCAGATGGGTCAGCTCTTCCGGCGGCCGGTATTTGATCAGCCGCGCGAAATCCAGACCGACCACGCCGACGATGTCGGCGATGGTGAAGCGATCGGCGGCGAGGAATTCATGGTCCGCCAGCCGGCGGTCCAAGGTCTTCATGAATTTCTCGGCGGCGACGCGATTGTACTCGGCCAGCTGCGGAACCTGCACTGCCTCCAGCGCGGCCAGCGCCGGGTGAGAGTGGCGCACGCTCAGCATGATCGGATTGGCCAGGTAGAATTCACACCGGCGGGTCCACATCTCGATCACCGCCTGTTCGCGCGCATCGCGTCCGAACAGGTTGGGCTCGGGATACAGCGCCTCCAGATAGCGGCAGATGGCGACCGATTCCGAGATCGTGGTCCCGTCGTCGAGCTCCAGCGCCGGCACGTGCGGCACGCCCACACGGGTGCGGTATTCGGGGGTCTTGTGCTCGCCGGTCAGGATATCGACCTCGATCACCTCGACGTCCTCGATGCCCTTCTCGGCCATGACCCAGCGGACCCGGCGCGGATTGGGCGCGCGGTGGGAGGTATAGAGCTTCATCAGTCGGTCTCCGGCATCAGCGGAACATAGCGGCGGGCATGGCGCCCACAATGGCGGCCGCCATCAGCGTGGCAAGGAAGCCGGCGAACAGGGCCTTCCAGACCATGCCCAGCACCTCCTCCCGGCGTTCGGGCATCAGGACGCTGAGGCCCGTCACGGTAATGCCGACCGAGCCGATATTGGCGAAGCCGCACAGGGCGTAGGTCATCAGCATCCGCGTCCGCTCGCTCATCTCGCCCCCCGGGACATTGCCCAGCTCGATGAAGGCCCTGAACTCGGTCTGGGTCAGCTTGACCCCCAGCAGCCAGCCGGCCTTGCCCGCCTCGGCCCATTCGACCCCGGACAGCCAGGCGACCGGCATGAAGACCCAGCCCAGCAGGCGCTCGATCGTCACCGGGCCGTCGAACAGCCAGAAGCCGCCCAGCATGACGTTGATCAGGGCCATCAGGGCGACGAAGACGATCAATACCGCCGAGATGTTCAGCACCACCATCAGGCCGTCGGCCGTTCCCTTGACGATGGCGTCGATGGCGCTGTCGTACTTCAGCGCCGAACCGTAGTCCGCGGCGGCTCCGCCCTCGCCGGCGGTCTCCGGGATCATGATGCGGGCCAGCAGCACGCCGGCCGGGGCCGAGACAATCGAGGCGACCAGCACATGGCCGGCGGCATTGGTCATCACCGGGGCCAGGATGGCGGCATAGGCCACCATGGTCGAGCCGGCGACCGTGGCCAGTCCGACCACCATCATCAGGAACAGTTCCGACCGGGTCAGCCTGTCCAGATAGGCGCGGATGACGATCGGGCTCTCGACCATGCCGAGAAAGATATTGGCCGCCACCGCCAGGGCCGAGGCGCCGCCCAGGCCCATGGTCCGCTGGAACAGGATGCCGAAGCCGTGGGTGATCCACTTCAGGATCTTCCAGTGCCAGAGCAGGGCCGACAGGGCCGAGATCACCAGGATCATCGGCAGGACGTTGAAGGCGAAGGTGAACAGGGCGGGCGGGTTCTCGACCGAATAGGGCTGATCGCCGCCGGCCAGATAGCCGAACACGAACTGGGCGCCCACCGCCGAGGCGCGGGTCAGGCCGTCCACCGCGCCCGTAATGGCGGTCAGGACGACCTCGGATCCCGGAATGCCGAACAGCAACGCCACCAGACCGGCCTGGACCGCGACCGCCCCCAGCGTGAGCCGCCAGGGAAAGGCCCTGCGGTTCTCGGACAGGCCCCAGCAGGCCGCCACGATCACGGTCAGCCCGAGCAGGCTCTGAAGGTTCAGCAGACTGAACATGGACGTCGTTCCCCGCCGGCTCCCCCGCCGGCCCCGTCCCGTTGAACGCCACGCGCGGACGTCTGGCAAGACGCCGTTTGGCTGTGTTGTGGTCAAGGTTCCGCCGCGAAGGGCGCGCCCACTCACGCAACCGTGATCGGCACGGAGCGGGAGACCCGAAATGCGCACGACGCGGATGACTATCGCCGGCCTGGCTCTGACCGCAGCGGTCGCGGGCTGCAGTCCGGCGCGCGAAGACGTCACCTACAGCGACGACTCCGTCAACATGGAGCTTATCGCACCGGGCGAGGCCGCTGCCGCGGCTGATGCGGCGGCTCCGGCGGTCATGCGCGCCGCGCCGCCCGCCGCATCGACGACCGCGCCGTCAGGGGCGCCGCCGCCGCCAGCGGCCGTTCAGGCGGCCAGCATCGCCTATGTCTACCGCTACGGGCTGGAGTTGCCCGTTGATCGCGCGCCCGCGCTGATGGGCCGGCACGAGCAGGCCTGTGTCGCCGCCGGTCCCGCCACCTGTCAGGTCATCGGTTCCGAATCCAGCCGCTACGGACGCGACGAGCTCACGGCGCAGCTGGAAATCCGGGCCACTCCGGCCTTCCTGACGGCCTTCCGGGCGCGTCTGGCCGGGGACGCCGAGGCGGCGGGCGGCCGCGTGGCCATGGCCGCGACGGACAGCGAAGACCTGACCCGCGCCCTCGTCGACACCGAGGCCCGGCTCCGCGCGCTGACAACGCTGCGCGACCGGCTGCAACAGCTTCTTGCAACCCGCAGCGGTCCGCTGGAGCAACTGCTGGCGACCGAACGCGAACTGGCGCGGGTGCAGGGCGAACTGGACGCGAGCCGCTCGACGCTTGAGGTCATGCGCACCCGCGTAGCGACCTCACGCCTGATCATCACCTACACCGCCCAGGGCCAGCTGGCGCCCGACAGCGCCTTCAGGCCGGTGACCGACGCCCTCGACAACGCCCTGGCTGTCTTCATGGGCGTGGTCGGAGCCCTGATTCTGTTCCTGGCCGGTGTCTTGCCGCTGCTGATCGTGGTGGTGCCTTTGGCCTGGCTGGGCCTTCGCTGGAGGCGGCGAATCCGCGCCGAGCGGCTGGCGGCGAAACGGGCGCGAGAGGCCGAAGCGGGCGGCGGCGAAGTCTAGCCGCCGCGCACCAGCCGGCTGTAGTCGTCCATCAGGCTGAGGCTGAGGTCGCCCGGAGTGAAGCGATCGTCGCCGATCTCGCTCACCGGGGTGATCTCGGCCGCCGTGCCGCACAGGAAGCATTCGCTGAACCCGGCCAGCTCTTCGGGCAGGATGTGTCGCACCTCGACCTCAAGGCCGCGCGCCGCCAGCATCTCCAGCACGGTCTGGCGGGTGATTCCATTCAGGATCGCCCCGTCGGCGGGCGGGGTGATCACCCGGCCATCCTGCACGAAGAAGACATTGGCGCCGGTCGCCTCTGCGACATAGCCCCGCCAGTCCAGCAGCATGGCGTCGGCATAGCCGCGCGCGTCGGCGTAGTGACGATTGATGGTGCCGATCATGTACAGGCCCGCCGCCTTGGCCTCGGTCGGCGCGGTTTCCGGCGAGGGCCGCTTGTAGGGCGCCCAGCAAAGGCGGATGCCCTTGCGCTTGGTTTCCGGGTCGAAATAGCTCGGCCAATCCCAGGCGGCGATGGCCACATGCACGGTCGTGTTCTGGGCCGGGACGCTGACCTGTTCCGAGCCGCGCCAGGCGAGAGGGCGGACATAGGCCTCGGTCAGGCCGTTTCTGGCGCAGGTTTCCTTGCAGGCGTCGTTGATCTGCGCCACCGTGAACGGAATCTGGAAGTCGAGCACCTCGGCCGAACGGAACAAGCGGTTCGTATGCTCCGTCAATTTGAAGATCTGGCCATTGTACATTCGCTCGCCTTCAAAAACCGAAGACGCGTAGTGGAGGGCGTGGGTCAAAACGTGCACGCGGGCTTCCCGCCAAGGCACAAAATCGCCGTCCATCCAGATCCAACCGTCACGATCGTCGATAGGAACGAAGGCCATTGAATAACGTCTCCCGCGCTGATCACCGGGTTAGAGCCGCCGGAATCGCTCAGGTCAACGCCTGGACGCACGGTCGGGTCGCTTACGCATGAGCGACGTCCGCTCCCACGGCCGTTCGGGCCCCGTCGCCGGCGCGGGCGCCGGCCGGCATCTGCTGGTGGTGGATGACGACGACCGCATCCGCGAACTGCTGAAGGAATTCCTCGCCCGCGAAGGCTATCGCGTCACCGGCGCCGCCCACGCCGCCGCCGCCAAGCGGTTGATGGAGCTGATTGAATTCGATCTGGTGGTGCTGGACGTCATGATGCCGGGCGAGAGCGGTTTCGACCTGACCACCTGGGTCCGGTCCAAGGCCGAGACGTCAAAGACCCCCGTCCTGCTGCTGACCGCGCGCGGCGATCCTGACGACCGGATCGAAGGCCTGTCGCGCGGCGCCGACGACTATATGTCCAAGCCGTTCGACCCGCGCGAACTGGCCCTGCGCGTCGACGCCATCCTGCGCCGCACCGGCGGCAAGCCCCTGACCCCCCGCGAGATCAAACTGGGTCCGGCGATGTTCGACATGGAGCGGCTGGAACTCACACGCGACGGCAAGATGCAGCGCCTGACCGAGGCCGAGGCGCAGTTGCTCAAGACCCTGGCCATTCACGCCCATTCGGCCGTCGAGCGAATGAGCCTGTCGCCCGACACCGCCGACATCACCGGCCGGGCCGTGGACGTGCAGGTCACCCGCCTGCGCCGCAAGCTGGAGGCGGATCCCAAGAATCCGCGCTACCTCCAGACCGTGCGCGGCGTCGGCTATATGCTGGCCCCGGACTGATGACGCGATGAGGCTGCTTCCCGCCAGCCTCTGGCCGCGGTTCCTGAAGCGGCGGATGCCGACCTCGCTGTGGGGGCGGTCGCTGCTGATCATCGTCCTGCCGGTGCTGGTGATGCAGGTCGCGGTCACCTGGGCCTTTTTCGACATGCACTGGCAGACGGTGACCGCCCGTCTGTCCGACGGTCTGGCCGGCGATATCGCCTGGGCCGCCGAGAGCTGGCGCGACGACCCGACGCCGGAAAACCTCGCCGTCCTCGCCGACCGGGCCGAACGATCCATGTCGCTCTCGGTCGACCTGCGCGAGGGCGACGTCCTGCCCGCAGAGCAGGACCGCGGCCCCATCGGCGTTGTCGATCGCACACTCGAGAAGGCGCTCACCACCCGGCTCGATCAGCCGTTCTGGTTCTCGACCACCCGGTATCCCGCCTATGTCGACATCCGGGTGCAGCAGCCCGAAGGCGTGCTGCGCATCATCGCCCCGCGCGAGCGCGCCGTGGCCACCCAGGCCCACATTTTTGTCCTGTGGCTGACCATCGCCACCGTCCTGCTGATGAGCGTCGCCATCCTGTTCATCCGCAATCAGGTCCGCGCAATAGAGCGGCTGGCCGACGCCGCCGAGGCCTTCGGCCGGGGTGAGACCGACGAACGGTTCAAGCCGCACGGCGCGCGCGAGGTTCGCGCCGCCGCCAACGCCTTCCTGGCCATGCGCGAGCGGATCCAGCGTCACATCGACCAGCGCACCGCCCTGCTGGCCTCGGTCAGCCACGACCTGCGCACGCCCCTGACACGGCTGCGGCTCGAACTGGCGCTGGCGCCGCCGTTCAAACGCTCCAAGGCGATGCAGGGCGACCTCGACGAGATGGAGCATATGATCGACGAATACCTCGCCTTCGCCCGGGGTGAGGCCGGAGAGGCGGCGCAGGCGGTGTCGATCGCCGACTTGCTCTCGGCCACGGCCGAGGATGTCCGCCGGGCTGGAGCCGAGGTCGAGGTGGACGCCCCCACTGACCTGACCGCAACCTTGCGCCCGCTCGCCTTCAAACGCGCCCTGACCAATCTGGCCGGCAACGCCGCGGCCCATGGCGAGCACGTCCGGCTCAGCGCCCGTCCCCTGCCCTCCGGCGGGCTTGAGGTGTCGATCGAGGACGACGGCCCCGGCATTCCCGAGGACATGCACGAAGAGGCCTTCCGGCCCTTCTCCCGCCTCGACGCCTCACGCAATCAGAACCGCAAGGGCGTGGGCCTCGGCCTCGCCATCGCGCGTGATGTCGCCCGCGGACACGGGGGGGACATCACGCTCGGGCGCAGCGACATGGGCGGGTTGCGAGCCCTGATCCGGCTGCCTGGCTGATCAAATTATGTACCGGCCCTCTGGCGAAGCGTCGCCGCAGGGCACACCTTCGAATCCGACAGGGCCATTTGGAGGACATCATGCGTAAACTCGCCGCCTTCGCACCACTCGCCGCCGTCCTGGCCTTCAGCGCCGCGCCGGCCATGGCCGAACCCGCCTTGATCAGCGTCAGCCTCGGTCCCGACCTGCAGGACAAGGCTGCGGATCTGGGTCCGCGCGAGGTTCAGGAACAGGCCGACCGGCTGGCCGATCTGGTCGGACGCGCTCTCGCCCGTGATGGCGATCTCGACGGCGCCCGGATCGAACTCGTCCTGACCGACCTGCGTCCCAACCGACCCACCTTCCAGCAACTGGCCGACCGTCCCGGACTGGACGGGCACCGCAGCATCTCAACCGGCGGCGCGACCATCGAGGACCAGATCACCACGGCCGACGGCCGCACCCTGCCGGTCCAGTACGACTGGTATTCCAGCAGCCTGGCGGATGTGCGCGGCATCAACACCTGGGCGGACGCGGACCGGGCCTATCGCCGGCTGGCCGTGAACATCGCCGACGGCCGTTACGTCACGCGCTAGAAGCTTCGCGCCCGCTGCACGGCGGCCCTGACCGCGGCGCTCGCCGCCCGGTCGAGGTCGCCGCTTGCCGCCATGGCGTCCAGCCCCGCCCGCGTCGTGCCTCCGGGCGAGGCGATGCGGGCGATCAGGGCCTCCAGAGCTTCGCCGGTCCCGACGCCAGCTCCCGCCGATCGCAGGGCTCCGCGCGCCAGCCGCGTCGCGGCGTCGGCTGACAAACCCTCGGCTTCCCCTGCCTGCGCCAGCGCCTGAACGAAGGCGTAGATGAAGGCCGGCGCCGAACCGGCCGTGGCGGTGGCGACATCGATGTGGGCTTCGTCGGTCAGGTCCACGACCTCGGCCATAGCCTCGAATAGCCCTCGCGCCGTCTCGCGGGCGGCAGGGTCATCCGACCAGAGAGCCGCGACACCGCGACCCTGCGCCACCGCCGTGGTCGGCATGACCCGCGCCACCGGGCGGCCGGACAGGGCGCCGATATCCGCTGCCGCCACGCCTGCCATCACCGACACGATCACGGCCTCGGGGTTCAGAGCCTCGACCAGCGGGCTCAAGGCCTCACGCCATTTCGCCGGCTTGACCGCCAGCACCAGCGTCCGGGCCTCGCTCAAGACGGCCACCGGCGGATTGACCCGCGCGCCCTGCGCCCGCGCCGCCTCGGCGGCAGGCTTGTCCGACGGGCTCAGGATGATCAGGTCGTGCGCCGCGACGGCCCCGGTCTTCAGCCAGCCTTCAAGGCTGGCCGAACCCAGCCGTCCGCATCCCACCAGGGCGACGGTACCGGCTGTCGAAGGAGCATTCATGGCCTCAGGCCGTGCCGACGGTCTCGAACAGGCAGGAGTCGATCGCCTCCTGCGGCTTCTTGTTGCCGCGGATCATGAAGTCGAAGGCGGGGTAGTAGCGGTCCGCCGCCTCGACCGCCGCGTCGATCATCGAGGCCGCCTGGGCCAGCGTCGGGCGCTCGCCCATCGGCAAGGCCAGCGAATGGCGGAAGACGATCTCGCCGTCGTCGGCCCAGACCTCGAAATGGCCCATCCAGGTACGCTGGTTGATCAGGCCGACCAGTTCATAGGCGGCGGCCCGGCGGGCCTTGGACGCCTGCAGGTCCAGCGCACAGCACAGTTGCAGACAGTCGCCCTCGGGCCGCCAGGCGAACCACAACTCGTAGTCCTTCCAGTCGCCTGCCAGCGCAAAGGCCAGATCGCCCTCGTCGGTGCGGTCGAACGGCAGGTTTTCGGCCACCAGGACGTGCTCCACGACATCCAGAGGATCGTAGGGAACATCGACTTCTTCGGGCCGTACAATGTCCATCAGGCACTCTCCGGGCGCGACTCACGCCCTGTCATCGGACGGTAGGCGGGTTCGCAGATTCGGCTCAACCGGCTGCGTCCTGAGGGGGAGAACCCGCTGTGGACGTTCCCGTGGCAGGCTTCTTTGCCGTCTTTGCAGGCGACTTCTCCGGCGACTTCAGCGCCGCGACCTCGGCCCTCAGGGCGGCGATTTCGGCCTTCAGGGCGTCGAATTCGTCGCGGCGGACCAGATCGAGGTCGGCGGCCATGCGATCAGTGCCGGCACGGAAGGCCGTCTTCGCCTCCTCGCCCGCTGCCTGGGCCAGGCCCATGGCCCCCGTCGTCAGCTTGGCGAACTCGTCGAGAAGGGGGTTGCGGGTCTGCATGGAACTCTCCGGCCCGCACAGGCGAGCGTCGTTAAGGAAGGTTCACCCGATATGGTGAACGAAACCTTGCTGTCGATGCGACCGATGGCGTGATTGGGGCGGCGCGCGCCTGTGTTGCGGAAATTTCAGGGACGCGACCGGCCGCGCTTGCTAAACCGCAGACGAAGACCCTTCCGCAGGAGCGCCCGTGCAATTTCCCGAGTTCGACCCGGTCCTGTTCAGCATCGGCCCGCTGGATATTCGCTGGTACGCCCTGGCCTATGTCGCGGGCATCGTCGTCGGCTGGTGGTACGCTGCCCGTCTGGCCAAGGACAACGCGCTCTGGCAGCCCGGCAAGGCGCCGGTCACCACCATCCAGCTCGACGACCTGATCCTGTGGATCACCCTCGGCATCATCCTCGGCGGCCGTCTCGGCTACGCCCTGTTCTACCAGCCGCAGCTCTACGCCCAGATATTCACGGGCGACGGTCTGGGCGAACGCCTTGCCGTGCTGCGCCTCTGGGACGGCGGCATGTCCTTCCACGGCGGTCTGATCGGCGTCTCGCTGGCGATCATCCTGTTCGCCTCAAGGAACAAGATCCGCCTGCTCAGCCTCGGCGACCTGATCGCCCCCGCGGCGCCGATCGGCCTGTTCTTCGGTCGCATGGCAAATTTCATCAACGGCGAACTGTGGGGCCGCGAGACGACCGCGCCCTGGGGCGTCAACTTCTGTAGCGACCGTATCCGCGAAATGTATGGTCAGACGTGCCAGTACATGGCCGGCGACGGCTCCATCGTCGGACCCGGAGACATCGTTCGCCACCCCAGCCAGCTCTATGAGGCCGGCCTCGAGGGCCTCGCCCTGTTCGGCATCCTCTGGCTCGCGGTCTACAAATGGCGGCTGCTGGCCAAGCCCGGCTACATCACCGGTATCTTCCTGTTCGGCTACGGACTGGCGCGGGCCACGCTCGAGAATTTCCGCCAGCCGGATGCCGGCCTCGAGAGCCTGCCGCTCGGTCTGACGATGGGCATGATCCTGTCGATTCCGATGATGATCATCGGGGCCTGGCTGATCTGGCGCGCCTGGAGCCGGCCGCCGGTCGCCGCCTGACGCCATGTCGCTGAAGGAGCGTCTGGCGCGCGAGATCGTCCTGACCGGGCCGATGACGGTGGCCGACTATGTCACGCGGTGCCTGCATGACCCGGAGGGCGGCTATTACGCCACCCGCCCGGCCATCGGCGCCGCCGGGGACTTCATCACCGCCCCGATGATCAGCCAGATGTTCGGCGAGTTGATCGGCCTGTGGGCGGTCGAGCTGTGGCGGCGGCTGGGCGCGCCCGAACGGGTGCGGCTGGTCGAGGTCGGGCCCGGCGACGGGACGCTGATGGCCGACGCCCTGCGCGCCGCCCGGCTGGACCCCGAATTCCTGCGCGCAGTGGACCTGATCCTGATCGAACCCAGCCCGCCGTTGCGCGAGGCCCAGGCCCGGATGCTGGCCGACAGCGACATCCACCCCCGCTGGGTCGCATCGCTGGACCGGATCGAGACCGACGCCCCGGTGATCCTGATCGCCAATGAGGTGCTGGACTGCCTGCCCGCCCGCCAGTTCGTGAAGACCGAAGACGGCTGGGCCGAGCGGCGCGTGGGCGTGACTGACGACGGCGAACTGACCTTCGGTCTGGTCAAGATCACCGGAGGCTTCAAGCGGCCGGAGTTCCCGGTCGAGCCCGGCCAGACGGTCGAGATCTCGGACCAGCAGGCCGCCTTTGGCCGCGACGTCGGAGCCCTGATCCACGAAGCGGGCGGTGCCGCCCTGCTGATCGACTACGGTCGCGCCCGTCGGGAGGCTGGCGACACCCTCCAGGGCCTGCGCCGCCATCAGAAGGTCGATCCGCTGGAGAGCCCCGGCGAGGTGGACCTGACCCAGTGGGCGGACTTCCCCTCGGTGCTCGAGGCGGCGATCCACGCCGGGGCCGACGTCACCGGGACTCTCGGTCAGGGCGAGTTCCTGAACCTGCTGGGCATCGAGGCCCGGGCAGATCGCTTGAAGGCCGGCCGCCCGGACGCCGCCCCGATCATCGACCGCCAGCTGGCCCGGCTGACCGCCGCCGACCAGATGGGAACCCTGTTCAAGGCCTGCGCGATCTTCTCGCCGCGCTCACTGGTGGTTCCGGGTTTCGAGGACTGACCATGCCCCTCCAGCCCATTACCCACCCCCTGCTCGACCGCGCCGGCGTCCGTCATGGTTTCTTCACGCGCGAAGGCGGCGTCTCGACCGGCATCTATGAAGGCCTGAACACCGGCGTCGGCTCCAGGGACGACCCCGCCGCCATCGCCGAGAACCGCCGCCGGATCGCCCACCATCTGGGCGGTGACTCAGACGATCTGGCCGCCTGCTTCCAGATCCACTCCGCCGTCGCCCATGTCGCCGAAGAGGGCTGGAAGGGCGCGCGGCCCGAGGGCGACGCCACGGTCACCGCCATCCCCGGCGTCATCTGCGCCGTCCTGACCGCCGACTGCGCCCCCATCCTGCTGGCCGACACCGAGGCCGGCGTCGTCGGCGCCGCCCATGCGGGCTGGAAGGGCGCGCTGGACGGGATTGTCCACGCCACCGTCGCCGCCATGCAGGCCCTCGGCGCCGAACCCCGCCGCATGGTCGCCGTCGTCGGTCCCTGTATCGCCCAGCCGTCCTATGAGGTCGGCGCCGACTTTCAGGACCGGTTCGAGCATCATGATCCGGGCAGCGCCCGCTTCTTCGCGCCCGGCGAAAGCGCCGACAAACGGCTGTTCGACCTGCCCGCCTTCGTCCTGTGGCGGCTGGAGCAGGCCGGTGTCGCCGACGCCGCCTGGACGGGCGACGACACGCGGGTCGATGCGGCGCGGTTCTATTCGAACCGGCGGGCGTATCTGAGTGGAGAGGCCGACTTTGGCCGGCTGATGAGCGCGATCAGCCTGGGCTGATCCACCGGGATTTTCAGCCCGCCATCGCCATTTCAGGCACCCGCGTCGTTTCACGCCACGACTGCGGATTGGCCAGCAGTTCGCGGACCAGCAGGTTGTTGATGGCGTGGCCCGCTTTCACGCCCTCATAGCGGCCCAGCAGGGGCGCGCCGAGCACATAGAGGTCGCCGATAGCGTCCAGCGCCTTGTGCTTGACGAACTCGCGCTCCATCCGCAGCCCGCCGGGGTTCAGGATCTGGTCGCCGTCGATGACCACGGCGTTCTCCAGCGAACCGCCGCGGGCCAGACCGGCGCGGCGCAGGGCCTCGACCTCATGGGCGAAGCCGAAGGTGCGGGCCGCCATGATCTCGTTGCGGAAGGTTTCTTCGTCGACGACGAAGTCCACCACCTGATTGCCGATCACCGGGGTGTCGAAGTCGATCTCGAACCGCATCTCATAGCGGTCGCAGGGCAGCAGGGCGGCGCTCTTGTCGCCTTCCTGGACCCGGATCGGCTCGAGGATCTCGATATAGCGGACCGGGGCCTCCTGACGGCGGAAGCCGGCGCGGTCCAGCAGCTGGACGAATTGCAGCGCCGAACCGTCAAGGATCGGCAGTTCGGGGCCGTCCACCTCGACCACGGCGTTCGACACGCCCAGGGCGGCGAAGGCCGCCATCAGGTGTTCGATGGTCGACAGCCGAACGCCGGCGGCGTTCTCGATCATGGTGTTCAGACGGGCGTCGATCACGGCCTCGCCGGATACCGGAATCCGGTTGTCGCGGTCCTTGATGTCGGTGCGCACGAAGACGATGCCCGTGCCGGCCGGGGCCGGACGCACGGCCAGACGCACCCGGTCGCCCGTGTGCACGCCTACGCCCGCAATGATGGCAGGAGCGACGGTGGTCTTCTGGCGATGGTCGATTCTGACCGACAAACTCAAACTCACTGCAGTTCTTGCGTCCCGCCTCTGTGTGCGGAGTTCGCCCCACGAACCGTCTACCGGCCCTGCCGCAAGCGCGAAATGAAAGTCGGGTTTCGAATTGTTTCGGTTTGATGAACCATACCCGGACGCAAAACCGCCCCGGAGCGGGGGCTCCGGGGCGGTTCGTCAGGCTTGCGGCCGGATCAGTTGGCCAGTCGTCTCAGGAACGACGGGATCTCCAGATCGTCCTCGGCCTCCCCGAGCTCGGGCGCCGGCTGTGTCTGGCTGGTGGCGCGCATTTCGGTCGTGCGCGACGCGGACGGATAGGTCGGCTGGGCCGGCTGGCGCTTGCCGCGGCCGAACAGGCTCCATCCGGACTTGCGGTGGTCCCGGTCGTCATAGTCTTCGTGGGCCGGCTCTTCGTGACGGGTCTCCGTCTGCGAAGCGGCGGTGCGGTCCATATACAGGTCGCCCTGCGCGACCGGCGCATCGGCCGCCGCGACGGTGCGGCTGCGCGGCGCGGATTCATACTCCTCGACCCACGGATCGACGATCGGCTCGAGGCTGCGTTCCTCGGCAACGTGGATCACCGGCTCCGGGCGGGGCTCGAAACGGGGTTCCGGGGCGCGGGCCGCGGTTCCGTAGGTGGGCTGGCTGGCCTGAAAGGTGGGGACGATCGGCGCGGCTTCGGCCTGACGCGGCGCCTCGGCGCGGACCGGCTCGCGGCCCAAATCCCGGGCGGCGTCATGACGCACAGGCTCGGCGCGCGAGGCGGCGTGGGCCGGGGTCGGCCGGCGGGTGTCGAACACCGAGGTCGTGGCGTTCGGCGTGGTCTTGACCGCGGCCAGGTCTTCCATGCCGGTGGCCACGACCGAGACGCGGATCTTGCCGTCCAGGGCCGGGTCGAAGGCGGCCCCGAAGATGATGTTGGCGTCGGCGTCCACCTCGCCGGCGATGGCGTTGGCGGCCTCGTCGACTTCCAGCAGGGTCATGTCCATACCGCCGGTGATGTTCACCAGCACGGCCTTGGCGCCCTTCAGCGAGGTCTCGTCCAGCAGCGGATTGGCGATGGCGTTCTGGGCGGCCTGCAGGGCGCGGTCCTCGCCCGAGGCCTCGCCCGTGCCCATCATCGCCTTGCCCATTTCGGACATGACGGCGCGGACGTCGGCGAAATCGAGGTTGATCAGGCCCGGCATGACCATCAGGTCGGTGACGCCGCGCACGCCGGAATAGAGCACCTGGTCCGCCAGTTGGAACGCCTCGGCGAAGGTCGTGCGCTCGTTGGCGACGCGGAAGAGATTCTGGTTCGGGATCACGATCAGCGTGTCGACGTGTTTGCGCAGCTCCTGCACGCCGGTTTCCGCAAGCTGCATGCGGCGCTGGCCCTCGAAGTGAAAGGGCTTGGTCACCACCGCGATGGTGAGGATGCCGCGCTCGCGCGCCGTTCGCGCGATCACCGGCGCCGCGCCCGTGCCCGTTCCCCCGCCCATGCCGGCGGCGACGAACACCATGTGCGCGCCGTCCAAAAACTCGATGATCTCGGGCTGGCTCTCTTGCGCCGCCGCCTGACCGACCTCCGGACGCGCGCCCGCGCCGAGCCCTTCGGTAATGGAATGGCCGGGTTGGATGCGGTTTGGCGTGCGCGCGCGTGTGAGCGCTTGCGCGTCGGTGTTGGCGACCACGAACTCGCAGCCCTCGAGCTGCTTGTCGATCATGTTGTTGACCGCGTTGCCGCCGGCGCCGCCGACGCCGAACACGACGATCCTGGGCTTCAGTTCAGTGGTTTGAGGCGCGTACAGCTTCATTAGGGACCCCGTGTCCTGGCGTTCTTTCGAACATTCCGGCGACCCGCCCGCCGGCAATGCCTTACGGCGGGGTTAACCATCGGACCCACATCGTTAATCGGCAGTTAACCGCATAATATGAGTCGCCCCCGGGTCGAGCGGGGTTCGGAGCATTTTTGTTGTGGAGTAAGGCGTTGCGCGAATCAGCCGCGGAAATGCGGCTACAGATTGTCGCGTAGCCAGGCGGCCACCTTGGTGACTGTTCCCGCCCCGGGGTCGACCGGTTCGCGTCGCTTTCCGGCGCCGGCCAACACCTTGGCCGACACGGCTTCACGCGGACCGAAGGCGGCGCGGTGCAGAATGCCGGCGGCGGCGCAGAAGGCGGGGCCCGTCACCGCGTCGGCCAGATGCGGCACGCGGCGCGGACGGCCCAGGCGCACGGGGCGGTCAAACACCCGCACGGCGACTTCGCGGACGCCGGCCAGCTGGCTGGCCCCGCCGGTCAGAACGATGCCCGCGCCGGGCTCGATCGGGGCTCCGGATTCCTTGAGGCGCTCGCGCAGAAGCTCCAGCGTCTCCTCGACGCGCGGGGCGATGATCCCCTTGAGCAGCGAGCGCGGCGCGATGACGGGACCGGCGCCCGGATCATCGCCGCGCGGCGGCGCCTCGATCATCTCGCGATCCTCGTTGGCAGAGGCGATGGCCGAACCGTGCAACGTCTTGATGCGCTCGGCGCCGGCGCGGGAGGTCGACAGGCCGCGCGCGATATCCTGGGTGACGTGCTCGCCGCCGACCGCGAGGGACTCGACGTGGACCAGGCTGCCGCCGCTGAACACGGCGGCCGAGGTCGTGCCCCCGCCCATGTCGATGCAGATGGCGCCCAGATCCATCTCGTCTTCCTCGAGGGCGGCCAGGGCCGAGACGAAGGGCGAGGCGACAACGCCCTCGAACTGCAGGTGCGCGCGCTCGACGCAGTGGCCGAGGGTCTGGAAGATGGTGTCGGCGATCGACACGACGACCAGGTCGACGCCGACGCTCTTGCCGAACATCGACCGGGGGTCGCGCACCCCGCGCTGGCCGTCGACCGACCAGGCGATCGGCAGGATGTGCAGGGGCCGCCGGCCGGGAAGCCGGATCTGCGCCAGGGCCGCGGCCAGGGCGCGCGAGCAGTCATTGTCGGAGATCGGCCGGGCCCCGATGGACACGCGGGCCGACACGCGATGGCTGGCCATCTGGCCGCCGGCGGTGGCGATGGTCACGCCCTGGACGCTGACCCCGGCCACCGCTTCGGCGCGTTCGACCGCCAGGGCGATGGCCTCGGCGGCCTCGTCCATGCTGGCGATGGTCGAGCCCTTGACGCCGCGCGACTGCACGTAGCCGACTCCGGCCGTGGTCAGGGTGCGATCGGCGCGGCGCACGCCGTCCGGCTTCATCACGAAACAGGCGACCTTCGAGGCTCCCAGATCGACCGCCGCGATCACAGGCTGACGCGCCAACGCCGCCTTCAGGCTGTCCCGGGCCTGTTTGCGATCATCCGATCGAGCCATCGTCCTGAGCACCCCTGCCCCTCTGCTCACTAAACGCCCGCCGAGACCGGCGCTTCGGCCGGCAGCGGCGTGTCACGCGGACGCAGGGCGATCAGCCCCGGTTCGCGCAGATCGATCCTCTCGAAGCCCAGCTCCAGGATCCGCTGGCGCTCATCGAGCTGGTCCAGACGGATCAGGGCGGACTCCTCGTCGACGGCCGGCAACTGGACGATGCCGCCATCCTTGAGGCGCAGGTCCCAGCGGCGACCGTCGACACGCACCAGCGCCTCCAGCCGGTCGCGCAGACGCGGACGCGACTGCACCGCCGGCAGGATCGCGGCGGCCGCGTCGTTGGCGCCCTCGCCCACGATCAGCGGCAGCTGCGGGAATCGACCCGGATCCGCTTCGGGTATGGCGCGCCCGCCGCCGTCGATGACAAACGTCCGACCGCCCGTCTGCCACACGGCGAGGGTCTCGCGTTCCTTGACGGCGATGACCAGGGTGTCGGGCAGCAGACGCACGATCTGGGCGTCCTTGACCCAGCCGACATGGGTCACCGACTGGCGGACCTTCTCAAGGTCGACGTCGAGGATCGGCTGCCCCTTGTACAGGCCGGTGGCGTCAAGAACGGCCTGCTGGGCCATGGGCGACGCGCCCTGGATATGCACCTTCTCGAGCTTGAAGCCGAGACCGCCGGTGCTGCTGGCCAGGGCGGCGTGGGCGAGCCGCTCGCCGCGGTCGCCGGTGGCCAGGGTCACGATCAGGCCGAGCGCGAGCACGCCGCCGACCACGCCGAGGGCGACCATCGGCGGCAGGACGCCGCGCGCGGCGCGCAGCTTCGCCGCCGGCCGGGGAGCCTGGGAGGCTTTTCGGGGTCCAGCGCCCCGGTTCGCGGGCGCTTTGGCCCGGGGCTTGGCGCTACCGCGCCCCGCCCCCCGCATTACCGCGGGCATACGCATCCTCCACGATCCAGAGCACCAGTTGGTCAAACGACGTGCCCAGATGGGCCGCCTGCTCGGGAACGAGAGAGGTAGGCGTCATGCCGGGCTGCGTGTTGACCTCCAAAAGGACCAGAAGACGCTTAACAGGGTCATAACGCAGGTCGCTTCTGGTCACTCCGCGGCAACCAAGCGCGGCGTGCGCGAGCTCCGACAGGCGCAGGGCGCGGTCGAAATCCTCCTTGGGCATCCGCGCCGGCACGACGTGCTCGGAGCCGCCCTCGGCGTACTTGGCGTCATAGTCGTAGAAGCCGGTGCGCGGGACGATCTCGGTGACCGTCTGGGCCCTGCCGTCCATGACCGCCACGGCCAGCTCCATGCCGGCGATATAGGGCTCGACCATCACCTCCTCGCCGAACGTCCAGGTCGGGGCGATCACCTCCTGCGGGGGACCGTTGGCGCCCTCGAAGACCAGGAACACCCCGACCGAGGACCCCTCAGCGTTGGGCTTGACGACATAGGGCGGCGGCATGACGTGGTCGCGGGCGACGTCGTGCCGGTTGTAGAGCCCGCCGCCCGGCACAATGACCCCGGCGGCGGCCAGGACCGCCTTGGACTTGGCCTTGTCCATGGCCAGGGCCGAGGCCAGCACGCCGCAGTGGGTGTAGGGCAGACCAAGGGTCTCCAGCACGCCCTGGACGCAGCCGTCTTCGCCCCATTCGCCGTGCAGGGCGTTGAAGCAGACATCGGGCTTCAGCGCGGCCAGCACCTGGGCCAGGTCGCGACCGGCGTCGATGCGCGTGACCTTCGCGCCGAGGCTCTCCAGCGCCGTGGCGCAGGCCGCGCCGGAAACCAGGCTGACCTCGCGTTCGGAGGACAGGCCGCCCATCAGGACGGCGACGTGATGGCCTTGGAGCGGCAGGCTCATTTGGCGTCCTTGAGCGTGCGGAAATCGATGTCGCCGTCGGCGATCATGTAGACGACAGCGGCCCAGGCGGCGACGTTCTGGTCGAACTGCGCGGGCTCGATCTTGTTGATCGTGTCGTCCTCGGAGTGGTGGAAGTCGAAGTAGCGGCTGGCGTCCTGGCGCAGGCTGAACACCGGCACGCCGGCGTCCTGCAGCCCTTCGACATCCGAGCCGCCGAACTGCGCCGGCTCTCGGGAGACCATGATGTTCAGCGGCGCCAGCAGGGCGGAGAGCTGCGCCTGGATCGGATCCCCGGCCGCGCCCTTCGGCAGCTGCAGGGCATAGATGCGATCGCCGCCCAGGTCGCTCTCGCTGGCGGCGATCAGACTGGCCATCTCATCCTTGCGGGCGGCGGCGTAGGCTTCGCTGGAGCCGCCGCTCTCCTCCGAGCCCCACATGACCACGCGGATGGTGCGTTTGGGGTGGCGCGGCAGATCGCCGATCAGCTTGGCGGCCGCCGTGGTGATGGCGATGCCCGAGGCGTCGTCGATGGCGCCCGTGCCCACGTCCCAGCTGTCGAGGTGGCCGCCAATGACGACGACCTGCTCCGGCTTTTCGCTGCCGGTGATGTCGGCGGAGATGTTCCAGGCGACGTTGTCGGGATTGGTCGTCGAGGCGAGGTTGAGCTTCACCCTGACCGGGCCGCGGGCGGCCAGGCGTTCCAGCAGCTCGGCGTCGGGCACGCCCAGAGCCGCGGCGGGGATCTTGGCGACGCCCTCGGCATAACGGAACGCGCCGGTGTGGGGCAGGCGCGAGTCCGAGGTCGAGATCGAGCGGACCAGGTAGGCGATCGCCCCGCGTCTTGCGGCCTCCGACGCGCCTGAACGGCGCGCGACGCCGGCGGCGCCGTAACCCGCGCCGTCCTGGGTGCGGGGCATCGACTGGGTGACCACGGCGATCTTGCCGGCCAGCGACCCTTCCGGCGCGGCGAGGAGTTCGGCGTAGGACCGGAAGACCACGATCTCGGCCTCGATGCCCTTGGCCGGGGTCGGCACGGTGCCGCCCAGGCCCAAGATCGACAGCTTGAACGGGTACGGCCCGACGATGGAGGCCGACTCCGCGCCGCGCGTCCAGGACGGCTTGGCGAATGTCTCGACCTTGATGTTGGTGAATCCGAGATCGGTGAAGGTCTTCACCGCCCAGTCCTTGGCGCGGGCCATGCCCGGCGAGCCGACCTGGCGCGGGCCGATCCCGGTCGTCAGGTCTTCCAGAAGGGTCCAGGCGGTGGGATCGCCGAGCGCCTTGTCGCGGAGCGCCGCGGCGGTGTCGGAGGGCTCGGCGGCGAAGGCAGCCGTCGAGAGGGCGAAGCTGGCCACAAGGGCGGGCAGGATCAAGCGCATGTCAGGCGGGTGCGACAGGCGGCGGCCCAAGTCAAGCGAGGGGTGGTGACGATGCGATGGAGATTTGGTGAGGAGAACGAGTCTCCCTTCCTCCTCAATGGAGGA
>NZ_DDRM01000045.1:0-11017 GCF_002343105.1 Brevundimonas sp. UBA2416
GCCCGTGTTCGTGGGCGATCCGGTGCACACCAAGATGATCTCGGACATGCTGCTGGAAGAGCACGGCGTCTATGTCCAGCCGATCAACTATCCGACCGTGCCCAAGGGCACCGAGCGACTGCGCTTCACACCGTCGCCCAACCACACCGACGCCATGATGGACGACCTCGTCCGCGCCATGGACCGGCTGTGGACCCACTGCAACGTGGCAAGACTGCCCGCGGCGGCCTGAGCGGGCCCGTCGCCGGCCCGGGCCGGTGCATTGTCGCAGGCGCACCAGGAGCGACCCTTTCGGGCCCATCGTCTCCTGGTCATGCCGTCGCCAGCGCTGATCACATGGATGCGCACCGACGATCGAAGGCCCCTTGAGGCCGAGTGCGCCGTCCCGTGGGTTGCGCCGGGATGCACCGGTGCACGGCCCGTACTTGCCGCGGAGGAGGCGCCACCGGCAGAGTGACCTGGGCGACCCGTTGGTCTCCCACATGATGCCGCCGATCGCCGGACGTTGATTCCCCCACGTCTCGCGACCCAAAGCGATCGGCGGCATCCGCTCCACCGAAGGAGATCGCTGATGTTCGCCCTGACGATGGCGTTTGAACCCGTACATTAGCCCGGCCGCAACCATGCCTCGCTCCTTCTCGCCCCATCGGCGGGTTCGACTTTGAGAGCTCAGTTGCCAGGCAACGCCTTCGAGGCACGGTCGTCGATCGCGATGAGGTAGAGCAACAGCAGAAGGGCAACGCTGAACTCGCTCCCGCCCGTTCCGTGCTCACCGACGAACCAGCCGAGCTTGGCGTGGATCAGCACGATTCCCCCGATGGCGATCAGAGCCAGGGCGGCGCAGGCGCAGGCGCAGGAGACCCGAAACCTGACCACGAGGCAAAGCGCGGCGATCAACTCGATCACGGTTATGGCCCAGACGACGGCTGTCGGCTGCGGAAAGCCGTGGCTGGCCATGAAGCCGGCGAACTGCGGAATCGTATCGTTCACGACACGTACGACGGCGTGGGCAAGAAACAGACCGGCCGTGCCGATCCGGGCCACCTGAAACGCGCGCTCGCGAGAGAGGAAATGGCGATCAAGCGCGAGGAATGTCATGGGCCGTCCCTTGCAGAGCCGGCGGCGCGACGGGTGTGGAACCTTGCCACTGCAGGGCCGCCGCATAGGAAGTGCAGGGCCGCCGCATAGGAAGCGAGGCTATATCGGCGGTATGACAGCTTCAACGAGCACAGGGCCGCGAACCCGACAGATGGCGCCCCCGACCGGACAGACTGACGGAGAATTCGACGAGTGGCGGCTGTGCACCGACGAGCGCCACTCGACGGGGGGGCCTCCGATCCCGGAGAATGGGTCATGACCATGACCCTGCAAGCCGGCACCGACTGCTGCTTCCTCTCCAGCAGCGCCTGGAGGGCCACATGGCGGCTGGGGGCAGCCTATCTGACCTGCTTCCTGGCTATCAACACGGTTCTCTGGGGCCTTGCGGGCGTCGATCCGGTCGAATCCTTCTTCGGCAAACTGATCCTGCTGTGCTTCTGCGCGATCGTCACGACCGGCATGTCGGCCCTGCTGTACCAGCTGCGTCGTCAATCCTTCGGCCGCCGTGCGCTGGTCTGCCTCGCCATGGCGGCGACGGCGACGCCGCTCTTCACCCTGGTGGACCACCTCATTCACATGGCCTTTGTCTATCCCCAGCCTGTGCCGGTCGATCCCGTCTATATCGGCTACTCCATGATCGAGGGCCTCGCCCTGTTCTTCGGCTGGTCATGTCTTTCCGTGGCCCAGATCTACAGCGACGAGGCCCGCGATCGCGAACGTCAGCTCGCCGCCGTCCGGGAGGAAGCGCTTGCCGCCCAGATGCAGGCCCTGCGTTATCAGGTCAGTCCCCATTTCCTGTTCAACACCCTGAACTCGGTCGCGGGCCTGATCGAGGAAGGTGCTTCCGACCGGGCCAACCGCATGGTGCTGTCCCTGTCGGACTTCCTGCGGGCGACCTTGACGCTTGATCCGGTGCAGGATGTCCGCCTCGCCGATGAACTGGCGCTGCAGGAGGACTATCTGCTGATAGAACGCGAACGGTTCAGCGACCGGATGGATCTCAAGATCGAGGTGCCCGCCGCGCTCGGCGACGCGCTGATCCCGAGTCTTCTGCTGCAGCCCCTCGTCGAAAACGCGATCAAGCACGGCGTGGGCACCACCAACGGGCCCGTGACCATTCTGATCACCGCAGCCCGCGTCGACGACCGCCTGATCGTGACGATCGACAATGACATGCCGGTGACCGACCGGACGGTGACCGACCGATCCGGCGCCGGGATCGGACTCAGAAATGTGTCGGAGCGCATCCGCACCCGGTTCGGGACGCAAGGCAGATTCTCATACGGGCCGGTTCGTGCCGGGTGCTGGCGCGCGCAGGTAGAATTGCCCTGGGTTCTGCTGTGAGCGGTCTCAGGGTCCTGATTGTCGATGATGAACCGCTGGCCCGGCGTCGCGCCATTCGGCTCGTTGGCGAGTGTGCCGAAGTCGGGGAGATCGATGAAGCGGCCGACATCACCGCCGCGCACGCCGCACTGCTGGCCCGCCCCGCCGATATCCTTCTGCTCGACATACAGATGCCGGGCGGAGATGGTTTCGCCCTCCTCGAGACCCTGCACCCTCCCCTGCCTGCCGTCGTGATTGTCACGGCATTCCACGATCATGCCCTGCGCGCCTTTGACGCCCAGGCGATCGACTATGTCACCAAGCCGATCGTGCCGGCCCGTCTTCGCGCGGCTGTCGGGAGGGCGGCGCTCGCCGTGGAAAGTCGGACGAGCCAGGACCGGGTCGAGGAATTGCTGGAGACGGTCCGGACGCTCCGGAGAAGCGTCGAGGTGGCCGGTGGCGGCGCCACAGCGTCGGAGTTCTGGGTGCGTACCCGGGGCGACGTTCTCCGCGTGCCCATCGATCGGGTCGTCCGGTTCGAGGCAGAGCGCGACTATGTTCGCATCCATACCGCCGGCGGGAAATTTCTCCATCATGAGAGCCTGGCCAGTCTCGAGCGGCGGCTGGATCCCGGCGTCTTTGTAAGGATCCACCGCAGCTCAATTGTGCGCAGGGACGAGATCGCCAGCCTCAAGGCCGCGCCGTTCGCCGCCCTTGTCGCCGTGCTTGTGGACGGCACCGAGCTACGGGTCGGACGAACCTATCTGTCGCGCATGAGAAAGCTCACCCGGACCCCGTGAGGGTCGCCTGACATCTGCAGCGCATGATGCAGCCAGGCTTCGTCGCCTCCGGTCTGCTCATGTCGTTCGCAGAACGTAACGGGCCGCCAATCGAGTCCTGCTTGCGGTCCGGAGCACGCGTACTGCTGAGTCCCGTCCGGAGACGGACCATGCACACGACAAATGCCCCCGCCCTGCGCGTCGCGATTGTTGACGACGAGCCCATTGCGCGCTCCCGGCTGCGCAGGCTTCTCGGCAGGATCGACAGTCCTCCCTCGACGATCCTCATCGAGTGCGGGAGCGCGGAGGCGATCCTGTCGCAAGGGCGCGGGCTGCCACTCGATGCCGTGTTCATCGACATCGAGATGCCCGGACGCTCGGGCCTCACGGCGCTCGAACGGTGGCAGGGATGGCGTCCGGAATTCGTTTTTGTCACAGCGCACCACGAGCACGCCCTCAAGGCCTTCGACCTTCAAGCCACAGACTACCTGACCAAGCCGGTCGCTGAAAAACGCCTGCACCAGACCCTCACACGGCTCTGGAGTCACTGCCGGGCGACGGGGGTCGAGGCCTCCGGAGTTGGCTCACCGGCGGAAAGGAGCCTCACGGAGCGCCAGATTCAGATCCTCAGCCTTCTTGGAAAGGGCCTGGCCAACAAGGAGATCGCGCAGGCTCTCGGCCTGTCGCACTTCACGGTTCGCAATCACCTGATGGCCCTCTTTCGGCTGTACGGCGTGTCGCGACGCGCCGACCTCTGTCGGGTCGCCGGGCCGGATATGGCCGGGTAAGGCAGCGGCCCACACGCGTTCTACCGCGCCGAGGCCCTGCCGACGGGACGATCCGAGTCACAGCTTCAGACAACCCGAAAGGACGGAGCCTCCGCGGCGCCAATCAGCTGGGCGCGTCCGATCAGGGTGTCCAGTCGCTGAACGATCGCTACCCCCAGCGGCGTCAGATACAGATGCCGCGAGATTTTCTCACGGTCGTTGGACGCCATCACAAGCCAACCCAGACCGGGTGGGAGCGCCCCGAGATCGCCTCTGGAAACCAGGGCTCGCGCGGCACGCGACGCGGTCGCCGGGGTGGTGCCCATAAGCTCAGATAGCTCCTTGATCCGGATGCCCGCGTTCTCGGCGACATACAGGAACACCAGCATCTCGGACATGGTGATTTGCGGCGCGCTTTTTCGAAGAAAGGTCAGGCAGGCCAACAGACTGTTGCGCCGCCGCCCCGGCCCGTCAGTCATCGGCATAGGCCGCAATGATCAGGCCCGGCGCGCCCGGCCGGGGACGCGCCCGGGGCTTGCGGCGCCTGAAGTCCAGTTGCGCGCTTTTCCGGACCAGCTGGCTGGCTGCGAAAGCCGCTTCGATTGCAGCTTTCTCGTCTTGCGCTTCGAACTCGTCGCCAGCCTCAAAATCGATCGTGATCGTGGCGCGGTATCGCATGGGCTCGCCGGGCGGGCGTAGTCTGTTGCGCAGCGGGTGATCGACAAGGGTCGCGCTCATGTCATCCAACCAACAGGCGCGGCTGAAGCGCCGCCCACTTTGATCGCGGGCCTCGAGCGGTGAGGGAAGGTGCTGCGATGTACCCGTACACCGGGCCGGCTGATCGCTGCCATTGACGAGCGGCCCGCCCGGCTCGCCGCGCTTGCACAACAAAAAAGGGCGACGGATCCCAGGATCCGCCGCCCCAGTTTGCTCGGGGGAGCAGGGTTTAGAAGTTGGCCGTAATCCCGAAGAACACGTACCGCCCCATGGCGTCGTAGAGTTGCGGGTACGTATTCCCGTTACCCGTCGTGCCAACGCTCCGGGACAGTTGCGGATCGTTGTCCAGGACGTTGTTCACCCCGGCGCGAACCGTGACGGTGTCCATGACCTGCCAGACGGCTGCGAGGTCGAGGTAGTTTTCCGCATCGAAATAGCGATCGATACGATTCCCCCCGTTGTTCAGCGAGCCGTTTGCACGGTTCAGAACCGCGATCTCCACCTCGCCGTAATGACGCCACGTCGCGGAGAGGTCCAGTTCCCACGGCGTCGCCCAGTTGACCCTGGCGCGGTGACGATATTCCGGGTTCGGAATGCCGCACTGGTTCGCATAGAAGCCGGCGCAGTCATAGACGGAGTCCCCGTTGTCAGTGACGAGCTCCGACAGGATGGTCGAGACGTAGCTGAGCTGGAGACCACCCATATTCGCCATGCCCAGGTCTTCGAGATCGAAGCTGTAGCTGGCGTTCACATCGATGCCGGTTGTGCCGAAGCCGCCGATGTTTGTGTTCGGGTCGCTGACCACGCCGCTGCCGGTCCACAGCGATCCGTTCGAGTTACGCGTGATGCGGGCACACGCCGCCGCGTCGCCCGAGATGTAGCACGAGTCCAGGGTGTTCAGCGGGTTGAACGGCTGGATCGCATCGTCGATCTGGATGTCGAAATAGTCGACCGAGATGTTGAACCCGGTCAGGAAGGACGGCGACCAGACGACGCCATAGGTGATGGTGTCGCTCTCTTCCGGACGCAGGGTCGCAGTGCCACTGTTAAGACGGCTGTATTGACCGGCGGGGCTACGCAGGGCGCCGCTGGTCGACTGGCCGGCGGTCACCTGCCAGGGGTTGGTGCCGAAGCAGGACGCCGGAGCGACGCCGGTGGTTGCGTCGCAAGGATCCCGATCCGCGTCAAACAGGGCGAAACCGGGAGCCGTGAAAAGCTCGATGGCGTTCGGAGCCCGGACGGCGCGCGAGTAGCTGGCGCGGAAGCGGATGTCCTCGATCGGCGCATAGTCGGCGCCGAGCTTGTAGGTATCCGTGCCGAAGTTTTCGTACTCGGAACGCCGATAGGCGCCGTCGATCGATGCCGAATAGGCCCAGGGCTGGTCATCGGCGAGCGGGATCTGGAACTCGCCGAAGACTTCCGCGACATCCGTGTCACCGGCAAGGCCGAGCGTCGGTCCACCCTGACCAGCACCGTCG
This sequence comes from Brevundimonas sp. UBA2416, assembly GCF_002343105.1. NCBI lineage: Bacteria > Pseudomonadati > Pseudomonadota > Alphaproteobacteria > Caulobacterales > Caulobacteraceae > Brevundimonas > Brevundimonas sp. UBA2416. Next base: position 6,163 of record NZ_DDRM01000045.1, read on the forward strand.
CCGGTCTGGAAGGTCGCGTCAGTCGTCGTATCGAGGGCGTCACGGCGGTACTCGGCGCCGAACGCGACCTGAACGGTGCGCGACGCGGTCGGCATTGACCAGCCCGTGTCACCCGTAATGGCGGCGGTGACGACCTGTTGGGTCGTTTCACCGGTCTGGATCAGCGGGATCTGCAGGTAGTCGAGGGCCGCCTGGGTCACCCCACCGGCAATGAACACGTCGTAGGGGACGCAGTTGGGGTCGGTGCCGTTGACGACAGAGCGGCAGGTCGGCGTGACGCCGGGTCCGGGGTTCGTATCGACCACATCCAGCGCGCGGCCGAGACGCGTCACGGAGAAGTCGTTCAGATAGGTCCGGGCCAGGGCGACACGCGAGTATTGCGCGGCGATGTCATAGTTCCAGCCTGGGGAGATCTCGCCGCGAACGCCGACGATGCCGCGATAGGAGGTGTAGTTGAGGGAGTCCTGACGACCGCCGCCTTCAACGTTGCGGCGACCGATGTAGAGGGTCCGGCGGTTGTCTGCCGTGATGTCCGCCGCCGTGCAGCCGATGGTCGCGGCCTGTTGAGGCCCCAGCAGCGGGTTGCCGCAGTTGATCTCGGCCGTGTTGAAGAAATTGCCCGACGGGGCGATCTGGGCGACCGACTTGTAGTCCGAGAACATCAGCTGGGCGAACACCTCGGCCTGGTCGTTCAGCTCATAGCGGCCGAAGGCGCCGAGGGTGTAGCGCTCGTCGGGGCGCTGATAATAGTTCAGCGGGCCGAAATTGTAGTTTCCGGTGGCGGCGTTGAACGGCACGAAGGTGCGTCCCGTGCCGAGGGTGGAGTTGAACCCACCCGCGAAATCAGTGAAGCGGCCGGGGAAGGACGTGCCCGATCCGCCGCAGGTGAAGGTCGTCGGCGTGGCGGCGGCCGGCGCGTCGATAGCGCAGGCCGAATAGTCACGATCCCGCTGAAGGACCGGATTGTTGTTCCGGTAGCCGGCGTAGGCGGTGATGTTGCCGCGTCCGTCGGGGGCGGAAACGCCCATGATGATGTTCACAGAGCGGCTCTCGCCATCCGAGACGTCGTCTTCAGGCAGGACAAACTGGCCCGGGTTCGTAAGGCCGCGACGCGCGATTTCCGCGCGAACATTGCCGACGCCGTCGTAGTCGTTGTTGTGCTGGTAGAAGCCGTACTGGGCGTCGACCTGCAGGCCTTCGAAGTCCTTCTTCATGATGAAGTTGACGACGCCGGCCAGTGCGTCCGAACCGTAGACGGCGGAGGCGCCGCCGGTCAGGACTTCAACGCGCTCGACCAGTTGTTCCGGGATCTGGTTCAGGTCGGCTGCGTCATCGTTGGGGGAACCGTAGCCCATCCGGCGGCCGTCGATCAGCACCAGGGTGCGCGACGAGCCGAGGTTGCGCAGCGCGACCGTGGCCGTACCCGAGGCTCCGTTTGACACGGTTGAGTTCTGGGCGGCGAACGCTTGCGGAAGCTGATTGATCAGGTCCTCAACACGCGTAACCCCCGCAACATCGATGTCTTCGCCCGTCACCTGGGTGACCGGGCTCGTGGTGACAAGGTTTGCCTGCGGGATCCGCGAGCCGGTGACGATAACATCGTCAAGCTCTGCATCCTGCGGCGTGTCCTGTGCCATGGCCGGGGCGGAAATGACCAGGAATGCAGCTCCGGTCAGCAGCGTGCTGGCCAGCAGTCTCTGCCGGTTGTTGGGATTTTTCAAAGGACGTCCTTTCGTTGTTCGATGCTGCTGCCGCTTGAGCGACAACCGGAGTGACACCCGAGCCTCAATGCTCACGGCGATCCTGCAACGCTCGCATCGTGGTACAAGGCGCGCTTCGATTACAACTGGTCTTCAATACTTATGTCATGTTGTCTCTATTACGTCACAACTTAATAGAATTACGTCCGCGTAATTGGTAGCTTTTACTCTATCGTTATCAGGATTCATTATGTTCTATTACTGACCTAACCCCCTTTCAGCGCCGCGATCATCTCGCGCATACCCGGATTGGTCGGCACACCCTGGATCGGCGAAAAGCCTTCAATGTCGAGGCGGTAGCCGATGGAGATCAGGATCCCACCGTGGCGAGCGAAGGCTGTCCCGTCATGTACCGGCACCATGGCCGCGCCGCCGGTCCAGGCATCGCCGTGGATCCAGACCATGACCTTGGGTACCGGAACCTGCCCCGGGCTGGCCAATAGCGGCTTTGCCTCGCCGCAGCTGTCGATTGCCCGGACGGCTTTCCCAAGCTGGCGTCAGCCGCGGCGACCGTGCCGTATGCGCGGCTTCATGGTGGTCCTGCGCCGCGTCTGAGGCCCCTGGATCGCAGGCTCAACTCATGCCGCAGGTCCGACGCCCTTCATGCGGCGAAAGGCCATCAGGTCGTCTACCCAGTCCTTGTCTTCAAGGACGTGAACCAGAACCCGACGGATCATCGGCCGTAACCATTCGACCTCCTCCGCCTTTAGCGCGCCCGTGATCCGGTCATTGAAGCGGGTCACGTCCAGCAGGGCGCGCTCGTAGACCGCCCGCCCCTTCTCGGTAAGGACCAGATGCACCTGTCGTCGATCGACAAGGTCGCGATCCCGCTGAACCAGGCCATCTTCGACCATTCGGTCAACGGTTCGGGTCAGCGTCGTGCGATCAGTAGCGCAGAAGGCGGCGACCTCTCCCATCGTAGCCCTGTCAAGCCGACGCAGGGTGGCGAGGATCTGCCATTGATTGAGCGTAAGGCCCATCTTGACCAGTTCAAGACCGAGGGCGGTCTCGCGCTGCCGGACGACGTGGTGGAGCAGGAAGAACAGGTGGCCGGCCGTCAGGGGTTCGAACGGGTCCGACGCCCCCCCTGTCCGATCTTCCGACTCCGCGCCCGACATTTTGATTGAGCCTCCGCCTCCGTCAGGACCAGTCCAAACAGGTTCGCGTCTCGCGTGCAACCTTGCCGCTTGTCGACTGCGTCCGCCGTAGGGCCCGGCTGACAGAGAGGAGAAGGTCTTGATGAAAGCAACCCGGCGAATAATTATCGGGCACACTGGATAGGACCACAGGCGCGGTCTAGAACAACCGCTCAAGCATCTGTTGCGTGCGTGGGGCGAGCCGTCCTGTGTAGACGAGGACAGTTCTTCTCACCCGGGCTCCGGAGCGGGGGAAGAGGAGTTCCATGCGTTGGAGTCCACGAACACCGAGGCGCCTGAGTATTTCCACAAGGTCGTCGATTGCCAGTGGGCCTGCCCGGCCCATACGCCCGTCCCCGAGTATATCCGGCTGATCGCCCAGGGGCGTCACGCCGACGCCTACATGGTCAACTGGAAGTCCAACGTCTTCCCCGGCATCCTCGGGCGGACCTGCGACCGTCCGTGTGAGCCCGCCTGTCGCCGGGGACGCGTCGAGGACGAGCCGGTCGCCATCTGCCGGCTGAAACGCGTCGCGGCGGACAACAAGGGCGATGTCTCCGCCCGTATGCCGACCGCGCCGGCAAACCGTATCGGCAAGAAGGTCGCCTGCATCGGCGCGGGACCGGCTTCAATGACCGTCGCGCGGGATCTCGCGCCGCTCGGTTACCACGTCGTCGTCTATGACGCCGACGCCAGGGCGGGCGGGATGATCCGCAGCCAGATCCCGCGGTTCCGCCTGCCAGAGAGCGTGATCGACGAGGAGATGGGCTACATCACCGACCTCGGCCTGGAGATGCGGCTGGGTGAGCGTATCGACAGCCTCGGAGCGCTGCTCAAGGAAGATTACGACGCCATCTTCGTCGGCACCGGGGCGCCGCGCGGCCGGGATCTGGACGTCCCCGGCCGACAGGAAGCCGCCGCCAATATCCACATCGGCATCGACTGGCTCTCCAGCGTGTCGTTCGGCCACATCGAAAAGATCGGCCGGCGGGTGATCGTTCTGGGCGGCGGCAACACCGCCATGGACTGCTGCCGCACCGCCCGCCGCCTCGGCGGCGAGGACGTCAAGGTCGTCGTCCGCTCCGGCTACGATGAAATGAAGGCCTCACCGTGGGAGAAGGTGGACGCGGTGCACGAGGGCATCCCGATCCTCAACTTCCTCGTCCCCAAGGCCTTCACCCACGCCGACGGCCAGCTGACCGGAGTCACCTTCGAGAAGGTCACGCCCGTCGTCGACGAGAAGGGCCGCCGCACGCTCAGGCCGACGGGGGCGCCTGACGAGCATATCGCGTGCGATGACGTGCTGGTGGCCATCGGCCAGGAGAATGCCTTCCCCTGGATCGAGCGGGATATCGGTCTGGAGTTTGATGAATGGGGCATGCCCGTCGTCAATGAGACAACGCTTCAGTCGACCAACGACAAGGTCTTCTTCGGGGGCGACGCGGCGTTCGGGCCCAAGAACATCATCTGGGCCGTGGCCCACGGCCATGACGCGGCGATCTCGATCGACCATTTCTGCCGTGGCAACGACGTCAGGCTCCGCCCGCCGCCGGGCGTGCTGGTCTCGTCGCAGAAGATGGGCATCCACGAGTGGAGCTACGATAACGACATCTCCAATGATGACCGCCAGAACGTGCCCCAGCTGCCGATCGCGGAGGCTCTTTCCAATGTAAAGGCCGAGGTGGAGCTGGGCTTTGACGCCGCCCTGGCCCTGGCCGAGGCCCAGCGCTGCCTCAACTGCGACGTCCAGACGGTCTTCACCACCCCGCTGTGCATCGAATGCGACGCCTGCGCCGATATCTGCCCGACTGACTGCATCACCTTTACCGTCAATGGCGAAGAGGAAGAACTGCGCCCCCGTCTCAAGGCGCCGGCGCTCAACCTGACCCAGGATCTCTACATATCCGGGGCCCTGCCAACGGGGCGGGTGATGGTGAAGGACGAGGACGTCTGCCTGCA
>NZ_DDRM01000045.1:11147-60033 GCF_002343105.1 Brevundimonas sp. UBA2416
TGCCTGCACTGCGGCCTGTGCGCCGAGCGATGCCCGACCGGGGCGTGGGACATGCAGAAGGTTCTTATCGAGATGACCCATGCCGGCGGGTGTTCGAAATGACCCGCCCGACCGCCGCCGTGAACGACTTCGTGGTCAAGTTCGCCAACGTCAACGGCTCCGGCTCGGCCAGCGCCAACGGCCTCTTCGTCAAGGCGATCCTCCGGATGGGGGTGGCGGTGGCGGCGCGGAACATCTTCCCGTCGAACATCCAGGGCCTGCCGACCTGGTACGAGATCCGGGTCAGCGGCCATGGCTGGTTGGGTCGGCGCGGCGGCGTGGACCTGATGGTCGCCCTCAACCCCCAGACCTGGGACCGCGACGTCGCCGAGATCGATACGGGCGGCTACCTCTTCTACGATTCCACCAAACCCATGCCGGCCAGCAAGTTCCGGGAGGACATCACGGTCGTCGGCGTCCCCCTCACTGCCCTTTGCAACGCCGCCTACGTCGAGCCGTCAAAGCGGAAGGTGATGAAAAACATCATCTGCCTGGGCGCCCTGACCTTCCTGCTCGGCATCGAGCAGGACGTCGTCGAAGCGCTTCTGGCAGAGGAATACGCCTCCAAGCCGGCGATGATTCCGGCCAATATCGAGGCCCTCCATATCGGCTTCGACCACGCGAAACAGAACCTCAAGCCGCTCGGTCTGCAGCTGAAGCGGGCCGACGCCGTAGGGGACCGGATCTTTGTCGACGGCAACACAGCGGCCGCGCTCGGCGCGGTCTACGGCGGGGCCACGGTCTGCGCCTGGTACCCCATCACCCCGTCGACCTCGCTGGCGGAGGCCTTCACGGAATACTGCCGCAAGCTGCGTCACGACCCGGAGACCGGGCAGGCCCGCTATGCCATCGTCCAGGCGGAGGACGAGATCGCATCGATCGGCATGGTCGTCGGCGCCGGCTGGAACGGCGCGCGCGCCTTCACCTGCACTTCGGGGCCGGGCGTCTCGCTGATGCAGGAGTTCATCGGCCTGTCCTATTTCGCCGAAATCCCGGCCGTGATCTTCGACGTCCAGCGCGGCGGTCCCTCCACAGGCATGCCGACCCGCACCCAACAGTCCGACATCCTGTCAGCGGCCTACGCCAGCCACGGCGACACCAAACACGTCCTGCTGCTGCCCGAAGGTCCGGGCGAATGCTTCGAAATGGGCGCCAGCGCCTTCGACCTGGCCGACCGGCTGCAGACCATGGTCTTCGTCATGCTCGACCTCGACATGGGCATGAATGAATGGCTGGTCGAACCCTTCCGGTGGGACGACAGCCGCTGCCTCGACCACGGCAAGGTCATGACGGCGGAAATGCTCGAGGCGGGCGCCGACTTCGGTCGCTACAAGGATGTCGACGGCGACGGCATCCCGTACCGCACCCTGCCGGCGACGCACCCTTCGAAGGGCGCCTATTTCACCCGCGGCACCTCGCGCGATCCCTACGCCCGCTACAGCGAGGAGGGTGCCGTCTATGTCGACAACATGGAGCGGCTGCTGCGCAAGTTCGACACGGCCAGGACGCTCGTGCCCGCGCCGATCCTGCGCAAGGCCCGGGAGCGGACGTCCTATGGCGTGATCTATTATGGCTCCACCTCTCCTGCGATGGACGAGGCTCTGGCGGGTCTTGAAGCACGGGGTCTGAACGTCGATGCCCTGCGCGTTCGGGCCTTCCCCTTCCCCGGCGAGGTGTTCGAATTCATCGCCCATCACGAACTGGTCTTCGTGGTCGAGCAGAACCGGGACGCCCAGCTCCGCACCCTGCTGATCAACGAAGGCGGGGTCGACCCGGCCCGGCTGGTCAAGGTGCTCAACTACGATGGCTCGCCGATCACAGCCCGCTTCATCCAGGCCGAATTGGCAAGGGGGATGGGCGCGGTCGACGCCAATGCGGCCGGGGAGATGGCGCAATGACATACATCGTCAAACCGCAGTTCCATCACCCCTCCCTGCCGACCAACAAGCTCGGCTTCACCCGCCGCGACTACGAGGGTCGGGTCTCGACCCTGTGCGCGGGCTGCGGCCACGACTCGATCAGCGCCGCCATCGTTCAGGCCTGTTTCGAGATTGATCTGGAGCCCCATCGCCTCGCCAAACTCTCCGGCATCGGCTGTTCGTCCAAGACGCCGGACTATTTCCTCAGCGCCAGCCATGGCTTCAACACCGTGCACGGGCGGATGCCGTCGGTGCTGACCGGCGCCAACCTCGCCAATCGCGAGCTTATCTATCTGGGCGTATCGGGCGACGGCGACAGCGCCTCGATCGGTCTGGGCCAATTCGCCCACGCCATGCGGCGCGGGGTCAACATGGCCTATATCGTCGAGAACAACGGGGTGTACGGCCTGACCAAGGGGCAGTTCTCGGCGACCGCCGACAAGGGCAGCAAGTCCAAGAAGGGCGCGGTCAATTCCGACAGCGGCATCGACCTGGTCGCCATGGCCCTGCAGCTGGGCGCCACTTTCGTCGGCCGCAGCTTCTCCGGCGACAAGGACCAGCTGGTGCCCCTGATCAAGGCGGCCCTGACGCACAAGGGCGCGGCCTTCATCGATGTGCTCAGTCCCTGCGTGGCGTTCAACAACCACAAGGGATCAACCAAGAGTTTCGACTGGGTGCGCGAGCACAATGAGGCGGTCAACCGGCTGGATGTGATCCTAGGTCGCGCGCCAGTCACCGCCGCCTACCCGCCGGGCTCACTGGTTGAGGTGGCCCAGCACGACGGATCGGTCCTGATGCTGCGCAAGGTCGCCCGGGACTACGACGCGACAGACCGGGTCAAGGCCATGGCCTATCTGCACGAACGGGAAGCCGTCGGCGAGATCGTCACCGGCCTGCTCTATGTTGAGGCCGAGTCCGAAGATCTGCATGACGCCCTGGCGACCGTCGCGAAGCCGCTCAACGCCCTGTCCGATGCTGAACTGGTTCCGGGCGCGGCGGCTCTCGACCGGATCAACGCGGCGCTTCGCTAGGCGGCGCGCCGGGCGTTTCCGGTTGAAGATCGATCGGAACGGAAACCTCGCATTGTCGCGGCGTTCAAGGTTCTGCAAGCTCGCTTCGGAACTCCATGCCCCAGCCCTCAGACCCTCGTCATTCACGCCGTTTCGAAGCGATCCTCAGGCCGACACCCGATGGGCTGTGGTGTCCGGGCGGCGCCTTCTTCATCGATCCGCCGCGGCCTGTCGATCGGGCGGTCATCACCCATGGTCATGCGGACCATGCACGGGCGGGGCATGGAGCGGTGCTGGCGACACCCGAGACCCTCGCCATCATGGGCGAGCGCTACGGCCATGACTTCGCCGGGCACACACAGCCGCTGGCCTATGGTGAGCAGGTCACGGTCGGGGACGTCGAGCTGTCTCTGGCGCCGGCGGGCCATGTGTTGGGCTCGGCGCAAGCGACCGTCCGCCAGCACGGTCTGACGATCACCGCCTCGGGCGACTACAAGCGCCGCCGCGACCCGACCTGCGCACTGTTCGAACCCGTGCCCAGCGACGTCTTCATCACCGAAGCGACTTTTGGCCTGCCGGTCTTCCGCCATCCACCGGATACACAGGAGATCGCGCGGCTGCTGCGCTCGGTTCAGCAGTTTCCCGAGCGCGCCCATCTGGTTGGCGCCTATGCCCTGGGCAAGGCGCAGCGGGTGATCCGGCTGCTGCGTGAAGCCGGGTATGACGAGACCATCTATGTCCACGGCGCACTGGAACGCCTGAACCGTCTCTACGAGCATTTCGGCGTGACGCTGGGCCCGCTGGCGCCGGCGACGGGATCAAAGGCCGACTTCGCCGGCCGGATCATCATCGCCCCGCCATCTGCGCTGGCGGATCGGTGGAGCCGACGCTTCCCCGATCCCGTCACCGCCTTCGCCTCTGGCTGGATGAGCGTCCGGGCTCGCGCGCGACAGCGCGGCGTGGAACTCCCGCTCGTACTGTCTGACCACGCCGACTGGGATGAGCTGACGGAGACGCTGACGGAACTGTCGCCGCAGGAGGTCTGGATCACCCATGGACGCGACGACGCCCTGCGCCGTTGGGCGGAGCTGAATGGCCTCAAGGCGCGGGCCCTGCACCTTGTGGGCTATGAGGACGAGGACGACGACTGATGCGCGCCTTCGCCGCCCTGCTGGATCGCCTGTCGCTGACGGCGTCGCGCAACGCCAAGCTCCGTCTGATCCGCGACCATCTGGCGGACACGCCGGACCCCGACCGCGGATGGGCGCTCGCCGCCCTGACCGGCGCCCTGACCTTCACCGCCGCCAAGCCCGCCATGATCCGCCGGGCCGTCGAGGCGCGCGTCGATCCCGAACTGTTCCGCCTGTCCTACGACTATGTCGGAGATCTCGCCGAAACCGTCGCCCTGATCTGGCCAGCACGTCACGGCGCCAATCGCGAGCCGGACCTGTCCGAGGTGATCGACGCCCTGACGCAGGCAAGGCGCGGCGATGTGCAGGGCCTGCTGGAAGGCTGGCTGGACGCCCTCGACGCCGACGGCCGTTGGGCCCTTCTGAAGCTGGTGACGGGGGGGCTGCGCGTCGGAGTCTCGGCGCGGCTGGCGTGGCAGGCGGCGGCTGATTTCGGCGGGGTGGAGGTGCCGGACATCCAGGAGGTCTGGCATGCCCAGTCACCGCCCTATGCCGACCTTCTGGCCTGGCTGGACGGCCGGGCCGAGCGTCCCTCGGCCGATGCCCACGGCCGCTTCCGGCCGGTCATGCTGGCCCAGCCGATCGACGAAGCGGAGATGGCGAAGCTGGATCCCTCCGCCTATGTCGCCGAATGGAAATGGGACGGCATACGCGTGCAGGCCGTCAGCGAGGGCGGGGTAAGGCGCCTGTACAGCCGCACCGGCGAGGACATATCACCCACCTTCCCGGACGTGCTGGCGGCCCTGACCCATGAGGGGGTCATCGACGGCGAGCTTCTGGTGCTGCGCGAGGGACGGGTCGGTTCATTCGGCGACCTTCAGCAGCGACTGAACCGCAAGACGGCGGACGCCAAGGTGATGACGGCATATCCCGCCGGCATTCGCGCCTATGACCTGCTGGCGGCGGACGGAGTCGAACTGCGCAAGCTGAGCTTTGCAGAGCGGCGGGCCCGGCTGGAGGCTCTGGTCGCGTTGCTTGCGTCCGACCGGATCGATCTGTCCCCGATCCAGCCCTTCGCCTCATGGGACGACCTCGCGGCGCTGCGCTCAATGCCGCCGGAGGGCGACCCACAGGCAGCGGAAGGCCTGATGCTGAAACGACTCGACAGCGTCTATGAGGCGGGCCGCCCCAAGGGGCCGTGGTTCAAGTGGAAGAAGGACCCGCATCTGGTCGACGCCGTGCTGATGTATGCCCAGCGAGGGCACGGCAAACGGTCCAGCTTCTATTCCGACTTCACCTTCGGGGTCTGGACCGAGGACATCGACGGCAGTCACGCCCTGACACCGGTGGGCAAGGCCTATTTCGGCTTCACCGATGAGGAGCTGAAGCAGCTCGACAAATTCGTCCGCGACAACACCGTCGAACGCTTCGGCCCGGTGCGGTCGGTCAAGGCGAGCCGCGAGTTCGGCCTCGTACTCGAGGTGGCCTTCGAGGGGCTGCAACGGTCGAAGCGTCACAAGTCCGGGGTCGCCATGCGCTTCCCCCGGATCAGCCGCATCCGCTGGGACAAGCCGGCGAAGGAGGCGGACGAGCTGACGACGCTGGAAGGGATGCTGGATCAGGCCGGGAGGCAATGAACGGAAGCGGGCCTGCCCATCCATCAACCTCGGCCGAACCGTTCGATCCGGAAGGGTGCGAGATCGATCACCGGCTCCGTTCCTTGCGCCAGTGACGCCGTCAGCTCGGCGGTGATCGCTGACATGGTCAGACCGAGGTGCTGGTGACCGAAGGCATAGAGGATGCGCGGGTCACGCTCCAGCCGCCCGATGGCCGGCAGATAGTCAGGCAGGGTCGGCCGCGGCCCGACCCACCGATCCGGCTCCGGCGAGAAGCGAATGCCGAGATCGCCAAGCCGCCGCTCCAGCGCCCGCCATTTGCGCGGATCGCCGGGCGCATCGGGCGAGCCGAACTCGACGAAACTGGAGGCGCGCAGACCACTGGTGAAGCGGGAAACCACCATCGAATGCTCCTCGAACACCGTCGGCGGCAGGGTCTCGTCCCAGCTGTGGTCGGCGCTCTGTACCGAATAGCCGCGCTCGGCGATCACCGGGGCGTCGACGCCGAGCCCGCGCATCAGCCAACCGGCCCATGCCCCCGCCGCGACCAGCGCGCCTTCGGCCTCGCGCGCTCCGCCGCCGTCGAGATGAGCGATCACGCGATCGCCGCCCGACAGACGTTCGACCCTAGCATGGACCACCTCCCCGCCTTGCGCCTTGAAGGCGGCCATCAGGGCGTCACGGGCGGCCTGTGGCTCGCTCACCTGGGCCGTGCCGGAAAAGCGAATGCCCGCGACCGGCGCGCGGGTCATCACCTCCGCATAGCGGGCCAGATCGTCCGCATCCATCGACCTGAACGTGGTGCTGCCGGTCGGCGACCTTTCCCACGCCTTGAGCCCCTTCCCGGCTGCCTGCTCCGACATCCAGACCACGGCATGGCCGTCGCGACCGACGATCCCGGGCGCTCCGGAGAAGTCGGCCAGTCGCCGCCATGCCGGCAGTGCCTGAGCGAGGATGGCGGTCAGGGCCGCCTGCCCGCGCGCGTGCTGCGCCGGACCAGAGGCCGCGATGAACCGCATCGCCCACGGCCCCCACAGGCCGGCGTCCCGCCAGCGGAAATCGAGCGGTCCGCCGAGGCCGAACAGACGGCCCGGAAACGTCCGCAGACTCTCGCGCGACGCCAGCGGCGACACCTGTTCGGCCGCGATATGTCCGATATTGCCGAATGAGGCGGCGCGGCGCGGATCGCCCGGGTCGATCAGGGTCACGGCGAAGCCCGCCGCCTGCAGCCGCAGCGCGGAGGCGGCCCCGACCAGACCGCCGCCGATAACGAGCCAGGACTTTGGTTGCATCGGACTCCCGTTGCCTCGACCTCAGGATCGTATACGATAATGGCTTAAGTCACTGGAAGCGAGGACCCGATGTCGATTTCCTGGGAGGGCGTGATCCCCGCCGCCACCACGCAGTTCGCGGCGGATTTCTCGATCGATTTCGACTCCACCGCGACGGTGCAGGATGGCCTCATCCGCGACGGCGTGCACGGGCTGATCGTCATGGGCACCGTGGGCGAGAACAACTCGCTCGACGCCGACGAGAAGCGCGCCATGCTGGCCGCGACGGTGAAGACCGTGGCCGGACGCGTGCCGGTGATCGCGGGCGTCGCCGAGCTGGACACCCGTCGCGCAGCCGCCTTCGCCCGCGACGCCGAGACCATCGGGGCCGACGGCCTCATGGTCCTGCCGGCCATGGTCTATGTGCCGACCCAGGCCGAACTGGCCGCCCATTTCCGCACCGTGGCCGAGGCCACCGGCCTGCCGATCATGCTGTACAACAACCCGCCGGCCTATCGGGTCAGCATCGGCTTCGAGGCCCTGCACGCCCTGTCGGACCTGCCCAATGTCGTCGCCCTCAAGGAGAGCGCGCCCGACACGCGCCGCTTCACCGACCTGCTCAACGAGTTCGGCGACCGCTACGTCCTGTTCGCCGGTCTCGACGATGTGGCGCTGGAAGGCCTGATGCTGGGCGCCCAGGGTTGGGTGTCCGGCCTGACCAACGCCTTCCCGAAGGAATCCCTGGCCCTGTGGGACGCGTTCAAGCGCGGCGACATGCAGACGGCCCTCGCCATCTACCGCTGGTTCATGCCCCTGCTCCACCTCGACGCCGACCATGACCTGGTCCAGTCCATCAAGATCGCCGAACAGGTTATGGGACGCGGCCATGAGCGCGTCCGGCCACCGCGCCATCCGCTGGTCGGCGCGCGTCGGGCCGAGGTGATCGCCATGGTCGAAAAGGCCGCCGCGACCCGACCGGTCCTGTAGCCATGGCGCGGCACGTCTTCCGCTGCATAGACGGCCACACCGCCGGCAATCCCGTGCGGCTGGTGATTGAGGGCGCGCCTGAACTGACCGGCGATACGATGAGCGCCCGGCGTCAGGACTTCATGACCCGCTACGACTGGATCCGCACCGGCCTCTGTTTCGAGCCACGTGGCCACGACATGATGAGCGGCGGCTTTCTGTATCCGCCGACCACGCCCGAGGCCGACGTCGGCATCCTGTTCATCGAGACCAGCGGCTGCCTGCCCATGTGCGGTCACGGCACCATCGGCATCATCACCTTCGCGCTGGAGCACGGGCTGATCAAACCGCGCACGCTGGGCAAGGTCATCGCCGAGGTGCCCGCCGGCGTGATCGAACTGGACTATGTGCAGGACGGCACGCGCGTCCGGTCCGTCCGCATTCGCAATGTGCCGTCGTATCTGGCGCAGCAGGGCATCGAGATCGACGTTCCCGGGTTCGGCCCCCTGACCATCGACGTCGCCTATGGCGGAAACTTCTACGCCATCATCGAACCCCAGGGCGCCTATGCCGGCCTGGACGATCTGGGTGCCGCCCGCATCCTGCAACTGTCGCCGGTCATCCGGGCCTTGCTGCGCGAGGTCTATACGCCCGTCCATCCGCTCGACCCGACAATCCGCGGCGTCTCCCACCTTCTGTGGGCCGACAAGCCGAAGGGCGAGGGCGCGGATGGCCGAAACGCCGTCTTCTACGGCGACAAGGCCATCGACCGCAGTCCATGCGGGACAGGCACCTCCGCGCGCCTGGCGCATCTACACGCGACAGGCCGGCTGCCGGTCGGTCAGGCCTTCGTCCATGAAAGCTATATCGGCAGCCGGTTCATCGGCCGAGTGGAAGCCGAGACAGAGGTCGGCGGCCGCCCCGCCATCATCCCCTCGGTCGAGGGCTCGGCCATCGCCACAAGCCTGAACGAGATCTGGATCGACGACGAGGACGTCTTCGCCCACGGATTTCAGGTGGTCTGAGGATGACGACCCGCGCGCCGCGTCTGCTGCCCGACCAGGTCTTCACCGAGGCGCGCGAACGCATCCTCTCGGGCCGCCTGCCCGCCGATGCCCCGATCCGTCAGGACGCCCTCGCGCTGGAGCTGGGCGTCAGCAAAATTCCCCTGCGTGAGGCCCTCGCTCGGCTCGAGAGCGAGGGGCTGGTCGTCTCCCACCCCAACCGCGGCTTCATCGTCCGGCCCCTGTCGCGCGCCGACGCCGAGGACGTCTTCGACCTGCGCCTTCGTATTGAACCGATCGCCTGCGTGCTCGGCGCGCTTGAGGCCGACGCGGCCGCGCATGAAGCGGCCCGTAGCGCCTTCGCCGCACTGGACGCCGCGCTGAAGAACGGCCTCGCCGATGTCGGACGCCGCAATCGCGAGTTCCACCTGGCGCTGGTCCGGCCTTCAGGCCGCGCGGTGACCATCGAGACGGTCGACCGGCTGCTCGCCCTGTCCGAACGCTATGTACGGGTGCACCTTGGCGAGCACCGCCGACTCGACCGGGCCAGTCACGAGCATGAAGCCCTGCTTCAGGCCTGGCTGGAACGCCGGACCGAGACCGTTCGTCGGGAAGCCCGCGCGCACATCAGGGCCACGCTCGTCGACCTGCGGGCCCAGCTGCCAGAGGTCTAGCCGGCCAGCCAGGCCGGGACGTCGGCGAACGGTTCGTCGAGGCTGTGCTGCGGCTGGGTGAACCACGCTGGCCCGGCGTCGGTCATGTGGAAATGGTCCTCCAGCCGCACACCGAACCGACCGGGCACGACGATCATCGGCTCGTTGGAGAAGCACATGCCGGTCGCCAGCGGCGTGGCATCCCCCTTCACCAGATACGGCCCTTCATGGATATCCAGGCCGATGCCGTGGCCGGTGCGGTGCGGCAGGCCCGGCAGGCTGTAGTCCGGGCCGAATCCGTCGGCCTCGAGCGACCGCCGCGCCGCCGCGTCGACAGCCTCGCAGGGCACGCCCGGTCGCGCCGCCTCGAAGGCCGCCGCCTGCGCCCGCTTCTCGGCATCCCAGACGCGCCGCACGTCCGGGCTCGCGTCGCCGAACACATAGGTCCGGGTGATGTCGGAGCTGTAGCCGTCGATCCGCGTGCCGGTGTCGATCAGCACCACATCCCTTTCAGCGAGGACCCGGTCGCCCTCGCCGCCATGCGGCAGGGAGGTGTCCTCGCCGAAGGAGACGATGCAGAAGGAACTGCCCGACCCGCCCAGAGCCCGATGCTGGTCGTCGATGAAGCGGACGACCTCGGAGGCGCGCTGGCCGGCATGAAGCTGCGCGTGGGCGCGCCGGTGAACCTCGATGGTGATGGCCTTGGCGTGGGACATCAGCGCGATCTCGGCGGGCGACTTACGACTCCTCAGGGCATGGATCAGCGGCGCGGCGTCGGCCAGACGCGCATCGTCGATCTCGGCGCGCAGGCTCCGATACATGGCCAGCGCCATCCGCTCGTCGACGGCCATCCGCACGGTGGGGCCGATCCGGTCGGCGACGAGCCTCCAGGGGCTCTCATCTTCCTCCCAGGTCAGGACCTCGCCCGGAAGACCGATCAGCCCCTCGACCTTTTCCAGCTCGAACTGCGGTGTGATGTAATCGAGGCCGCCCGCGGCATGGACCAAGGCACCCACGAGGCGTTCGGACGCATACCAGTCGAGGCCGGTGAAATAGCGCAGGCTGGAAGTCGAACCCAGCAGCACGGTCGCGACCCCTGCCGCTTCCATGCTCATTCGAAGACCCGTCAGACGCGCCTGCCGCTCGACCGCGCCGATCGGGGCCGGAACCGATGTTGAACCGCTCGCCATGACCTGCTCCGCGCGTCGCTGGATTGAGTATCGTATACGATCGTGCTCAGTTGGGCATCGAACGACAAGGGGGGGAAGACCTTGGTCCTGACAATTCTGCTGACGGCCCTGGCCCTGCTGGCTACGGCCTTCGTCGTGGTGCTCGGCCGGGCGGCGCTGAAGCGCGGGACCGGCGCGCCCGGACCTGAGTCCGTCATCCTCGGCGCCGTCGCCAATTTCTTCGACACCCTCGGCATCGGCTCATTCGCTCCGACGACCGCCTGGCTCCGGTTCCGCAAGATGACGCCCGACAGCTTCATCCCCGCGACGCTGAACGTCGGCCACGCCCTGCCGACCATGGTTCAGTCAGCGGTCTTTCTGGTGCTGCTGGGCATCCACGTCGACCCGATGCTGCTGGTCTCCTGCATCGTCGCGGCGGTGGCGGGCGCCGTGGTCGGAGCGCCGCTGATGGTCCGCGCCCCGGTGCGGGTGGTTCAGGGGATCGTCGGCGTCGCCCTGCTGATCGCAGCCGCGCTCTACGCCATGAGCAATCTGGACCTGATGCCGATCGGCGGAACCGCCACCGCACTGGAACCCAGCCTGATGTGGATCGCCATCGCAGGCCATTTCATCATGGGAATGCTGATGTCTTTCGGGATCGGCCTCTACGCCCCGGCCCTGATCCTGCTCAGCCTGCTGGGTCTGGACCCGCGCCTGGCCTTCCCGATCATGGCCAGCGCCTGCGCCTTCCTGATGCCGACCACCGGCTTCCGCTACATCAACGCCGAGCGGATCGACCTGCGGATCGTCATCGGCATCGCGCTGGGCGGCATACCGGCCGTTCTGGTCGCCGCTTTCGTGGTCAAGGAAATGCCGATCGAGCCGCTGCGTTGGGCGGTCGTGGTCGTGGTCCTCTATGCCGCCGCCCTGCTGTTGCGGGCAGCGGCCCAAAAGGAGATCGCGAAGGCCTAGTGGCGAACGCGGACGTAGTCGCCGGGCGCGGCGGCGCCGGCCTTGAGCTTGCCTGAGCCGACCTTGCGCGCCTTGACCTTGTCGTCGGCGGCGGCGGCGTCGAGCCAGCCCTGCCATTCCGGCCACCACGAGCCGGGCTTCTGCTCGGCGCCGGCCAGCCAGGCCTCCGCGTCGGCCGGGGCGTCATCATTGGTCCAGTAGCCGTGCTTGTTGGCCGCGGGCGGATTGATCATCCCGGCGTTGTGGCCTGAGCCGCCCAGCAGGAACCGCGTCGGTCCGCCGAAGAAGTGGCGGCCGGCATAGGTGTTCTTCCACGCCGAGACATGGTCGTCCTTGAGCGCCACGATCATCACCGGAGTCTCGATGGCCTTGAGGTCCAGCGTCACACCGTCGATGGCGACGCCGCCGTCCTTCAGTTGGTTGCCGCGCAGGATCTGACGCCCGTACTCCTTGAGCATGCGCGCCGGAATGCGGGAACCGTCGTCGAACCACCACAGCAGGTCCGAGGCGCGCGCCTCGTCGCCGAGCAGATAATGGTTCACCACCGACGACCAGATCAGGTCGTTGGCGCGCACCGCCGAGAACAGTTTGGTCAGGTCGTGCGCCTCGACATAGCCCTTGTCGTCCAGATAGCGGTCGAAGGCGTTCAGGTCCTGCTCGCTCGTGAACACCGACCATTCGCCCATGTCGCCGAAGTCGACGAGGGTCGCGATCAGGGTGGCGGAGGCGACCCGGTCGGCGCGGCCGGTCTGGGCCAGATAGGCGAGGGTCATGGCCGACAGGGTGCCGCCAAGGCAGTAGGACACCAGATCCGCGTCGGCCTCGCCCGTCGCGGCCTCGACGGCGTCGAGGGCGGCGATGACGCCATCCTTAACATAGGCATCCATGCCCGTGTCGGCGTGGCTCTCGTCGGGGTTGGCCCAGGAGATGACGAAGACGGTGTGGCCCTGATCCACAAGCCATTTCAGGTAGCTGGCCTTGGGCGTCAGGTCGAAGAGATAGTATTTGTTGACCAGCGGCGGCACGAACAGCAGCGGGCGGCGATAGACCTTGTCGGTCGTCGGCGCATACTGGATAAGTTCCATCAGGTCGTTCCGGAACACCACCGCCCCCGGGGTGGCGGCGACATTGACGCCCAGTTCGAAATCGTTCGGCGCACGGCGGCTGACCAGTCCCTGCCCCTTGCCGACGTCCTCCAGCAGGTTCGACAGACCGGTCATCAGGTTCAGACCGCCGCTCTCGATCGTGCGGCGCGCGACCTGCGGATTGGTGTGAGGGAAGTTGGTTGGCGCCAGGGCGTTCATCATCTGCCGGCTGGCGAAATCGACCTGCGCGCGGGTGGCGTCATCGACCGGGGCGGCGGCGACGAAATCCTGCAGCTGGCGCGCGGCCAGCAGATAAGCCTGTTTCAGATAGTCATAGACCGGCTCGTCGCTCCAGGCCGGGTCCGAGAACCGGCGGTCGCCCTTGGCCGGCACTGCGACGGGTTCGGCCTGCTGGCCCATGGCCCGTTCGCCCATGGTGCGCCACAGGGCGGTCCAGTCATTCCAGTTCCTGGCCTGGGCCTCCAGCAGGGCCGCCGGCTGGGTCATGACGGCGGTGTTGAAGTCGATCATCGCCCGCGTCAGCGTCGTCGGGTCGTAGGGCAGCGCCTGCGGAGTCGCGGCCTGGACCATGGTCGTACGCACCGCGGCGGCGGCGTTCTGCATCAGGGTGGTCAAGGCTTCAGCCACGACGGTCGGATCGGGCAGCTGGGGAACCGGCGGCTGGGAGACGGTCATGGGGCAGGCTTTCCGCTTACAGCGAGACGAGGACATCCACGGCCGCGCAATCACGCGGGGCCACGAACAGCAACGCCAGGGCGCGGTCCGGGTTCTCGGCCGCCCAGATCGGGCACGGAGCGTCGAACGCGTCGATCAGCGCGGCTGTCGGCACGGGAATAGCGTTCCGGATGGCGGGCGTATAGGCGGCGGAGTCGAAGGCCATGACGGTGTCCTCGGAACGGAGACGTTCGGATGACGACGATATGCCATGGCTTTTCTGTCCGGACGATGCCAAGGATTGCGGAATCGTTGTGCATTTTTGCACAGGAGCGGATCGTGGCCGATTTCAACTGGAACGACCTCCGCGCCTTCCTCGCCGTGGCCCGCACCGGGCGGCTGACGATGGCGGCGGCGCGGGTCAGCATGGACCACACCACCGTGGCCCGGCGCATCGCAGCGCTTGAGGACGGACTGGGCGCTCGCCTCTTCGACCGCAGTCCCCAAGGCTACGCCCTCACCCCGCATGGTGAACGGCTGATGCCGACGGCGGAAAAGATCGAGAGCTTGACCCTGCGGGCCGCCAACGAACTGGGCGAGTCCGATCAGGCCCTGATCGGCACGGTACGGATCGGCGCACCCGAAGGCTTCGGCAGCTATGTCCTCGCGCCCTTGATGGCGAAGCTGGCTGACCGGCATCCCGGACTGGATATACAGCTGGTGGCCATCTCCGGCGTGCTCAGCCTCTCCAAACGCGAGGCCGACATCGCCGTGACGCTCAGCGCGCCGCGCGAAGGCCGGCTGATCTCGCGCAAACTGACCGACTACGGCCTCAGCCTGTACGCCGCCCCGGCCTATCTCAACGCCCGCCCGCCTATCCGCACCCGCGCCGACATGGCCGGCCACCGCTTCATCGGCTACATCGGCGACCTGCTCTATGCGCCCGAGCTCGACTATATGCAGGCGCCGGACGTCGACATTCATGTCGCCCTGCAAAGCTCCAACCTGATCGCCCAGCTCCAGGCGGCACTCGCCGGCGCGGGCCTGTGCGTTCTGCCTGACTTCATCGCCGCCCGTGAAAGCGGCCTCCGCCGCGTGCTTCCCGACGCCGTGCATCTGGACCGCAGCCTTTGGCTGGTGACCCACGCCGACCTCAAGCCGCTGGCCCGCATCCGCGCCGTCACGGCGATGATCGTCGAGGCGGTCAGGGCCGACCGGGCCATGTTCACCGGCGGCTGACGCTGGACAACCGGACGGAGTTGTTTCAGGCTTAAAATATGTCGTTGAACAGCGCCGTCAGAAGCATCGCCGTTGTGGGGGCCGGGCCGGGCGGCCTGTACCTCGCCATATCCCTGAAGCTGCGCGATCCGTCGCTTTCGGTGGTGGTCCACGAGCGCAATCAGCCGGACGACACCTTCGGTTGGGGCGTGGTGTTTTCCGACCAGACCCTGGCCAACCTAAAGGCCAACGACCCGGAGACCGCCGCCACCATCGAGGCCGCCTTCGTCCATTGGGACGACATCGACGTTCACATCCACGGCGAGACCATCCGCTCGGGCGGTCACGGCTTCGCGGGCATCGGTCGCCAGCGGCTGCTGACCCTCCTGCAGGAACGCGCCCGGTCGCTCGGCGTCGACCTGCGGTTCCAGAGCGAAGTCGCCGACATCCGCGCCCTGCCTGCTGATGTCATCGTCGCCGCCGATGGCCTGAACAGCCGCATCCGCAACGACAATCCCGAGGTCTTCGGCGTCGACGTTGACGTGCGGACCAACAAGTACATCTGGCTGGGTACGAAACAGTCGTTCGACGCCTTCACCTTCGCCTTCGTCGAGACCCCGCACGGCTGGATCTGGGCCCACGCCTACCAGTTCGAGCCCGGCGCCTCGACCTTCATCGTCGAATGTTCGGAAGCGACCTGGCGCGGCCTCGGCTTCGAAGCCATGGACCACGACCAGACCTGTCGCGCGGCGGAAGCCCTGTTTGCTGACTGGCTAGGCGGGCATGCCCTGATGAGCAATGCGAAACACCTGCGCGGCTCGGCCTGGCTCAACTTCCCGCGCGTGGCCTGTTCCAACTGGCGCGACGGCAAGGTGGTGCTGCTCGGCGACGCCGCCCACACGGCCCATTTTTCTATCGGCTCCGGTACGAAGCTCGCTTTCGAGGACGCCATTCGCCTGGCCGAGACCCTGACCGAAGCCGACGATCTGGACGAGGGTCTCGCTGCTTATGAAGCCGAGCGCCGGATCGAGGTGCTGAAGCTTCAGAGCGCCGCCCGGAACTCCACCGAGTGGTTCGAGACGGTAGACCGCTATGTCGGCCTCGATCCTCTTCAGTTCACTTACAGCCTGCTGACCCGGAGCCAGCGCGTCAGCCACGAAAACCTTCGCCTGCGCGATGGACCGTTCCTGACCAGGGTCGAGCGCTGGTTCGCCGAAAAAGCCAGTGCTCCGTCTACGGACAATCCGCCGCCACCCATGTTCGCGCCTTTGACACTGCGCGGCCTGACCCTGCCCAATCGCGTGGTGGTCTCGCCCATGTGCATGTATTCGGCCGAAGATGGCACGGTCGGCGATTTCCATCTTGTCCACCTGGGTGGACGGGCGCTGGGCGGCGCCGGTCTGGTCTTCACCGAGATGACCGACGTCTCGGCCGACGCCCGCATCACGCCCGGCTGCGCGGGCATGTACCGCACGGAACACCGCGACGCCTGGAAGCGGATCGTCGACTTCGTCCATGCCCAGGGTGCGCGCATCGCCATTCAGCTGGCTCATGCCGGCCGCAAGGGTTCGGTGGAGCGGCCATGGGGTGCGCGCGCAGACAAGCCACTGGAGGACGGCTGGGAGCTGATCGCCCCCTCCGCCATTCCGTGGTCGGACGAAGACCAGACGCCGCGCGAGATGACCCGTGGTGACATGGATCGTGTCCGCGATGATTTCGTTCGCGCGACCGGCTGGGCGGCCGAGGCCGGCTTCGACATGGTCGAACTGCATTGCGCCCACGGCTATCTGCTGTCCTCTTTCCTGACGCCCATCTCCAACCACCGCGCCGACGACTACGGTGGCACCGTCGAGAACCGCCTGCGCTTCCCGCTGGAGGTCTTCGCCGCCATGCGCGCGGTCTGGCCGAATGACAAACCCATGTCCGTCCGCCTGTCGGCCACCGACTGGATGGACGAGGGCCTGACGCCCGAAGATTCCGTCGCCATCGCCCGCGCCTTCGCCGAGGCCGGCTGCGACCTGATCGACGTCTCGGCGGGTCAGACCTCGCCCGACAGCCGCCCGGTCTATGGCCGGATGTTCCAGACCCCCTTCAGCGACCGCATCCGCAACGAGGCGGGTGTCGCCACCATGGCGGTCGGCAACATCTACGAGACCGACCACGTGAACAGCATCCTCGCCGCCGGCCGCGCCGACCTGTGCGCCCTCGCCCGACCGCACCTGGCTGATCCAAACTGGAGCCTGCGCGCCGCCGCGGAACTGGGTTGGCGCGGCCAGTCGCCTCCCGTCCAGTATCTCGCCGGCTTTGGCCAGTTGGCCCGCAATCTCGAAAAGCAGCAGCAGGCCGGACCGGTATGAGCCTGACCGGACATCATGCCGTGGTCACCGGCGCGGGCTCCGGCATCGGCCGGGCCACAGCCGAACGACTGGCGGAGGCGGGCTGTCAGGTCACCCTGATCGGCCGCCACGTCGCCCGTCTGAACGAGACGGCGGACCGCATCGGCGACCTCGCCTTCGCCGCCACCGCCGACGTCACCGACCCGGACATGCTGGCCGCCGCCATAGAAGTCGGCCGCGACCGCTTCGGCCCCATCGACATCCTGGTCAACAACGCCGGCGCCGCCACCTCGGCCCCCTTCCTCAAGACCGACGCCGAAGCCCTCCGCGCCATGCTGGCCCTCAATCTTGAGGCCCCCGCCGAGGCGGCACGTCTGGTCCTGCCCGGCATGCTGACCCGCCGTTGGGGCCGGATCGTCAACGTCGCCTCGACCGCGGGCCTGAAGGGCTATCCCTATGTCTCCGCCTATGTCGCGGCCAAGCACGGCCTTGTCGGCCTGACCCGCGCCCTGGCGTTGGAGGTCGCGGCGAAAGGCGTCACCGTCAACGCGGTCTGCCCCGGCTTCACGGAGACCGAGCTGGTCGCGAAGTCAGTCGAGTCCATCATCGCCAAGACCGGCCGTAGCGAAGAGGAAGCCCGCGCCGCGCTGGCCGCCTCCAACCCGCAAGGTCGCCTGATCACCCCGGACGAGGTGGCCACGACCATCGTCTGGCTGTGCGGCGACGGCGCCTCGGGCGTCAACGGCGCGGCGGTGCCGGTCGCGGGCGGCGAACTGTGAGCGCCGCGGTCGCCTCGCTGCCGGACCGGCTGGGCGGCGCCCCCGACGGCAAGCGGTCGCTGAGGCTGTGGCTGCGGCTTCTGACCTGCTCGACCCGGATCGAACAAACGGTATCGCAGCGGCTGCGCGACGAGTTCGGCTCCACCCTGCCCCGGTTCGACATGCTGTCGGCGCTGGACCGCGCGGGCGAGGCGGGCCTGACCATGGGCGAGGCCGCCGGCATGCTGATGGTGTCCAACGGCAATGTCACCGGCCTGGCCGCCCGGCTCAAGGCCGACGGCCTGATCGAGGCCATGGCCGGCGCAGATCGCCGCGTGCAGCGCGTGCGCCTGACGCCCCTGGGCCAGACCCGTTTCGCCGCCATGGCCCGCGCCCATGAACGCTGGATCGAAGCCCTGTTCGCCGATCTGACCACGACCGAGACCGACGACCTGACCCGCCTGCTGGAGCGCGCCAAGCGGTCGCTCCACGCCACGACTTACGAGGAGCTCAACGGATGAAGGCGCGCGACTACAAGGCGGCCCATTTCCTCTGGTCGGTCGATGACGATGGCGTCGCGACCCTGACCCTGAACCGGCCAGAGCGGAAGAATCCGCTCACGTTCGAGTCCTATGCCGAGATGCGCGACCTGTTCCGTGCCCTTGTCCATGCCGATGACTGCAAGGTGGTCATCGTCACCGGCGCGGGCGGGAACTTCTCCTCGGGCGGGGACGTGCACGAGATTATCGGTCCGCTGACCGAAATGGACATGCCGGCTCTGCTCAACTTCACCCGCATGACCGGCGATCTGGTCAAGGCCATGCGCAGCTGTCCCCAGCCGATCATCGCCGCGCTGGACGGCGTCTGCGTCGGCGCCGGCGCCATCATGGCCATGGCCTCGGACCTCCGCATCGCCACGCCGCGCACGAAGACCGCCTTCCTGTTCACCCGCGTCGGCCTGGCCGGCTGCGACATGGGCGCCTGCGCCATCCTGCCCCGCCAGATCGGTCAGGGCCGGGCGTCGGAGCTGCTGTTCACCGGCCGCGTCATGACGGCTGACGAGGGCGAACGCTGGGGCTTCCACAACCGTCTCGTCGAGGGCGAGGTCCTGATGGAGACGGCCCTGGACCTGGCCCGCTCGCTGGCCAAGGGGCCGACCTTCGCCCACGGCATCACCAAGAACCAGCTCAATGTCGAATGGGACATGAGTCTCGACGCCGCCATCGAGGCCGAGGCCCAGGCCCAGGCGATCTGCATGAAGACCAACGACTTCCGCCGCGCCTACGAGGCCTTCGCGGCGAAACGCGAGCCGGTATTCGAGGGGAACTGAGCATGGGCGATCGCACCTTCCTCGACTGGCCCTTCTTCGACGACCGCCACCGCGCCTTCGCCGCCGAACTGGACGCCTGGGTCGGCGCGACGGACGCCATCGGCCTGCACGGCGACCACGACCTCGACGGCGATTGCCGCACCATTCTCAAGGCGCTGGCTGAGAGCGGGTGGCTGAACAACGCGGTGCCCGGCGCCAACGGCAAGCTGGACGTCCGGACCCTGTGCCTGACGCGCGAGACCCTCGCCCGCCGCTCCGGCCTCGCCGACTTCGTCTTCGCCATGCAGGGACTTGGCTCGGGTCCGATCAGCCTGTTCGGCACGGACGACCAGAGGGCCCGCTGGCTGCCCGGCGTCGCCTCGGGCCAGACCATCGCCGCCTTCGCCCTGTCCGAGCCCGACGCCGGTTCCGACGTCGCCGCCCTGTCCACCAGCGCCCGCCGCGACGGCGACCACTGGGTGCTGGACGGGACCAAGACCTTCATCTCCAACGGTGGTCTCGCCGACCGCTACACCGTCTTCGCCCGCACCGGCGAGGCGCCCGGCGCCAAGGGCCTCAGCGCCTTCGTGGTGGATGCGGACACGCCCGGCTTCGAGATCGTCGAACGCATCCCCCTGATGGCGCCCCACCCGCTGGCCACGATCCGGTTCAACAACTGCCGCATCGACGGCGACCGCCTGCTCGGCCAGCCCGGCGAGGGCTTCCGCATCGCCATGGGCACGCTAGACGTATTCAGATCCACCGTCGCCGCCGCCGCCCTCGGCTTCTCTCGCCGCGCCTTCGACGAGGCCGCGGACCGGACGACAAACCGCCGACTGTTCGGCGCGCCCATGAGCGACCTGCAGCTGGTACAGGCTTCATTGGCCGACATGGCGTTGAAGATCGATGCCTCGGCCCTGCTGATTTACCGCGCCGCCTGGCTGAAGGATCAGGGCGCGCCGCGCGTCACCCGCGAGGCCGCCATGGCAAAGCTCTACGCCACCGACGAAGCCCAGGCGGTCATCGACGCGGCCGTCCAGCTGTTCGGCGGGCTCGGCGTCGTCTCGGGCCATCCGGTCGAGCGGCTGTATCGCGAGATCCGCGCCCTGCGCATCTACGAAGGCGCGTCCGAGGTGCAGAAGATCGTCATCGCCCGACAGGCGCTCGCTGCCATGGGTGGAGGCGCCTGATGGGGACCAGCGCGCACATCGACCGGTTCGTCCTTGACCACCTGCCGTCAGCGGACCAGCAGCCCGACCTGATTTTCAGCCTGCCCGAGCTCGCCTACCCCGACCGGCTCAATGCCGCGACCGAACTGCTGCGCCGGGCGATTGACGCCGCCAGTCCGGACGCCCGCGCCCTGATCGACTTCGACCATGAATTTTCGTGGACGCGCGTCGATGCGATCTCGGGCCGGATGGCGAGTGTGCTGGTCGAGGACATGGGCCTGGTCCCCGGCAATCGCGTCCTGCTGCACGGGCCGAACTCGGCCTGGACGGTGTTGGCCTGGTTCGCGATCCTGAAAGCCGGCGGCGTCGTGGTCGCCACCATGCCCATGCTCCGCGCCGCCGAGCTGGCGACGGTGATCGACAAGGCACAGATCAGCCATGCGTTGGTCTATGCGGCGTTCAAGGAGGTGGTGGACGAAGCGCGTGAAACCTCGCCGTCGCTGACGCAGGTTATGGACTCCACCGCGCTGCAGAAGGCCGCACAGGCCATGCCGATGGGGTTCCGCTTCGACGCCGTGAACACGGCCGCCGACGACCCCGCCCTGATCGCCTTCACTTCCGGCACCACGGGCAAGCCGAAGGGCTGCGTCCATTTCCATCGCGACATTCTCGCCATGGCCGACACCTTCGCCGGCCACATCGTCGGCCTGACGAAGGACGACATCGTCGTCGGCACCCCGCCGATCGCCTTCACCTTCGGACTCGGAGGACTGGTAGTCTTCCCCGCCGCAGTCGGCGCCACCACCGCCTTCGCCCCCCGGCCCGGCTTCGACGCCCTCGCCGAGACCATCGCGCGTCAGAAGGCGACCGCCCTCTTCACCGCCCCGACCGGCTATCGCGCCCTGCTCAAGTTGGCCGGCGACCACGACCTGTCGAGCCTGCGCACCTGCGTCTCCGCCGGCGAGACCCTGCCCGCCGCCACCTCCGATGCCTGGCACGAGGCCACCGGCGTCCGCATCATCGATGGCATCGGCTCGACCGAGATGATCCACATCTTCATCTCCGCCTCGGGCGACGCCATTCGCCCGGGCGCCACCGGCAAGGCCGTCCCCGGCTATGAGGCGCGGATCATCGACGCTGAGGGTCGGACACTTCCGACCGGCGAGACCGGGCGGCTGGCCGTGCGTGGTCCGACCGGCTGCCGCTACCTGTATGACGAGCGGCAGGCGGCCTATGTGCAGGATGGCTGGAATCTGACCGGCGACGTCTACCGCCTCGATGAGGACGGCTATTTCTGGTTCGTGGCCCGGTCGGACGACATGATCGTCTCCTCCGGCTACAACATCGGCGCGCCCGAGGTGGAGAACGCCCTGTTGCGACACCCAGCGGTGGCCGAGGCGGCCGTCATCGGCGTCCCCGATGCCGAGCGCGGCCAGATCGTGAAGGCGTTTGTCGTCCTCAACCCGGACCACTCCGCCACTGATGAACTGCGGATCGCCCTGCAGGACCACGTGAAAAGCATCATCGCCCCCTACAAATACCCACGAGCCCTCGATTTCGTAGACGCCCTGCCCAAGACACAGACCGGCAAGCTGCAACGCTTCCGGCTGAAGGCAGACGCATGACCGGCCGGATCTTCACCACCGAACGGCGCGTCCGCTTCGCCGACTGCGACGCCGCCGGCATCGTCTTCTTTCCCCGCTATTTCGAGATGCTGAACGGGGTCGTCGAGGACTGGTTCGCCGGACCGCTGCAGGCCTCGTTCCGCGAACTGCATGTCGAGCGCCACGTCAGCGTCCCCACCGCCGCCGTCGAAGCCCGATTCATCGCCCCCTCGCGGCTGGAGGATGAACTGACATTTGCCCTGACGGTCACGCGCCTGGGAGGCGCGTCCTGCACCCTACGCCACCGCATCTCCTCCGGCGCGGACCTCCGCTTCGAAGCCACCCAGACCATCGTCTATGTCGGCGCGTCGCTGAAGCCCGAGCCATGGCCCGACGCGTTGCGCGCCCGCATCGCCCCCTTCGTGGAGACGCCCGCATGAACCGTGTCCTGCTGCCCGAAGGCTGGCCCCGGCCCAAGGGGTATTCCAACGGTATCGAGGCCGGTGGCCGGATGGTCTTCGTCGCCGGCCAGATCGGCTGGGCGCCCGAAGGCGTGTTTGTCGAGACCGGCTTCGCCGGGCAGTTCCGCCAGACGATCGAGAACACACTCGCGGTCCTTGCCGAGGCCGGTGCCGGTCCGGAGCATATCGTCCGGATGACCTGGTACATCGTCGACAAACGCGAATACCTCGACGCGTTGCGGGAGATCGGAGCGATCTGGCGTGAGTTGATCGGCCCGCACTATCCGGCCATGGCCGTCGTCGAGGTGAAGGGCCTGATCGAGGACGCGGCGCGGATCGAGATCGAGACCACAGCCGTCATCCCCGCGTGAGGCTTGGCGCCGCGCGATTCCGGGGCCACAGCTAGAGCATGCGGCTGCACGACGACGTCCTTGGTTCTCTCGAAGCCGAGGCCATTCACATCTTCCGGGAGGTCGTCGCCGAATGCGAACGGCCCGTGCTGCTGTTTTCCGGCGGCAAGGATTCCGCGGTCCTGTTGCACCTCGCGCGCAAGGCCTTCTTCCCGGCCCCGCCGCCTTTCCCGCTGCTGCACGTCGATACGATGTGGAAATTCCGCGAGATGTACGCCTTCCGCGATCAGGCAGCGGCCGAGGCGGGCATGCGGCTGCTGGTCCATCGCAATCCCGAGGCCGAGACAGACGGGATCAACCCGTTCGATCACGGAGCGAGCGTTCATACCGACCTGTGGAAGACGCAGGGCCTGAAGCAGGCTCTGGACCTGCACCGGTTCGACGCCGCCTTTGGCGGCGCGCGCCGCGACGAGGAGAAGAGCCGGGCCAAGGAGCGGGTCGTCTCGGTGCGCACGGCAGCGCACGGCTGGGATCCCAAACGCCAGCGGCCGGAGCTCTGGAGTCTATACAACACCCGTCTGAGTGACGGAGAGTCGGTCCGGGCCTTCCCCCTGTCGAACTGGACTGAACTGGACGTCTGGCGCTACATCCAGCGCGAAAACATCGCCCTGCCCTCCCTCTATTTCGCCGCCGATCGTCCGGTGGTCGAGCGCGACGGCGCCCTGCTGATGCTCGACGACGACCGCATGCCCCTGCGGCCCGGCGAAGCCGCAAGGATGCGTCGCATCCGCTTTCGCACCCTCGGCTGCTGGCCCCTGACCGCCGCGGTCGACAGCGACGCCGACACACTCGAGGCCGTTGTGCGGGAGGTCCGCGAGGCGTCGGTGTCCGAACGGCAAGGCAGGGCCATCGACCACGATCCGTCGGCCTCAATGGAGCAGAAGAAGCGCGAGGGCTATTTCTGATGGCGGCGCTGCATGACCATGGCCCGAAAGAGATCGTCCGCCTGATCACTTGCGGCTCGGTCGATGACGGCAAGTCGACCCTGATCGGCCGCCTGCTGTACGACGCCGGCGCCATCCCGTCCGACCAGATGACCACCCTGCCCGATATCGACGGCGCGCCGGACCTGTCCTTCCTCGTCGATGGTCTGGC
The DNA here is from genome assembly GCF_002343105.1 of Brevundimonas sp. UBA2416. Classification (NCBI taxonomy): domain Bacteria; kingdom Pseudomonadati; phylum Pseudomonadota; class Alphaproteobacteria; order Caulobacterales; family Caulobacteraceae; genus Brevundimonas; species Brevundimonas sp. UBA2416. The sequence continues at coordinate 35,017 of NZ_DDRM01000045.1, forward strand.
CGCCGAGCGCGAGCAGGGCATTACCATCGACGTCGCCTACCGTTTCTTTGACATCGGCGAGCGTCGCTTTGTCCTGGCCGACACGCCAGGGCATGAGCAGTACACGCGGAACATGGTGACCGCCGCCTCGACGGCGGGCCTCGCCATCGTCCTGATCGACGCGCGTAAGGGCGTGCTGACCCAGACCCGACGGCATAGTCGGCTACTGGCCTTGCTGGGCGTCCGCAGCGTTGTGCTTGCGGTCAACAAGATGGATCTGGTCGAGGGATCGCAGGACCGGTTCGAGACCATCGTCGACGATTACCGCGCCTTCGCCGAAACGATCGGCCTGAGCGATGTCACCGCCATCCCGACCTGCGCCCGGACAGGGGGCAATGTCTCGACAACGGAAGCCCTCACACCCTGGTACACCGGTCCGTGTCTGATGGATCAACTGCGGACGGTCGCCCTGGCCGAGGCCGCGCCTGGCCCGCTGCGCATGACGGTTCAGGGCGTCAGCCGGCCGAGCGCGGACTTCCGCGGCTTCTCGGGCCGGATCGTGGCCGGCGTCGCCCGACCCGGGGACGCCGTCCGTGTCCTGCCGTCAGGCGTCAGCGCCACGATAGACCGCATCGTCAGCATGGACGGCGACCTGGATGACGCCTCGACCGGCCAGTCCGTGACCCTGACCCTGACCCCGGAGGTGGACGTCTCGCGCGGCGACCTGATCGTCTCCACCGAAGCGCCGCCTGAGGTCGCGGACCAGTTCGAGGCGCATCTGGTCTGGATGTCGGACCGGCCCCTGCTGCCTGGCCGGTCCTATTGGCTCAAACTGGGTGCCACGACCGTCCCGGCCCGGATCAGCGACCTGAGGCACAAGGTCAATGTCGATACCGGTGACTGGCTGGCCGCGCCGACCCTCAGCCTGAACGACATCGGCCTGTGCACCCTGGCCCTCGATGCGCCCGTCGCCTTCGAGCCCTATGCCATGAACCGCGACCTCGGCGGCTTCATCCTGATCGACCGGATGACCCATGAGACCGCCGGAGCCGGCATGATCCGCTTCGCCCTCCGCCGGGCTACCAACATCCATCCGCAGGCCCTGACCGTCAGCCGGGCCGACCGCGCCGCGCTCAAGCGCCAATCGCCGCTCGTCCTGTGGTTCACCGGCCTGTCCGGCGCCGGCAAGTCCACCATCGCCAACCGCGTCGAACAGCGCCTGCTCGCCGAGGGCCTGCATTCCGTGCTTCTGGACGGCGACAACGTCCGCCACGGCCTAAACCGCGACCTCGGCTTCACAGACGCCGACCGGGTCGAGAACATCCGCCGTGTGGCCGAGGTGGCGCGGCTGATGACCGACGCCGGCCTGATCGTGCTGGTGGCCTTCATCTCGCCCTTCCGGGAGGAACGGCGAATGGCGCGCGAGCGGATGGAGCCGGGCGAGTTCATCGAGGTCTTCGTCGACGTCCCGCTGGCGGTCGCCGAGGCACGGGACGCCAAGGGTCTTTACGCCAAGGCGCGGGCTGGCCAGCTAAGCCATTTCACCGGCATAGACAGCCCCTACGAGGCGCCGGAAGCGCCAGAACTGCGGATCGACGCCGCCGCCTGTTCAGTCGACGAGGCGGCCGACCGGATCCTCGCCCTCGTCCAAGCAGCCCAGGCGGCGGGTCGCCCGGGCTGAGGTCTCAGGCGGCGTACTCTGTCACTGTCAACGTCGCCTCCAGCGACACCGCCCGCACCGGCGGACGTTGCTCTTCCGGCCGCAGGTCCTGCGCTGTCGACACGATCGCGAGCGGGCCGGTCGTCAGCCTCGCCAGCTGGACCACAGCGCTATCGAAGGTGAAAACGTGGGCATAGTCGCCGTGCCCGCTATGGCTTGAATGATCGTCGCCCTCGCCTCCGCCGAAATGGACGAAGGTCGGCGATACGCCCAGATCGACCCGGCCCTTTTCAGCGAACACGCTGGTGGCGATGCCTCGGCCGGTGAGGTTTTCAGACCGCTCATAGGCGACGACACCTGTCCCCTCGACCGTGACCCGGCCCGGCGCCTCGCGGAGCTGGCGCACGATCTCGGCAGGCAGTTCCAGCCGGACGGAGCCGTCGCTTGCATCCGCATCGACCCGGATCGACACCTCGCTGGTCGATATCGGCGGGCCGCCAAGCGCGCCCGGCGGCAGGGCGAAGACCAGCGGCGCATAGAGGGCGTCGTAGCGATATCCCAGACCGCGCGTTGAGGTGATCCGTGACGCCACCCAGCGTCCCGTCTGACGGCCGTCAGGGCCCGTGAAGCCGGACATGGAGACGTCCTTCCACGGCCGGGGATAGGCAAGGTCGCCGTTCTTCTGGTGCCAGGTCGCCCAGACCCGGTCGACGTTGCAGTGGTGAAGCCAGAACACCGGGTCCAACGCCGCCGTGCGGGTGCTTCCCATCAGGCCGCCGACCAGCATGTGGATGATGTTGTGGCCATAGGCCTCGACCCGGCCCGCCGCCCGCTCGCGGCCGCAGAAGGCGTCGAAATTGTCGTCCGAAACGCGAGCCACATCGCGGCTCTGGGCGAAGCGGGCCTTCTGGAAGTCGAGGGTCTCGGTGGCCGGGTCGCGCTGGCGTTCATAGAGGGGTGAGGTCGGGTCCAGCACCCACGGCGGCAGGAAGCGGTCCACCTGCCAGTCCCAGTAGGGCATGGCGAAGTTCGTGTGGCCGGTCACCTGGGCGATGATCCGCTCCATGTGAGCCACTTGCAGCCGGTGCCAGGGCAGGAACCGCCAGTTGCCGTGCTCGGCCCGCTGGGCGTGGAGCCGATTCTGGGCCTCCCACGACAGGGAGTCCGAGCGGCGCTTCATCAGCTTGACGCCCTCGGCGAAGGCCAGGATGTCATCGTCGGCGGAGCTTAGGGAGGAGGCCGCCTTGCGGACGCGACGGGCGTCCTGCGCCCAGGCCTCGCCGGTCGCCAGGGCCGTCATCAGACCGCCCGCACCCGCCAGCGCGCCTCGTCGGTTGAGCAACATCGATCCGGCCCCCGCCTTCAGAACGGCGTTACGCTTTCAGAACCGCACCGCCCTGTCCATCGGCATCGCCCGCAGGTTGTCAGCTGTTCGAGCCATCAGGCCGATCGCGGACCGTCAAAACGCCACTTCATCGCCAGGACGCCGGCGGCCATCACGAGGGCGCAGGCATTGGCGACGATGATGGGCCAGGCGCCGGTCAGCACGCCGTAGGTGGTCCACAGGACGAAGCAGATCACCGTCAGCGAATAGGTCTTCAGCGATACGGACGAGGCGTCGCGCGCCTTCCAGATCTTGATCATCTGCGGCGCGAAACTGGTGATCGAGCACAGGGCGGCGGCCGTGCCGACGATGTTGGCCGCGAGGCTCACGTGGACGCCTTCTTCGCGGCAGACTTCCGGGCCGCTTTCCGGTTGCTGGCCGTGAGATCCTCAGCGCGGGTCGCGACGACCGGCATCTGGTCGTCGCCGTGCAGTCGCTGGGCGCGGGCCTCGACCTCGGCCAGGATCCGGTCGAGGTCCCTGTCGGTCAGGTGCTCGATGCCGATGAACCGCTCGTCGGCGGCGCCCACCGCGTGGAGCAGTTCATCCAGCTTGGCCTGCATCGCAGCGCCGTCGCGGTTCTGGGTATTCTGGATCAGGAACACCATCAGGAAGGTGATGATCGTCGTGCCGGTGTTGATCACCAGCTGCCAGGTTTCGCTGAATTTGAAGATCGGGCCGGTCGCCGCCCACCCCAGAACGATCGCCAGACAGGCGATGAACGTCCAGGGCTTGCCGGCCACCCTGGCGGTCGCCGTCGCGAATTTGACGAACTGCTTTTCCATCGCCGGTCAACCGCCCGTCAGGACGAAGGTTGCACCAGCGTTGGCGGGCGTCGCTCCCGGGTCCTCTGCTCATAGGCGTGGCCCAGAGACAGGATGCGGGCGTCGTCCCATTTGCCGCCGATGAAGCTGATCCCCACGGGCATGCCGCGGTCGAAGCCCATCGGCACGGTCAGGTGCGGATAGCCCGCCACCGCCGCCAGCCGGCTGGCCGATCCCTGCGACCGGTCGTCGTCGTCGGGATCGTTGGTCCAGGCGCGCGAAGTGGTCGGGGCGATCAGGGCGACGACGCTGTTGTCAGCCATCATCCGGTCGATGCCGTCCGGCCCCGAGGCCTGAAAGGACCGGGCGCGCGCCTCGACATAGGCCGGGTCATCCAGCCCGCCGGTCGCCTCGGCGCGCTCGAACAGGTCCTGGCCGAACAGCACGGTCTCGCGCGGCTCGGCGGCGTTGAAGGCGATGACATCGGCCAGGGTCCGGGTCCGCACCTGCGCGGGATCGGTCGAGGCCAGATAGAGGTTCAGATCGCGCTTCAGCTCGGTCAGCAGCACGGTCAGCTCCCAGCCGCCGATCTGGCGGAATTCAGCCGGCGGCTCGGTGATCTCGACGATCTCGGCCCCTGCCGCGCGCAGATTGACCAGCGCCCGCTCGAACTCGGCCTGCGCCTCGGCGGAATAGTTGGAGATCAGGAAGCGCATCACGCCGAGCCGCGCGCCCTGCAGGGAATTCGCATCCAGCGCCGCGCGATAGTCGACCCGGCGCGCATCGGCCTCGGCCGTGGCGGGGTCCAGCGGATCGGAGCCGGCGATGGCGGTCAGGACGATGGCCGCGTCCTCGACCGTGGTGGTGATCGGTCCGGCGGTGTCCTGCGAATGGCTGATCGGCACGATGTGGGTGCGGCTGACCAGCCCCACCGTCGGCTTGAACCCGACCACGCCGCTGACCGAGGCCGGACAGGTGATCGAGCCGTCGGTTTCGGTGCCGATGGCTGCCGGCGCCAGACCAATGGCCACGGCCACCGCGCTGCCCGAGGACGAGCCGCAAGGGGTGCGCGCGGGGTCGTAGGGATTCAGCGTCTGCCCGCCGACGGCGCTCCAGCCGCTGATGGAATTGCTCGAGCGGATGTTGGCCCATTCGGAGAGGTTGGCCTTGCCGAGGATGATAGCTCCCGCGCCGCGGAGCCGGCTCACCAAGGGCGCGTCGCGGTCAGGGGCGTTTTCGGCCAACGCCAGTGAACCGGCCGTTGTCGCCTGATCAGCCGTTTCGATATTGTCCTTCAGAAGGATCGGCACCTGCCAGAGCGGCGGCGTGACGAGGTGGTCGATGTGATCGTTGACGGTCGCGATCGAGAGGGCATTCGGATCGAGCGCGATGACGCTGCGATAGTCCGCCAGACCCAGATTTCGCTCGCCCAAGCGGAAAACCAAACCGGTCCCGGTGTTCGCATCCGTGTATGCGCGCACGACCGCGATGCTGAGCTGGGATGGCGCTGGCGGAGCAGCGACGATGGCGCGGTCGCGGAAGGCCGCATAGGCATGGGAGTTAACCTCCAGCCTTTCTTGCGAGACCGTGATCAGCGGGACGTGGTCGTCCCCCGAGCCCGCCGTTGCACAGCCGGTGAGCGCTACCGCCGCGACCGCCCCCGCAATCAGTCCTGCGCGGCGGGCGCCCTTGAACCGATCGTACGATCCAGGAAGTCCAGATACGTCCGCCATTGCTGCAGCTGCCTTTCGTTGCCACGCACCCCGTGGCGCTGGCCTGGATAGAGCATCATCTCGAACGGGACACTGCGGCTCTGCAGGCCGTCGATGACGCGGGTGGCGTTCTCGAAGATGACATTGTCGTCGGCCATGCCGTGCAGCAGCAGCAGACGGCCCGTCAGGCTGTCCAGCTGATCGAGGACGTCGGACGCGGCATAGCCCTCGGCGTTGGCCTCGGGCGTCGACATGAACCGCTCGGTATAATGGGTGTCGTACAGACTCCAGTCGGTGACGGGGGCCCCCGAAATGGCCGAGGTCAGGTTCATCGCCGGCTCGGTCAGCATGTGCAGGGTCATGAAGCCGCCGTAGCTCCAGCCCATGGCCGCGATCCGGTCATCGGCCACGAAGGGCAGCGACCTCAGATAGTTGATCGCCAGCACCTGATCCTCGATCTCCGGCTGGCCCATCTTCAGATAGAGGGCTTGCTTGAACGCCGCCGAGCGATCGCCCTCGCCGCGGTTGTCGAGACGGAAGACGATGTAGCCGGCCTCGGTCAGAAGCTGGTTGGTCGCGCCCTGCCAGCTGCGGCGGACGCCTCCGCCCGACGGGCCGCCGTAGACCTGCATGACCACGGGATACTGGCGCGACGGGTCGAAGCCTGGCGGGGTGGTCATCTGCCAGACCAGGGTCTCGCCATGGCTTTCAAGCGTGCCGAAGGTCACCTCACCGCGTCGCGAGACATAGGGATGGATCGGATGCCCGGCGTCCAGCCGGTTCTCCTCGATCCAGCGCACGAAGGTTCCATCGGCGCGGTACAGCGCCGACTGCGCCGGCGTGCCCAGGTCGGTGTAGTTGCCGACATAGGCCGTGCCCGTCCTGTTCATGGAGGCCGACCACCAGCCGCCGCCCGGCGTCACCGCGACCGGCGTCACCGTCCGGCGCAGGCTGGCGCGGAACATCTGCTGTTCGATCGGCAGTTCCCGCCCGTCCCGCATCGAGGCGGTGAAGAAGACCTCGCCCGTGCGCTGATTGACGCCGGTCAGCCCCTTCACCGGCCAGTCGCCCCGGGTGATGGCGCGGATGCGGCGACCGTCGCGGTTGTAGAGGTACAGATGCCTCCAGCCGGTCTCCTCAGACGACCAGATGAAATTGCCGTCGTCCAGCGCCTTGAAGTCGTCGGTCAGCGGCACCCAGGCGTCCGAAGTCCGCGTCAGGATCACCCGTGAGGCGCCCGTATCGGGATCGACGCTCAGCAGATCCAGCGTCTTCTGATCCCGCGACTGGCGCTGGACATACAGCGTCCGGCCGTCGGCCGACCAGTCCACGCGGGCCAGATAGATGTCGCGGTTCTCGCCCAGATCGACCTGGACACGCTCTCCGCTTTCGCGGTCATGGACGAACAGTTCGACCACGGCGTTGGGCCGCCCGGCGCGCGGATAGCGCTGCTCGATCACGCTGGCTCCACCACCGGTGATGTCCAGCCGCGGGATGATGTCGACGGTGCTCTCGTCCGTCCGCTGCAGGGCGATATGGCGCTCGTCCGGGCTCCACCAGTAGCCGGTGTCGCGGTTCATCTCCTCCTGGGCGATGAACTCGGCCGTGGCCCAGGTGATGAGCCCGTCGCCGTCCGTGGTCACCGCCGTCTCGCGGTTTCCGTTCAGGTCCAGCACGACCAGATCCTGATCGCGAACGAAGGAGACAAAATTGCCCCGCGGCGAGACCTTGGCGTCGATCTCGTCGGCCTCGGTCTCGGTCAGACGGCGCACGGCCCCGCCTTCACGCTCGGCGAGGAAGATGTCGCCCTCCAGCGGGGCCAGGATGTAACGCCCCTGCTGGTCCCAGGAATATTCGACCACGCCGCGCTGGCTGATCCGCATCCGCTCGCGCCGCGCCTTCTCGGCCTCGGACAGTTCGCCGGCGTCGGGGACCAGCGCCCGCGCGTCGATCAGCTTGAACGGCTCGCCCTCGCCCGTCGGCGCGGCCCACAGGTCCAGCACATCGACGTCGTCTTCGCGCGAGCGCAGGAAGGCGACCAGCTCGCCGTCGGGCGACAGGCTCACGCCGCGCGCCACCGGACCGGCCAGCGACGGATTGGCGAACACCCGTTCGGGCGTCAGGACCGCGGGGTCCGGGGTTTGCGCCATGACGGCGGTGAACGGCGACAGGGCGGCCAGAAACAGGGTGGAGGCGAGGAGTTTGTTGCGCATGGCGGCGACGCTAGCGGGGGTTTCGGCCGGCGTCATCCCCGATTCCGCAGGCGCGACGACAGGGGCGACGACAGGGGCGAAAGTACACTGTGGGCCCGGAAAAATTGTGGTCGGCTGCGCGACCGTGGGGGCGGTCGTCGCAGGAGGAGGCCGTCGTCCCGGATGCGGGTGCTGCGCTGTGTTTCGAACCGTCAATTATCCCGTCTCCGTGGCCGTTTCACATAGAGGCAGATGGCTGCGTCAACTTCGGTCGCACGAGGGCCGCTGGTCGGTCGGGCCGACGGGAACGGGGGGCGAAAAGGTACGGTCGGGGGCGAAAAGGGACGTGATGATCAGGGGCGGGAAGACAGCATCGGGAGCGATGCGCCAGGAACAAGCCCGACGTGACACCGCATCCCTTCCCCCCTCGCCTCTCACCCCCTAATAAGCGCGCAATGACCGACGTCGCCGCCGCCTCCCCGCCCGCGAAAGCCTCCGCCTTCCATGAGCTGGAAGTGCTGTGGGTGCGCCACTGGACCGACCAGCTGTTCAGCTTCGCCATCGCCCGGCCCGAGGATTTCCGTTTCCGCTCGGGCGAGTTCGTGATGATCGGCCTGCCCGGCGAGGACGGCGGAAAGCCGATCCTGCGCGCCTATTCCATCGCCAGCCCCGGCTGGGCCGAGGAGCTGGAGTTCCTGTCGATCAAGGTGCCCGACGGCCCGCTGACCTCGCGGCTGGTGAACATAAAGGCCGGCGACACCGTCCTCATGGGCAAGAAGCCGACCGGCACCCTGGTGCTGGACGCCCTGACCGGCGGCGAGCGTCTGTGGCTGATCGGGACCGGAACCGGACTGGCGCCCTGGCTCAGCGTGGCGCGCGATCCCGACACCTACAGCCGGTTCGGCCATGTCGTGGTCTGCCACACGGTGCGCCACGAGGCCGACCTGACCTATCGCGACTTCCTGACCTCGGGCATCCACGACGATCCCCTGATCGGCGAGGAGGCGAAGGCCCAGCTGACCTACTATCCCACTGTGACCCGTGAGCCGTTCGTACACCCCGGCCGGATCACCGACCGCATCAAGTCCGGGGCCCTGTTTGACGATCTGGGCCTGCCGCACGGCTTCTCGCCCGAGCGGGACCGCGTCATGCTGTGCGGCTCGATGGCCATGATCAAGGAAACGGGCGAGCTGCTCGAAACCTTCGGCCTGAAGGAGGGCTCGAACGCCGAGCCGGGCGACTATGTGCTGGAGCGCGCCTTTGTCGGATAGTGTCACGATCGATCCGCGCACCGCGCCGGAAGCCTGCGCCTCCATGGCCGAGGTCCGTCAGGGCGTCGATGCGCTGGACCGCGCCCTGGTGCAGCTGCTGGCCGAGCGCCAGCGCTATATGGACGCCGCCGCCCGCATCAAGCCGGACCGCTCGGTCGTGCATGACGACGCCCGTATCGAGGACGTGGTCGCCAAGGTGCTGGCCGCCGCCGGTCCCGCCGGCCTGTCGCCGGCCATCGCCGAGCCCGTCTGGCGCACCCTGATCGACCGCTGCATCGCGCATGAGTTCTCGGTCTGGGACCGCACGCGCGGCTAGCCCCGCAGCGACCTCAACATCAGCGCGTGCCGGTAGGCCGCCACATCGGCCAGGGCGATCTCCAGCGCATCCCGCACCCGGTCAAGCAGCGGCGGAGCTGCGGCCTTGTCCGCCGCCTCCGCCGTCTGGCAGGCCGCCGCCAGGGTGTCGGCGCCGATGCCCGCGGCCGCGCCCCGGATCGTATGCACCGCGTCCCGCCAGCCGTCCTCGCGCACGTCCAGCAGCGGCGACCACAGGGCGGCCTGCTGGGCGAACAGGCCCAGCACCTCCTCCGTGATGGAGTCGTCGCCGCCGGTCATCCGCTCCAGCACGGTGAAATCGACCGCGCCGGAGAGGTCCCGCAGGGCCATCAGCCGGCCGTCTCCTCACCCTTGGCCAGCCGCGAGTTCCAGGCCGACCAGCCGAAATAGACCACCAGTCCGGCGATGTTCCAGTAGAGGAAATACAGCTGGGTCGACGGCCGCAGGCTGAAGAAGAAGACGACGCAGCCGATGATGGTGATCGCCCCGACCAGCCACCAAAGCGGCGCCTTGAAGACGCGCGGCCGGTTCGGATCGCGCAGGCGCAGGACGATCAGGCAGACCCCCACCGCCGCAAAGGCCGCCAGCGTCCCGGCGTTGGCCAGCGACGCCAGTTCGTCCAGCCGCATGATCCCGGCCAGGGCCGCCACCACGATGGCGGTGAAGATGGTGACCACCGCCGGGACGCCGCGCGAGGAGACCCGGGCCAGGCGGCGCGGCAACAGGCCGTCGCGCGCCATGCCGAGGAAGATGCGGCTCTGGCCGAACAGGAAGGCCAGCAGGACAGTCGGCAGGGCCACCACGGCCGAGACGGCGATCCACTGCGCCGCGGCGCCCTGCCCCATTTCGCGCAGGATCAGCGCCAGCGGCTCGGGGCTTTCGGCGAAGCTGGCGACCGGCCGGGCGCCGATCGCGGCGGCCGCGACGACCAGATAGAGGGCGGTGCAGACGACCATGGAGCCGACGATGCCGATGGCCAGGTCGCGCTCGGGCCGTTTGGTTTCCTCGGCCGCCGTCGAGATGGCGTCGAAGCCGTAGAAGGCGAAGAAGATGATCGCCGCCGCCGCCATGACCCCGGTCTGGACCACGGGCTGGCCGGTGATCTGTTCCGCGAACGGAAGGGCCGGCGAGCCGAAGCCGTTGGGCATGAAGGGGGTGAAGTTGGCCGGGTCGAAGGCCGGCAGGGCGATGGCCACAAAGGCGATCAGGGCCACGATCTTGATCACCACGAGGATGGCGTTCAGCGTCGCGCTCTCGCGGGTGCCCAGCAGCAGCAGACCCGTCACCACGGCGATGATGAACACCGCCGGCAGGTTGATGAAACCGCCCGCCACGTGCGGTCCCGCCATCAGGGCCGTAGGCAGCTCCAGCCCCATCCCGCTCAGGAAGCCGACCGCATAGCCCGACCACCCCACCGCCACGGCGGACACCACCAGCGAATATTCGAGGATCAGGCTCCAGCCGACGATCCAGGCGATCAACTCGCCCAGGACGGCGTAGGAGTAGGTATAGGCGCTGCCCGCCGCGGGCATCATCGTCGACAACTCGGCGTATGCGAGGGCGGCGCAGGCGCAGACCAGACCCGCCAGGGCGAAGCTGATCATCACCGCCGGCCCCGCCAGCCCGGCCCCGACCCCGATCAGGGTCAGAATGCCGGTGCCGACGATCGCTCCGACGCCCAGCGCCATCAGGTGCGGCCAGCCCAGCGTCTTCTTCAGCGCCGGCCCGTCGTGCGGGGCCAGCATGGCGTCGATCGAGCGCCGGCGGTTCCAGAAAGCCATGGTCATTTCCCCCGTCGCCGCTCCCCGGCGGCTGATTCCGACTGACCCTAGCCCGTCCTGCGGCAAACCGAAACGGAGCCCGAAATCCCCTTGCACGCGAGAGGCATTCCCATTAGGTACGCCCCCTCGCTGAAGCCGGTCCCAGACTGGCGCACGCGCAGATGGCACAGGCCTTGCGAGGCCCCGTGCAGACGAATGGTCCGGGTGATTAGCTCAGTTGGTAGAGCAGCTGACTCTTAATCAGCGGGTCGTAGGTTCGAACCCTACATCACCCACCATCGTCCCAACCCCTGTGAACCGAACCCGGTCCCGGACACCTTCGGTGTGAACCCGTTCCCGCGGACGAGTTGCCATATAGCCAGGCTCGCCGCACACTGTTCGGCGGGTTTGAGACGGGAGAGCGCCACCGCCCCCGAAGCCGGACCCCGGGGGGACGGCCATGGCCAATCGGACCACTTACACGAGGCACGGTCTCGCCGAGCCAGGCCTCCGCGCCCGTCCCGTGTCGGTGCAGGAGGTATCCGCCGGCGAAGGCGTAGCGGACGGCCTCCAGCCGCTGGATGAAGCCGCGGCGACGGGATGGCGCCCAATGCCTGCCGAGGTCATGCCGCCCGGGCCGGAGGTCATGCCCCCCCTGCTCCCGGTCGACGGGATCACCCCTCCGGTTCTCGACGCGCCCCGGCCGGTGACCGCGAGCAACGACACCGCAACCGCTGTCGAGGACGGCACGGCCGTCGTCATTTCGGTGCTGAACAACGACGTCGGCGTCGCCGCCGTCGCCCGAATCAACGGCGTCGCCGTGACCCCCGGCAGCATCATCACCCTGCAGTCGGGCGCACGGGTGATCGTCAACACCGACGGGACCCTGTCCTATGAGGTCGGCACGGCCTTCCAGAGCCTCGGCGCCGGTCAGACGGCCCAGGACACCTTCACCTATGCGGCGGTGGACGCAGGCGGATCGCCCCTGGCCCCGGAGGGCGTATTCAACGCCGCGGCGATCAACGGGACGAACGGCTTCGTGATACACGGCGCCGCAGCCGGCGACCGCAGCGGCTATGCCGTGGCGGGCATCGGCGACATCAACGGCGACGGGATCGACGACCTGCTGATCGGCGCCCTGTCGGCGGATCTCGCCGGCCGCACCGACGTCGGCGTCAGCTATGTGGTCTACGGCCGCCAGGGCGGCTTCGGCACCTCGCTGGACCTCGCCAATCTGACCGCCGCGCAAGGCTTTGCCATCACCGGCGTCAACGCCTTCGACTACAGCGGCGCCAGCGTGCAGGCGGCGGGCGACATCAACGGGGACGGACTGGCCGACTTCCTGATCGGGGCGCCATGGGGCGAGGCCGCGCAAGGCGCCAACGCCGGCGAGACCTATCTTGTCTTCGGCCGTCAGGGCGGCTTTGGCGCCGGTCTGGACCTGGCGACGCTGAACGGCGCCACGGGCGTGACGTTCCGGGGCGGCGCCGCGGGCGACGGGCTCGGGTTCGCCGTTTCGTCAGCGGGCGACATCAATGGCGACGGCTTCGACGACCTGATCCTCGGCGCCCGGGAGGCGAACGGCGCCGGCGAACTGGATGCGGGCGCCAGCTATATCGTGTTCGGGCGGGCGGGCGGATTCACCGCCGGCATCGACGTGGCCGGGCTGACCGGCGCCAACGGTTTCGCCATCCTCGGGGCCGACGCTGTGGACCGCAGCGGCTATTCGGTCGCGGCGGCGGGAGACATCAACGGCGACGGCATCGACGACCTGATCATCGGCGCGCCACAGGGCGATCCGGGCGGGCGGGCGAATGCGGGCGAGGCCTATGTCGTGTTCGGCCGGCTGGGCGGCTTCGGCGCCAAGCTCGACCTCGGCGCCCTGACCGGCGCCAATGGCTTCACCATCTCGGGCGTCGATGCCGGCGATCACGCGGGCTGGTCGGTCGCTTCGGCCGGCGACATCAACGGAGACGGCCGGGCCGATCTGGTCATCGGCGCCCTCTATGCCGACCCGGGCGGCCGCGAGAATGCCGGCGAGACCTATGTCGTATTCGGTCGGGCGGGCGGATTCGGAGCCAATCTGGACCTGTCCTCCATGTCCGCCGCCCAGGGGTTCACGATCACGGGCACGGCCGCGCTGAACCTGACCGGCCATTCGGTGGCCTCGGCCGGGGACGTCAACGGCGACGGCATCGACGACCTGCTGATCGGCGCCCTCTATGCGGACGGCGCGGGCGGCGCCGACGCCGGCGAAACCTATGTCGTGTTCGGACGTCAGGGCGGCTTCGGGGCTGTGCTGGACCTCGCCTCCCTGAACGGCCAGACCGGCTTCGCCATCGGCGGGGCCGCCGCCGGGGATTTCAGCGGCCAGTCCGTCTCGGCGGCCGGCGATGTGAACGGCGACGGCTTCGACGACCTGATCATCGGCGCCCCCCACGCCGACCCTTCAGGCCGCACAGACGCCGGTTCGAGCTATGTCCTGTTCGGCGCGGCCAACGTCACCCGCCTGACCAATGACGCGACGGTCACGGTGACCGTCACCGGAACCAATGACGGACCGGTCATCACCTCCAACGGCGGAGGCGCGACGGGCGGCTACACCATCGTCGAGAACACGACAGGGCCGAATGCGGTCACCGCCTTCGACCCCGACGCCGGCTCCAACCTGACCTATTCCATCGTCGGCGGCGCGGACGCGGCCCTGTTCGCGATCAATGCGGCGGGCGTTCTGAGCCTGATCAACCCGGCCAATTTCGAGGCTCCGGCGGATCAGAATGCGGACAATGTCTATGAGGTCATCGTCCAGGTTTCGGACGGCCAACTGACCGATACCCAGACCCTCAGCGTGACCGTGACCAACGCCAATGAGGCGCCTGTCATCACCTCGAACGGCGGCGGCGCGGTCGGCGGCTACACCATCGCCGAGAACACCCTGGGGCCGAATGCGGTCACCGCGACCGATCCGGACGCCGGCGCCAACCTGACCTATTCGATCATCGGGGGCGCGGACGCGGCCCTGTTCACGATGAACGGGGCCGGGGTGATCAGCCTGATCAATCCGCCGAATTTCGAGGCCCCTGCCGACCAGAACGGCGACAATGTCTATGAGGTCATCGTCCAGGTATCTGACGGGACCCTGACCGACACCCAAACCATCAATCTCACTGTCACCAACGCCAATGAAGCCCCGGTGATCACCTCGGGCGGAGGCGGGGCCAATACGACCGTGTTTGTCGCCGAGGGCTCCAGGGCGGCGACCACCGTAGTGGCCATGGATCCCGACGCGGGGGCCCAGATCACCTATTCGATCGTGGGCGGCGCTGATGCGGGGCTGTTCAGCATCGATCCGGCGACGGGCGCGGTGGCCTTTGTCGCACCGCCCGACTTCGAAAACCCGCTCGATGCCGGAGGGGACAACAATTACGACATCGTGGTCCAGGCCTCCGACGGCGTGAACATCGACACCCAGAACCTGCGGGTCACGGTCACCGATGTCGCCGAGAACATGCTCAGCCTGACAGAGGTCGTCACCTTCGTGGCCCGCAACGAGGCCGACCCCTTCGTCCAGATCGACGCGGACGTCACCTTCACCGATTCAGGCGTGGGCTATGACGGCGGCAATCTGACCGTGACTGGTCTCAACCTCACGGATGTCATCTCCATAATGAATGTCGGGACCGGGCCCGGACAGATCAGCATCGAAACCGGCATCGTCAGTTTCGGAGGCGTCCCTGTCGGCACGGTCGCGACCGCGCCGACCGGTTCCTACATCGTCAATTTCAACGCCAATACGACGCGAGCCTCCATCGAGGCGCTGGTCGAGGCGCTGCTGTACCGCTCGACCTCGGATATCCCGGTCGCGGCCCACGCCCTGACCCTCCGGATCACCAACTCCGCCAGCGAGATGTCCGCGCCGGTGTCCTTCGCCATCCAGTTTACGGCCGACATACTGAACGGCACGACTGGCGACGACACCCTCTCGGGCCTGCGCGGCAACGACGTGATCAACGGCTTCGACGGTATGGACACGCTGTCCGGCGGCGTCGGCGACGACCGGATCTTCGGCGGCTCCGGCAATGACGATCTGGACGGCGGAGACGCCGACGACATCCTGGACGGTGGGCAGGGTTCTGACACCCTCAGGGGCGGAGACGGACGCGATCTCCTGCTCGGCGCCGAAGATGATGACATCCTGTTCGGCGAGACATCCGACGACGTTCTCGAGGGCGGCGACGGCAATGACACCCTCGACGGAGGCAGCGAGGACGACCGGCTTCTGGGCGACTTCGGAAACGATACATTGCACGGCGGCGACGGCCTCGACCGACTGAGCGGCGGGGATGGCGACGACTTCCTGTTCGCCGGAACCGGTGAAGATATCCTGGCGGGCGGCGCCGGCGTCGATGATATCCGCGGCGAGGACGGCGACGACCAACTGAGCGGTGACAGCGGCAACGACCGGATCGACGGCGGAGCGGGAATCGATACGGCGATCTTCAAGGGGCCGTTCAGTTCCTACACCATCCAGTTCATCACCGTGGGTCTGGTTCGGGTCATCGGTCCGGACGGCGACGACCTGGTGTTCGACTGCGAATTCCTCCAGTTCGACGACCAGACCGTCAATCTGCTCTTCGCCAACAATGAGCCGCCCCGCATCATATCCGAAGCGGGCAGCGCGGAGGTCGGCATCGACGTCGACGAAGGCCAGACCGTCGTCACGACGGTCGTGGCGACGGACGCCAACCTGAGTACCGTGATCTACAGCATCGCCGGCGGCGCCGACGCCGCCCTGTTCACGATCGATCCGGCGACGGGCGTCCTGAGCTTCATCACCCCCCCGGATTTCGAGGCCCCGACGGACCTGCGCCGCGACAACATCTATGACGTGATCGTATCGGCGTCGGACGGCCAGGTCCGGGATCTGCAGGCGATTACCGTGACCGTGCTGGATACAGCTGGCAGCGCCGAGCCTTCGTCCAAGGACAGCGGACCGGAAATCTGCATCGCGCCCGACGACGTCGACGGCGGAGAGGCCGGAACGCCGCAGGTTCTGCCGGGCCTGTTCGACAAACCGGCGACGCTGCCGCCCGTTCTGGATGATCCGGGAGATCTGCGGGAGACGCCGGACTTCTTCCCGTTCCGGGACCAGATTGCGACGCCGGGGTTCCGTCAGGCCGATGCCATGCCTTGGGAAGCGCCGCCGCTCACCGTCCGGGACGACGGCTTCTCCTGAACGGGATCAGGGGCTGGGCTGGGTCGGCGGGAAGAAGGGGAAGGTCCCCTGATCGTCTTCCACGGGCAGCGGCTCATAATCCTCAGCCGGATCCAGCGGCGGCAGGGTGTCCGCGAAGACGGAGGTGTCGTCGGCCTCAACCGCCGCCGCGATCTCGATCTCGCCGCCGCCGGGGTCCGCGCCCGGATCGGGCGTCGGGGTGAGCAGGTCGCCCAGGGCCGCTGAAACATCGTCCGGCAGGAAGAAGGGACCGAACACGCCGTCGCTGCTGACCAGCAAAGCCTGACCCGGTCGCTCCAGCGACACCGTCACCCCGTTCCGTTCGATGTCGACCGCGCCGGGGGTGTCGAAGGTTCTGGCGTCGCCCGCCGGCCCCCGCAGGACCACAAGCAGCATGGTCTCCTCATCCCCCGTGAACGGCGGGACGTCAGGCTGGGCGCGGAGGGCGGCGAGGATATCCGGGCCGACCACCCCTTCGACGATGGTGCCGCGCACGCCGATCGAACCAACGGGCGTGCTGATCGCCTCGCGCGACGTCGAGCGGGCGGTGCGACCCGAGACGAAGCGGAAGGCGCCCCGAGCCACCGACACGGCCGAGCCGCCGCCCTCGCTGACCACAAACCGGTCGACCGTCATCCGGGCATTGGCCCCGACAGTGAAGGTCGAACGGTCCCGCAACAGCACCTGGACCTGGCTCCGGGGGCCGGTCACGAACTGGTCGCCGAGGCGGACAGCGCCGCGAAGCTGGGCCGGGCGCAGGGGACCGGTGGTCGAGCTGCGGGTCTGGACCGAGTTGCGGATCGCCGCATTGACCCCGACGGAGTCCTGGGCCTGAACCGGAGCGGCCACCGCCAGCCAGCCGCACAGGACGAGCGCCGACGTCAGGGTCTCGAATGTCCTCATGACCGGGCTCCTGCCATCAATCGCGCGCCCCGAACCGCCAGATCAGACGCAGCTCTGCGCCCCAGCCGTCAAAATCAGCCAGCGGCGGCGAAGACTCGCGGCGGCTGTAGTTCAGGGCCCCTTCGAGGGTCACATTCTCGCGCACATCCCCCGTCGCGCCTCGCGTCGTAAAGGCGCTGAGCGGCGCGCCAAGGGCGAGACGGGCATGCGTCCGGACATCGTCGCGGGTCGCCCCGCCGAGGAAGACCGCATCCGGCTCGTCGTATTCGATCCAGCGCGCGGAGCCGCTGGCGAACAGGTACACGCCCTTGTCGAACCGTTGATCGAGGCTGAGGCCCAGCCGCGGGCCCGAATAGCCAAACGGTCCATAGCCGGCGGACTTGACCTCATAGTCGAGGTTGGCGTCGAACGTGGTTCTCGATGTGAACCGGTGGCTGACGCCGATGCCCGCGGAATAGCGGCTGCCGTCGCGGTCGCCGCCGAGAATACCGGCCAGGGCCTCGATACCGGGTTCGTCATAGTCCTGGCTGACCGCTTCGGCGCGCAGCTTCAGGGTCGTGGCATTGGTCATCCGCCAGCGCGTATCGCCACGCACGCCCGCCTCGGTCAGCTGGGGCTCGCCCATCAAGCGGACATGGCGCAGCACAGCGCCCATCCGGGACTTGCTCAACCGGGTGGAGCGGGCCAGTCCGAGCTCGAGACCCCCGCGCTGGAAGTCGATCGCCGCCCCGGACAGGGCAGAGTGATCATAGAGCAGGCCGGTCCCATAGACCTCCCAGACCTAGCTCGGCCCGATGTCGGCGCGGCCCTCAAGAATGAGCGAGACCTCGCTGGACACGCCTTCTTCCGCAGGCGGGGCGCCGATCAGATCAAAGGCGGTGAACCAGGCCCCTGCGGCATCGTCCTCATAGCTGACGCCGGCGCTGAGGCTGCCGGAGAAGGACCGGGTGGCCAGACCCTGATCGATTCGCCGCGCGTAGCTGTCGGCCTCAGCGCGCTGGAGCGCCGTCAGCTGAACCGCCTCCAGCCGGCGCAACTGATCCCGGGCACCCTGCAGGTCGCCCAGCCGGTAGAGCACCACGGCGTGGAACAGCCGCACCGAGTGCCGGTTCGGCTCGAGGATGAGGATGCGCTCCAGCGTCGAGGCCGCGAGCGCCAGATTGCCGAGGCCTGCCTGTTCCCGCGCATAGGCAAGGTTCAGGGTCTCGTCGTCGGGCGCGGCGAGGATGGCTTCGAAATCCTGGGCGACGGCCGTAGTGACAGGAGCGCCGAGGGCGACGGCGAGCGTCAGCGCCAGGGACGCCGCGCGGACTGTCGGCCGACCGTTACTGGACCTTGCAGCCATCGAACAGCGTTCCCCAACCCTGACCGGACGGTAGGTCGGGGTCAGGCGACGGTCAAGCTGGCCGCCCGACTGGACTTCCGCCGCGCGACAATGTTCATCTGCACCCATCAAGGACGCGGCCGCCCGGCGGCGCGAGACGTCCGGCGATGTCCCAGGGATGACACACCATGAAGCGCGCTTTTCTGACCACGGTCGCCCTGCTGGCGCTCGCCTGTCCCGCGGCCGCCCAGACGCCCGAGCCGGTCTCGCCGATCGCCGCCCCGCCCGTCCCCGGGCCGGTCGAGCCCCAGGCCGCGGCGGGGCCGGTCGCCGAGCCAGCCGCGGTCGCCGCGACCGAAACCCCGAAATGGGATGTGCAGAACCCGCCCGGACCCTCGCGCGACATCCCCATCGACGTGACCCGCGGCACCTGGATGTCGCTGGACGTCAGCCCCGACGGCCAGACCATCGTCTTCGATCTGCTGGGCGACATCTATGTGATGCCGGTCTCCGGCGGCGAGGCGCGCGCCATCGCCTCGGGCGTGGCCTGGGACATGCAGCCGAAATGGTCGCCCGACGGCCGCCATATCGCCTTCACCTCGGACCGGGCGGGCGGCGACAACATCTGGATCATGGAGGCTGACGGCTCCAATCCGACCCAGGTGTCGAAGGAAAGCTTCCGGCTGGTGAACCAGCCGGAGTGGTCGCCGGACGGCCAGTTCATCGTCGGGCGCAAGCATTTCACTTCGGCCCGCTCGCTGGGCGCGGGCGAGATGTGGATGTGGCACCGCTCGGGCGGAAACGGCGTGCAGATGACCGAGCGCCGGACGCAGCAGAAGGATACGGGCGAGCCCGCCTTCTCGCCGGACGGGCGGTATCTGTATTTCAGCGACGACGCGACGCCGGGCGCGACGTTTGAATATTCCAAGGACGTCAACACCCAGATCTACATCATCCGGCGTCTGGATCGCGAAACGGGCGATATCGAGCCCTATATCACCGGCCCCGGCGGCTCGATCCGGCCTACGCCGTCACCCGACGGCAAGTCGATCGCCTTCATCCGGCGCGTGCGCTACCAGTCGGTCCTCTATGTCATGGACATCGAGTCCGGGCGTGAGACGCCGATCTTCTCCGGCCTCGACCGGGACCTGCAGGAAACCTGGGCGGTCCACGGCGTCTATCCGGCGATCAGCTGGACCCCGGACAACCGCTCGATCGTCTTCTGGGCCGACGGCCGTATCCAGCGCGTCGATGTGGCGTCGCAGGCCGTGGCGGACATCCCCTTCCACGTCGCAGACACCCGCCGGGTGCAGGACACCGTCCGCTTCCCGGTCGAGGTCGCGCCTGACGCGTTCGACGTCCGCATGATCCGCTGGGCCCGGCCTTCGCCGGACGGCACGAAGGTCGTGTTTGAGGCGCTAGGCAATCTGTGGATCCGCGACCTGCCGACCGGCACGGCGCGGCGGCTGACGCGCCAGGGCGACCATTTCGAGCTCTATCCGAACTGGTCCCGCGACGGCCGGTCGATCGTCTACACCACCTGGGACGACCAGGAGTTCGGCTCGGTCCGGGTGGTCCCGGCCTCGGGCGGCGTGGGCCGCGTGGTCACCTCGCGCCCCGGCCACTATGTCGAGCCGGTCTTCTCGCCGGACGGCCGCACCGTGGTCTATCGCGCCACCGGCGGCGGCTCGCTGATGCCGGCCCTGTGGACCCGCGACCCGGGCGTCTATCGCATCCCGACCGGCGGCGGAGAGGCCGTTCTGGTCACCGACGAAGGCTCCAGCCCGCAGTTCGGCGCCGACGAAGACCGCCTGTTCCTGTCGAGCCGTGACGGCGACAAGCGCACCCTGATCTCGGTCGATCTGGACGGCGATGACGAGCGCACCCACCTGACCTCGGAATGGGCCAGCGAGTTCGCCGTCTCGCCCGACGGAAACTGGATCGGCTGGACCGAACGGTTCAACGCCTATGTCGCCCCCTTCGTGCAGGCAGGCCGGCCCATCACCATCAGCGCCGACGGCAAATCCCTGCCCCAGGCCCGGGTCACCCGCGACGCCGGCGAATGGCTGAGCTGGTCGGGTGATTCCCGCCGCCTGCAGTGGTCAACAGGGCCGGAGCTGTTCACCCGCGACCTCAATCAGGCCTTCACCTTCGTCGAGGGCGCGCCCGAGGAACTGCCCAAGCCGGATGAAGCTGGCATCAACCTCGGCTTCAGCGTCCAGGCCGATGTGCCCGAGGGCCGCATGGCCCTGACCGGCGCCCGGCTGATCACCATGAACGGCGCCGAGGTGATCGAGAACGGGGTCGTCATCGTCAACGGCAACCGCATCGAGGCCATCGGCCCCGCATCGACCACCCCTGTCCCGGCCGGCGTCCCGGTCATGGACATGGCCGGCAAGACCATCATGCCGGGCCTGGTCGATGCCCACTGGCACGGCTCCATGGCCTCGAACGAGATCATCCCCGAACAGAGCTGGGTCAACTACGCCTCGCTGGCCTTCGGCGTGACCACGATCCACAACCCTTCGGCCGACACCAGTGAGACGTTCGCCCACGGTGAGCTGGCCCGGACCGGCCGGGTGGTCGGGCCACGCATCTTCTCGACCGGCACCATCCTGTACGGCGCCAACACCGCCTTCACGGCCCAGGTCGACGACCTGGACGACGCGATGTCGACCCTGCGGCGGATGCAGGCGGCGGGCGCCTGGAGCGTCAAGAGCTACAACCAGCCCCGCCGTGATCAGCGCCAGCAGATCATCGAGGCGGCGCGCCAGCTGAACATGATGGTCGTCCCCGAGGGCGGCTCGCTGTTCCAGCACAATATGTCGATGATCGTCGACGGCCACACCACGATCGAACATTCGATCCCGCTGGCCAACCTCTATGACGACGTCCACCAGCTCTGGCGCCAGACCGGCGTGGCCTACAACCCGACCCTGGTTGTGGCCTATGGCGGCAGCTATGGCGAAAACTACTGGTACCAGGAGAGCGAGGTCTGGAACCACCCGATCCTGACCCGGTACGTCCCGCGCCGCATCCTCGACGCCCGTGCCCGCCGTCCGGAAACCCTGCCTGACAACGAGTGGAACCACATCTCTGTCGCCCGGGAGGCCAATCGCCTGGCCGAACAGGGCGTCAGCGTCCTGATCGGCGCCCACGGCCAACGCGAGGGTCTGGCGGCGCACTGGGAGCTGTGGAGCCTGGCCCAGGGTGGAATGGCGCCGATCGACGTGATCCGCGCCGGCACCCTGAACGGCGCCCGGGCGCTGGGGCTGGATCGCGACATCGGCTCGCTGGAAGTCGGCAAGCTGGCCGACATGGTGGTGATGGATCAGAACCCGCTCGAGAACATCCGCAACACCACCTCGGTGGCCTACACGGTCCTAAACGGCCGGGTGTACGACTCCGGCATGAATGAGGTCGCGCCGCGCCAGCGGCCGCGTGCGCCGTTCTGGTTCGCCAGCGCCGGCGGCGAGGCCCTGCCCTCGGACACGGCGGCGGACACGGAGTCCGACGGCGATCACGGTCACGGTCACTGAGGCCACGGACGAAGGGAAAGGCGGGACCGGGTTCGGGCCCGCCTTTGTCGCTCAGGCCTCGACCGCCGACGGCCTCGGCCGCTTCATCCAGGGCGGCTCGGGCATGGACCGGCGTGCGGCGGCCTGGGCCTGGGTCCAGCGCAGGTGCAGGTCGGCGAAATAGGAATCGTCCTGTTCGATCCGCCGCTGGTCGCCGCTGAAATAGTCCCGGCGCAGGGTCAGGACATCGAACGGCGCGCCCACGCCGACATTCGACCGCATGGTGGTCGAGAACGAGATCAGCCCCAGCTTCACGGCCTCGGCGAGCGGGGTGTCGAACGCCAGCCCGCTCTCGAGGATCGGCTTGCCGTATTTCAGCTCGCCGATCTGGAGGTAGGGGGTGTCCTGCCCGCATTCGATGAAATTGCCCTGGCTGTAGATCAGGAACAGCCCCATCTGGCCGCCGTTGATCTGACCGCCCAGCAGCATCGAGGCCGAGGTGTTGAGGCTGTCGGCCTCCAGCGCCGGCGCGATCGACAGCCGGACGCTGCGCAGGGCGTGGCCCAGGATCTGGGCGCAGCGGAACAGGGTCGGCGCTGTCTCCAGCGTCTCGGCCGGCTCGCCGACATTCAGGTGAACGCCCTCGCGCGCCATGGCCAGGGCCGTCTGGGTGACGGAGAGGTTGCCGGCCGTGCAGATGCCCAGCACCCGCTCGCCGGGCCGATCGACGACATGCAGCTTGCGATAGGTCGAGATGCTGTCGACGCCCGCATTGGTGCGCGTGTCGGCGATCATCGCCAACCCGTCCTCAACCAGCATGCCCACGCAATAGGTCATGCGGCGCGCAATCCCCGCTGCCCGTCCGTCATGGTCTTCACGGTAACAGATTCCCCCGTCCGGTAACCCACAGCCTACGCCTGTTGCTGTCCCTGTTGCATGTCGGCATCACGCACGTTCAGCCGCACCGCCAGCCGCTCGCCCCCGCCGCCGTAGCTGGCCCCGCGCACCGGGGCCGCGCCGCGATAGTCCAGCCCGGCCGCGACCCGCACATAGCGGTCGGTCGAACAGATGCCGTTGGCCGGATCGAAGCCGACCCAGCCGAGGTCCGGTATCCAGGCCTCCGCCCAGGCATGCGCCGCCTCCTGATCGTCCTTGCCGTCCCGGCGCAGCAGATGGCCCGAGACATAGCGGGCCGGCGTGCCCATCTGACGGGCGCAGGCGATGAAGACATGAGCGTGGTCCTGACAGACGCCTCGACCGAGGGCCAACACCTCTGCCGCCGTGTGGGTCGGCGTCGTCACCCCGACCTCAAAGGCCACCGAGCCGTGGATCCCCGCCATCAACCGGTGCAGCCGCTCCAGCGGCGGATGGGCTGAAAACTCCGAGGCGAAGACCGAGATCAACTTGTCCCGCCGCGTCAGGGCGGTATCGCGCAGGAAGACCAGAGGCGACAGCGTCTCCTGCCCCGCCGGAACCACACCCGCGGTGTCTGCGGTGATCACCTCGCCCGAGACCCGGACCGTCAGGCTCTGGGTCGGCTGTTCAGTGTAGAGGGTGTGGACGATGTTGCCGAAGGCGTCCTCGGACTTGCGCAGGCGCGCGTCGACATCGGTTTCGACCCGCCAGTTGCGGACCTGCTGCGCCTCGGACGAGCGGGGCGTCAGCCTCAGGGTCTGGATGATGAAACGCGCCGCCCGGTCGTAGGCATAGGTGGTGGCGTGGTCGATGCTGATGCGCACAGGTCAGCTCAGATACTGGTCATGGATGGCCTGCCCCAGGCGGCCGTTCTCGCCGAGGAAGGCCTGGATGTATTCGTGCAGGCCGGACTGGAAGATGTCCTCCATGCGCGAATTGTCGAAGGCGCGCATCCGGTCCGCCGCCAGCCGCTGGGCCGGGCCGCGTCGGCCGTAGTCGCCGGCCAGTCGCTCCAGATACCGCACGATCGAGGCCTGGCAGCTGGCCAGGGACCGCGGCATCTGGCGGTTCAGCACCAGCAGGTCGGCCACCAGCCAGGGCTTGACCGAGTCACGGTAGACCCAGCGATAGGCCGTCAAAGCCGAGACCTCGCGCAGCAGGGTGGTCCACTGGAAATAGTCCAGCTGACCGCCGACGCGTTCGCCCTCGGGCAGCAGCAGGTGGTATTTCACGTCCAGCAGCCGCGCCGTGTTGTCAGCCCGCTCGATGGCCGCGCCAAGCCGCAGGAAATAATAGCCGTCGTTGCGCAGCATGGTCCGCGAGGTCGCGCCCTCGACCGACAGGGTGACCGTCTTCACCCATTCGAGGAAGCGCGCGAACTCGTCGCGCCGCGTCGGCTGGCCCTGCTCCTCCAGCCCGTTCCAGGCGCCGTTGATGGCCTCCCACAGCTCGATGGTCAGGGCCGTGCGGACGGAGCGCGCATTGGTGCGGGCGCGGGTGATGCAGGCGGTGATGGACGAGGCGTTGTTCGGCGCGAAGGCGAGATATTCGCGCACCGACTTCTCGGTCGGCGACCGGCCCAGCGCCTTCGGAGCCCCCGCCGAGGCCAGGGCGCTGGCCCAGACCGTCTCCGCGTCGCCGTCGCCGCGCGTCGGAATGGCGGCGAGGCGCAGCGTGGCCTCGAGGATGCGGGCGAGGAAGTCCGCCCGCTCGATATAGCGGCCGGTCCAGTACAGGCTGTCTGCGGTACGACTAAGCATCAGACATCCAGCACCCAGGTGTCCTTGGTTCCGCCGCCCTGGCTGGAGTTGACCACCAGCGAGCCGGGCTTCAGCGCCACCCGCGTCAGCCCACCGGGGGCGACCTTCACCCCGTCCGGGCTCGACAGCACGAACGGCCGGAGGTCGACGTGGCGGCCGTGCAGTTCGCCCTTGTCCAGCGTCGGCGCGGTCGACAGGTCCAGCGTCGGCTGGGCGATAAAGTCATCAGGGTCGTTGATCAGCTTCTTCCGGAAGGCCTCGATCTCGGCCTTGGTCGACGCCGGCCCCACCAGCATGCCGTAGC
>NZ_DDRM01000045.1:60139-119361 GCF_002343105.1 Brevundimonas sp. UBA2416
CGGCCCCACCAGCATGCCGTAGCCGCCCGAGCCGCCGACCTCCTTGACCACCAGTTGGTCGAGTTTCGACAGCACCTCCTTCAGCGCCTCCGGCTCACGGCAGCGCCAGGTCGGGACATTCTTCAGGATCGGCTCCTCGCCGGTGAAGAAGCGGATGATCTCCGGCATGTAGGTGTAGACAGCCTTGTCGTCGGCGACGCCGGTCCCGACCGCATTGGCCAGGGTTACGGTTCCGGCCTGATAGGCCGTCATCAGCCCCGGCACGCCGAGCGTTGAGTCCGGCCGGAAGGTCAGGGGATCGAGGAAGTCGTCGTCGATCCGGCGATAGACCACATCGACCTGCTGGCGGCCCTGGGTCGTGCGCATGAAGACCTTGCCGTCATCGACGAACAGGTCACGCCCCTCGACCAGATCCACGCCCAGCTTGTCGGCGAGGAAGGAGTGTTCGTAATAGGCCGAGTTGAACGGCCCCGGCGTCAGCACCACGATGGTCGGATCGGCTCCCGCCGCTTCGGGCGCCGAGGCCCGCAGCGAATGCAGCAGCATATCGGCATAGGTCTCGACCGGCCGGACCGGATAGTCGGCGAACAGGTCGGGGAACAACCGCATCATCATCTCGCGGTTCTCCAGCATGTAGGAGACCCCCGAGGGCGTGCGGCAGTTGTCTTCCAGCACGTAGAAGCCGTCCTCGCCCGTGCGCACCAGATCGACGCCGGCGATATGAACCCAGACGCCGCGCGGCGGGCGGCGGCCCTGCATCTCGGGCACATAGTGGGGATTGGTCAGGATCAGTTCGGCCGGGACGATCCCGGCCTTCAGACATTCCTGCGGGCCATAGACGTCGGCGAGGAAGAGGTTGATCGCGCGAACCCGCTGGGTGAGCCCGGCCTCCAGCCCCGCCCATTCGGCCGCGCCGATGATGCGCGGCACGACGTCGAACGGGATCAGGCGTTCGCTGGATTCCGCGTCGCCATAGACGGCGAAGGTGATCCCCATGCGGCGGAAGAACAGCTCCGCCTGACGCGACCGCGCCTGCAGCAGCCCTTCGGGGGCGTCCGCCAGCCAGCGCGCGAGTCCGCGATAGCTGTCGCGGACTCCACCGCCGTCACCTGACATTTCGTCGAAGGCCATGCTGCTCCCGCTGCAACGATCTTGCAGCGTGGCCCGACAAGCGGCGCTGGCGCAACAGGAATGTTGCGCCGCCGCAAAGGTTCAACGACCACGGATTATCGCGACTGGACCGTGGTTGCTCGTCCGGCGGCCACCGTCACCCTCGCATAGCCCTCGGTCCAGCTGTTCGCGCTCAGGACCTCGCCCGCGCCGACATCCCAGCAGCCGGCGGAGACGGTGAAGGTATAGCTGCCGCCCGGCGGGATGCTGTAGCCCGAGGGCAGGCGGTTCAGGCCGTAGGTGTGGGCGCTGCAGTCCGAGACCAGCACGACGTCAATCGAATTGGTCTGCGAGACATTGCGAACAACAAGCGCGCCCGTGGGTTCGCCCGGCCGGATCAGCTCACCGCCGGTGATCAGCGACGCGCAGCCGCCGAGGCCGCCGGCCAGGCCGATGATGGTCGCCGCAGCGGCGGCGCGAAGAAGCGTTTTCATGGAATGTCCCTCCAGTCCCGCGCGCAGGTCAGCACGCGCGGGGCCGGGCGGGGCCTGTCGATTCCTGACGGATCGAACTCAGGGCGCGCCGGTCGCCGCCGCCCTCGGTCCCGCGTTCTTCAGATACTGGTCCAGCCAGCGGGTCATTTCCCAATGGGTGTGGCCGACCGATTCCCGGGCCCGATAGCCGTGCGCCTCGAGCGGCAGGACGACGTAGCGGACGTTCGCTCCGTTGCCCTTCAGCGCGGCATAGAACCGCTCCGACTGGACCGGGAAGGTGCCCGAGTTGTCGTCCGCCTCGCCGTGAATCAGCAGGATCGGCTCATTGACCCGGTTGGCGTAGGTGAAGGGCGACATCTCC
Source organism: Brevundimonas sp. UBA2416 (assembly GCF_002343105.1). NCBI lineage: Bacteria > Pseudomonadati > Pseudomonadota > Alphaproteobacteria > Caulobacterales > Caulobacteraceae > Brevundimonas > Brevundimonas sp. UBA2416. The sequence goes on from NZ_DDRM01000045.1 coordinate 62,105, forward strand.
GTATAGGTCTCCGTCGCCTCCCAATAGCTGCGTTGCTCGGCCTGGAAGCCGAACGGCGTCAGGGTCCGGTTATAGGCGCCCGACCGGGCGATGCCGGTGCGGAACAGGTCGGTGTGGGCCAGCAGGTTCGCCGTCATGAAGGCGCCGTAGCTGTGCCCGCCGACGGCGATCCGGTCGCGGTCCGCGACCCCCATCTCGACCACGGCGTTGACCGCCGCCTCCGCGCTGGCGGTCAGTTGCTGGATGTAGGTGTCGTTGGGCTCGGCCCCGTTGACGCCGACGATGGGCATGGAGGGATCGTCCAGCACCGCATAGCCCTGGGTCAGCAGGAACAGATGGCTGATCCCGCCCGGCCGGGTGAAGCGGTTGGCGGTATCGACCACCTGCCCCGCCACGGCGGCGTCGGTGAACTCGGCCGGATAGGCCCACATCACCAGCGGCAGCGGACCGTCACGGTCCTTGTCGTAGCCGGCGGGCAGATAGAGCGTACCGGACAGCTGGACCCCGTCGGCGCGGGTATAGCTGATCAGCTGTCTGGTCACCCCGGCCAGTTGCGGAGCCGGGTCGGGGAAGCTGGTCAGCGCCGTCGCCTGTGCGTCCAGATCGCGGACGAACAGGTTGGGCGGATCGTTGCGGGTCTCGCGCCGCGTCACCAGCTGGCGGCCGTCCTCGTCGAGGATGCCGACCACGCTCTCATAGACCCCGTCTTCCGAGGTCCAGAGACGCTCCGACTGACCGTTCGACAGGTTCATCGCGGCGAGGAAGGGATATTCGCCCGCGCGCGTCGCGCCGGGCCCCGTCATCAGGACGCCCGAGCCGTCGGCCGTGAACCGCATCACCGGGAAGCCGTCGAGGTTGGGCTCGGTGACCGGAAAGCCGGGGTTGTTGTACCGGTCCTGATAGTTCCGCTCCAGCAGAACCCGGCCGGAGCCGGGGTTGGACGGATCGACCACATAGCGGGTCTCGTGCCGGGTATTGAACCAGCGGCTGCCCACCAGGGCGGTGTCCGCGTCGCCCCAGGTCACGCCGGCATAGCGTTCGTTCAGATCGATCAGCGGGGTCGGCGCGCCGCGGAACGGCGCGGCCAGCATGAAGACCCGATCGCGCACCTCCGCCGGCGTGCGCGGATCGCCGCCGTCCTGGGCCTCGGCCCAGACCAGGGTCGAGGGGGCGTCGGAGCGCCACTGGACCGAACGCGGGCCCGGGGGCACGGCGTCGAACGGGGTCGGGACGTTGTCGCGCAGCGGAAGGTCGGCGACGCGGTGGACGACCCCGCCCTGCAGGTCCGTGACCGTCACCTCGGCCGGAAACAGGGCCGCCGGGACCACATAGCTGTAGGGCCGCTTCACCGTCGTCTGCAGGATATGGCGCCCGTCGGGCGACACGCTGGCGCCGAGGTAAACCGCCGGCGCGCCCAGCGTATGGGCCGGGCCCGAAAGGGGGACCAGCGTCAGCTGGGACGTGAAATAGTGGTCGAACAGGGCCTCGTCGCCGGCGTTGGACAACAGGTCCTGATAGGTCCGCGCCGGCGCGGTCCGGCCCAGGCTTTCCTCGACGATCGGGCCTTCGGGCGGACGGCTGACGTCGGGCGCCGGGCCGCGGCCCTCCGGCGTCATCCGAACCAGCAGGCCCGAGCTGTCCGGCAGCCAGTCGAAAGCCCCGCCGGCCGCGGCGTTGACGCGGGCGTCGGTCAGCTTGCGCGCGCGGCCGCTGGCCACATCCACGGTCCAGAGCTCCAGCCCCGTGGGCGCATCCATCAGCAGGGCCACCGAGCGGCCATCGGGCGACCAGCCGGGCGAAACGAAGCGCGCATTGGCCGGCAGGCTGACCGTCCGTGCGGGGCCGCCCTCCACCGCCTGGAAGCTGAGACCTGTCAGCCACGCCACCCGGCTGTTGGCCTGGCCGTTGTTGCGCGGATTGATGCGGTAGCCGGCCAGCCGCAGCATCGGCTCGGCCAGTTCGGCGATGGGCGGCAGATTGGCGCGGTCGAACAGGGCCAGGGTCGTCCGGTCGGGCGACAGGCTGGGCGTCGGGGTCGGTTTGGTGTCGAGAATGTCCGCGATCGGGGCCGGCGGCTGCTGATAGGTGCGGCCTTCCTGCGCCAGGGCGGGTCCGGCCAGCACAGCCAGCAGGACAAAGGCGGGCATGGCCCGACCGAGCAGACGATGACGCATGATCAATTCCCCAAACCGCACACCCTGATGGGCGGCGCACGCTAGGGGGCGGTTGCGGAGTCGGTCAAGGCGCGGTCGACACGGGCTCCTGACTCACGAACCGCGCATCCCGCGCCGCCATCCAGGCCTCGCGGGCGCCCTGCCGGGGCATATCCACGCCGAACACCGCCAGCTCGCCCACCCAGACTTCGGACATCTGCTGGACCGTACCCTGCAGCCATGACGGCGCCTGCTGCCGCGACCAGTTCAGCGGCGAGACGGCGTTGAACACCAGAAGGAAGGCCGTCGCCACGACGATCGTGCGGCTGGTCCAGCGCCGGTCGCGGGCCGCGAGGCCTTCGTCGTCAAGCGGCGGGGCGGGCGGAAAGGCGAACCGCCCCAGCGCCGCCAGCCGGTTCTCGCGCGTCGGCAGGTCGTGGGCGTCGGCGGTCTCGATCCAGTCGCTCGGCGGATCGGCCGGGTTCGGAGGCAGGCTCTCGTACAGCGGCGGAAAGGGCGACTCCGGCCGGTGAACCGGAAACGGCTCCAGCGGGATTTCGGGAGGGTCGCGCTCGTCGGTCATTGTCGTTTCAACGCCTCAGAACTGGAAATAGATGAAGGGGGCCACGCCCTCGGGACGCACCGCCTCGACCAGCAGGATGGCCGCGCCGATCAGCAGGCCCAGCGTCACCGAAGGCGCCGCCTTCAGCCGCTCGGCCACGCCTTCGATGGCGCGCGGCGGCAGCCAGTGCATCGCCAGCCCTCCGACGATCAGCGTCAGCAGCAGCGGCGTCAGCATGACCACCGGCCCCATCCGCCCCAGTCCCTGCAGCATCTGCATGGCCAGATCGAAACTCTCGGCCCGGAACAGGATCCAGCCCAGGCAGACGATGTGGAATGTCACGAAGACGCCGATGATCGTCGGCACGACCTTGCGCTCGCCGAGCGCGGCCCGGAACAGCCGTTCGATCACCTGCACCCCGCCGTGCAAGGCGCCCCAGGCCAGGAAGGTCCAGGCCGCCCCGTGCCACAGCCCGCCGAGCACCATGGTGATGAAGACGTTGATGCAGGACGAGATCAGCCCCTTCCGCCCGCCGCCCAGCGGCACATACAGATAGTCGCGCAGCCAGCTGGACAGGCTGATGTGCCAGCGCCGCCAGAAGCTCTGCATCGAACTGGCGCGGTACGGCTGGTCGAAATTCCGCGGGAAGGAATACCCCAGCAGCGCCGCCAGCCCGATGGCCATGTCGGAATAGGCCGAGAAGTCGCAGTAGATCTGGACCGCATAGCCGTAGGTCGCCGCCGCGATGTCGAAGGCCGAATAGGCCGATGGATCGAAGAACACCGGATCGACCAGGTTCACCGACAGTTCGGACGCGATGACCGTCTTCTTGAACAGGCCCCAGACGATCAGCAGCAATCCATGGGTGGCCATGGCCCGCGTAAGGCGCGGCGCCCGGTCGAACTGCGGCAGCAGGTCCGAGGCCCGCACGATCGGTCCCGCCACCAGATGCGGGAAGAAACTCATCAGCAGCATGACGTCGACGAGGCTCTTCGCCGGCGGCGTCTTCCCGCGATAGACGTCCACGACATAGCTGATGCCCTGGAAGGTGAAGAAGCTGATCCCCACCGGCAGCACGATCTGCAGCAGAGGCAGGTCCCGCTCCCAGCCGAACCGCATCAGCAGGTCGGCGGCCTGTTCGACGAAGAAGCCGTAGTATTTGAAGAAGCCGAGGATCAGCAGGTTGGCGGCGACCCCGAGGCCGACCATCCAGGCCGTGCGGCTGTCCCCTCGCTCCCGCGTCCGCGCGATCAGGGCGCCGATGGCCCAGTTCAGCACCGCCGAGGCGATCAGCAGGGCGACGAACCGCCAGTCCCACTGGGCGTAGAAGAACCAGCTGGCCAGCAGCAGGAACAGCTTGCGCCGCCCGTTCTCGCGATCCAGCGACCAGGCGGTAAAATAGACGAAGAGGAAGAAGACGCCGAAGGCGAGTGTGGGGAACAGCATCTATTCGGCTCCCCCGCGCCGCGCCGCCCAGCCATCATAGGCGGCCATCAGGTCCGCATGGAGCGCGCCGCCGATCCAGTCGGCGCCGGCCGAGCTGAAATGCACCCGGTCACGCAACATGAAGGGCTCGCCCCTCGTCGCCAGCCGATCCGCCGAACAATCGCCGCCCATCCGTCCGTGCCAGTCCCAGAACGCCACACCCATGTCGGCGGCGACCCGGCGTTGCACGTCCCGCACCACCGCGAGCGACGGCGGCGGCGCGCGACGGCCATCGGCGCTGCAGCCGTTCACAACGCCATTGCGAAGCGCGTCGGGCGCCCCGAGGATCATCAGCGAGGCCACCGGGGCCAGCCTGCGCAGCCGCACGATCTGCCCGCGCAGCAGGGCCTCATAGGCCTGTCTGTCGAGCCCGTCGTCAAACCCCTCATTGGTCCCAAAGGCCAGCACGATCAGCGCCGGCCGCCAGTTCGCCAGTTGCAGGGCGACCACCGCCTCGTCCCGCGCCGCCAGGTCCCTCAGCGTCGCGCCGACCACGCCGAGGTTGGAAACAGTGACGCCCGGCCCGACACTGGCGAGGCGAATGTCGTGCAGCGTCAGGACGTCGTCCAACGGCCGCAGCACCACCTCGTCGGGTCGTCCGCTGGCCATCATGTCGGTGCAGGAGCGCTGCCGGCCATGCTCGTTGAAGAACCGCTCGTTCCAGACCTCGTCGTCGGCGCGCATCCAGAGACGGCCCGCGCCCTCGCCGCAGATCGAAACCATATAGAACAGGCTTTCCGACCCCTCGATCCGCAACCTCAACTCGGCACCGGGCGTGACAGTGATCGATTGCACTCCGGTCAGACCGACCGCCGTCCGCGCGTAGCCGGCACGACCCGCGAGCGGGGCAAGCGTCGTTGTCCAGCCGGTTGCAGTCACTTCGACCTGCCTGGGGGCGTAGCCGTCGTAGGGCACGCCCGGCGGCAGGACCCCGCGCCCGCCGTCGCCGAACCGCGCCTGCAGCGCCGCCCTGAGCTGGCCGGTGATGCGGTCGCCCGCCGTGTGGCTGTCGCCGATCTGCAGGATGTGAACCGGCGTTCCGCGACGACCCGCCTCGGTGGCCGCGAGCGCCTCGAACACGCCGTTCAGCGCATCGGGCTGGCACAGGCCGTCCGGACAGACGGAGGCGCCGGGCACCGGCGCATCGGACGGTCCATAGGGCACCTGGGCGGCTGCCGCGGACGCCAGGACAGCCGCGACAAGGGCCCCGGCGAACGCCCTCATGCTCAGGCGGCGGGTGAAACGGGCGGGGCGGCGACCGGGGCCGCCTGCGGGCGATCCAGTCCGGCGTCGCGCTTCAGACGCGCGGCGACCGGGGCGCTCATACGCAGATAGCCCGCCATCGACATGTGGATGCCGTCGCCGGCGCGCATCAGGACGCGACGTCCGCCGTCGGTCGGCAGATAGGCCTCATAGCCGCCCTCGGCGTTCGAGGTGAGGCCGACGGTCTCGATCCAGGGCACGCCCAGCGCCCGCATCCGGGCCTCCACCACGCCGTTGATCAGCATCATCCGGGCATCGAACGTGTCGCGCTTCATGCGCGGCAGGCCGACCCAGTAGACCGCCACATTGCGGCTGCGCAGCAGGGCGACCAGTTCGTCGATCCGCCGGCCATAGGCGGCCTTCCAGCCGTCCGTGCCGAACATGTGCACCGTGCCGCCGGTGTCGATGCCCTGGGCGTCGTTGGTGCCGAACAGCATCACCGCCACATCGACCGGATGCTCATCAAGCTGGGCCTGGGTCCGGGCCTGGATATTCACATAGTCGTAGCGGCTCAGCCCGGTCGAAACCTGCGAGAACTTCCTCACCGAGACATTCGGCTGGTCCTGCAGGTCGCGATAGAGGCCCGCGTACAGGCCGTCGGCCATGGAGTCCCCGAACACGCCGATCCGCAGCGGCCCCTGCGCCAGCCGCGCGCTCAGCGGCGTCACACGGACAATGGCGGGGGCAGGGGCGGGAGCAGCCACGGCGGCGGCGGCGACAGGCGCGGGCGCCAGCGGCGGCGCCGAGGCCGCGGCCTTGTCGCCCAACATGACGGTCGGATTGCGCAGCCACGCCCGGCCGTCCGGCGTCAACGCCAGTCCGGCCAGAACGCCGACCACGAAGATCGCCGTCAAAGCGTTGATGCCAGCGCGCAAGGAGTCCCCCGACTGAACCACGTCCAGTCGAACCTTTTACCCTATCGCTGCGATCTGGCCACCTCGTGCCCGTGTCGCGGGAAGAAAAAGGTTAATCGAGAGGGGTTTAGCCGAACCGGCGCTCGGCCCACCGAGCGCTGAAATAGCCGCCCAGCGCCGATACGGTCGTCAGGGTCGTGCCCCAGGCCAGGTCGATCAGCGTGAGGTGAAGCGACCAGACCTTCAGCGTCGCCTGGTTGGTCAGGTCGTAGGTGGCATAGGCCACGAAACCGAGCACCGCACCGTTGATCGCCGCCCTCTGCCACGCCCCCTGGCGCAGCGCGGGTGCGATGGCCAGGAAAACGGTCCCGAAGATGGAAATGAGATAGAAGGCGACCGCCGCCTGCATGTCGGGCTTTTCGGCAAGGATCGGCCCCAGTACCGGCCTGTAGAGCCGGTCGGTCATATTGGTCAGCCAGACCGCGTCGATGGCCGCGAAGGTCAGGCCGGCGCCGAGATAGCCGACGATGTATTTGATCATGTGTTCAGGTCCTCAAGCTGGCTTCAGCAGATAGTGGGTGACTGCCCAGGTGTTGCCGCCATCGTTGCCGAACAGGCCGGCCGTGGCCAGATAGAAGCGCCGCCAGCGTCGCCGCCACAGGGCCGCATCGGCGCCGTAGGTCTCCCGCATCAGCTCCATCACCCGGTCGCCGTTGGCATCCATATTGGCCAGCCAGTGATCAGCGGTGCGCTGGTAGTTGATCCCGTTCCAGGTCCATTCGCGCTCGACCCGGAACAGGTCCGGAAACTGCCGCATCAGCCCGCGGCTGGGCATCACCCCGCCGGTGAAGAAATGCTGGGCGATGAAGTCGCCGCTGTCGGTGTGGTCGAACCGGTAGGGCGCGTCGCGGTGGGTGAAGATGTGGATGAACATCCGCCCGTCCGGCTTCAGCCAGCCGTGGGCCCGCGTCAGCAGGGCGCGCCAGTTGGCCATATGCTCGAACATCTCGACCGAGACGATCCGGTCGAACCCGCCGCTCGTATCCGGTTTGAAGTCGTTCATGTCGCAGGTGATGACCGTCAGATTGGTCAGGCCCCGCGCCCTGGCCTGGGCCTCGATGTGCCCCCGCTGGCCGTGGCTGTTCGAGACGGCGGTTATGGACGAGTTCGGATAGCGCTCCGCCATCCAAAGGCTCAGCGACCCCCAGCCACAGCCCAGTTCCAGCACCCGCTGGCCGTCCGTCAGGACCGCATGGTCGCAGGTCTCCGCCAGCGCGGCCTCCTCGGCCTGATCCAGCGTCGTGTCGTCGGCCGGATAGAGGCAGCAGGAGTATTTCAGCCGCTTGCCCAGGCAGATTTCGAAGAACTCCGGCGGCAGCTCATAGTGCTGTTCGTTGGCCGCCGCCGTGTGTTCGGCAATGGCCCGCTGCGCCATGTCGCGGGCGAAGGCGGCCTCGTCGTGCGGGCCCTCGCGGTCCAGCCGTTTGCGCGCCTCGCTGACCAGACTGTCGATCGCCGGCCGGGCGATGAAGTCCGGGAACGGCGCATCCTGCAGCCGGCGAATGGCGGCGTTGGCGAGTGACATGGGCGCTCCTGACAGGCCTGACTATCCCGTAGCTACGCCGCAGCGTAGCATTCGGATGACCGGCATCCGCCTCGCCTTGTGCGCCGTATCTCTTCTCAACCAAAGTCGGAGTCGGCATGCCCCCTCATCTCGTCGCGGAGACACCCGCCTCACCCGCCGGCCGGCGCATCGCCGTGGTCGGTTCGGGGATATCGGGTTTGTCCTGCGCCTGGCTGCTGTCGCAGGAGCATGACGTCACCCTGTTCGAGGCCGACGACCGGCTGGGCGGTCATTCCAGCACCGTGGACGCGCCCTCCCCGCATGAGCCCGTGGCGGTCGATACCGGCTTCATCGTCTACAACGAGGCCAACTACCCCAACCTGACCGCCCTGTTCGCGCATCTGAATGTGCCGACCAAGCCGGCCATGATGTCCTTCGCCGTCTCCATCGACGACGGCGCCTTCGAATATTGCAGCCAGGGCCTCGGCGCCCTGTTCGCCCAGAAGCGCAACTACGCCAGTCCCCGGTTCTGGCGCATGATCAGCGACCTGCTCCGGTTCCAGAAACAGGCCCCCCGCGATCTCGCAGCGCTCGAGCGGTCCGGGGAGACGCTGGACGCATATCTGACGCGCAGCGGCTACGGCGCCCTGTTCCGCGAGGCTCATCTGCTGCCCCAGGCGGCCGCCATCTGGTCCTGCACCATGGGGCAGATGGCTGAGTATCCGGCCGCCTCCTTCGTCCGTTTCTACATGAACCACAACCTGCTCAAGGTGGACCTGAGGCCGACCTGGCGGACGGTCGACGGAGGCAGCCGATCCTATGTGACGCGGCTGGCCGAGGCCTTCCGCGGCCGGATCGTGACCAACGCGGGCATAGTCGGCGTGTTGCGTGGACTGGACGGCGCGGCGCTGCGGTTCGACGACGGGCGGCTGGAGAGCTTCGACGCCGTGGTGCTGGCGACCCATTCCGACCAGGCCCTGAAGCTGCTGGAAGCGCCCTCGGCCGAGGACCGTCGGCTGCTCGGCGCCATCGGCTACCGGCCCAACCACGTCATCCTGCACCGTGACACAACCCTGATGCCGAAGCGGCGCAAGGCCTGGGCCGCCTGGACCCATATGGGATACTCCGACCGCGCGGGCGAAGGCGGCGTGACCTACTGGATGAACGAGCTCCAGTCCCTGCCCGGCCCGCCCCTGTTCGTCAGCCTGAACCCGGCCAAGGCCCCGGATCCGGCGCTGGTGATCGGCGAATGGGACTATGAGCATCCCGTGTTCGACGCCGCCGCCGTCGCGGCGCAGTCGGAACTGTGGTCGCTGCAGGGCCGCCGCAATGTCTGGTTCGCCGGGGCATGGTTCGGTTCGGGCTTCCATGAGGACGGACTGCAGGCCGGACTGGCCGTCGCCGAACAGCTCGGCGGCGTGCGCCGGCCCTGGTCGGTCGAGAATGAGAGCGGCCGGATCCATGTCCGTGCGCCTGCCGCCAACCCGGACCGGCTGACCGAGGCGGCGTGAACGCGCATCCCGCCATCGCCTGCTCATCAGCCCTCTATGTCGGCGAGGTCGTCCATCAGCGGTCGCGCACCTTTGACCATCGGCTGCGCTACCGCCTCTGGATGGTGCTGGCCGACCTCGATGAGCTGGACGAGGTTCAGAATCGCCTGCGCCTGCTGGGCCGGGGACGCTTCGGCCTGATCAGCCTGCGATCCTCCGATCACGGCGACCGCTCCGGCCGACCCCTGCGCGCTCAGGTCGAGGCGCATCTGAACGAGGCCGGGATCGACATCGCCGGCGGGCCGATCCGCCTGCTGACCATGCCGCGCATCCTCGGCTACGGCTTCAACCCGATCAGCGTCTTCTTCTGCCACACGCCCGACGGAGCACTGGCGGCCCTGCTCTATGAGGTCACCAACACCTTTCACGAGCGTCACAGCTATCTCGTGGCCGCGCCGGGCGACGAGACGGCTCTGATCCGGCAGACGGTGGACAAGCAGTTCTTCGTCTCGCCCTTCATGGACCGCGACCTGACCTACGACTTCACCGTCCGCCCGCCCGGAGAGGCCGTGTCCGTCGTCGTGGCGGTGCGACGGGGCGATACGCCGATCCTGACGGCCAGCTTCACAGGCCGGCGCAGGCCCCTGACCGACAGCCAGCTGCTCCGCGCCTTCCTGACCCACCCCCTGCTGACGTGGAAGGTCACCTGGGGCATCCACTGGGAAGCGGCGAAGATGATGCTCAAGGGCGCCCGCTATCGCCATCGCGGCGCACCGCCGGCACAGCCGGTGACCGAAGGGTCGGCACGCTAGTCTTGTTTCCAGATTGGGAACGCACTATGTTGGCTGTGTGCGCATCATCGCCAAATCGACGCTGGTGAAATTCTGGTCGGGTTTGCCGAAAGGCAAGCTCGCCGACGCCGCCCGCGTTGCCTTGACGGAATGGCACACCACCGTGTCCGACGCCGACTGGAAGAACTTCAGCGAGGTGAAGGCCACATTCAACAGCGCCGACTATGTCGCGGACGGCAAGATCGTCTTCGATGTGGGTGGCAACAAATATCGCGTCGTCGGTCTGATCGGCTTCAGGACGAGGCGGGTGTTCATTCTCTTCGTCGGCACGCACGCCGACTACGACCGGATCGACGTGGCGAAACTCTAGGAGGCGATGATGGATTTCAGCACCCTGCGGACCCTGCGTGACGAAGCCGAATACGAGGCAGCTCTGGTCGCTGTCCGTCCCTATTTCGACGACGAGCCCGCGGCCGATACACCCGAAGCCGCCAATTTTGACGCTCTGACCTTGCTGATTGAGGACTACGAAGCGCGCTTCTATCCAATAAGTCGTGCGGACCCCGTCTCGGTGGTCAAGTCAGTGATGGCGGCCAACAACTACACCCGCGCAGACCTGATCGAGGTCGTGGGTTCCAAGGCGCGCGCTTCCGACCTGCTGAACGGCCGTCGCGAGATCAACCTCGACCAGATCCGCAAGCTCAACCGCGCCTGGCACATTCCGGCCGCCGCCCTGATTGACGGTCTCGCCGCCTGACCGGGCTATGTGAACGCCTCGGAAGGTGTTTTTTTCCGCCCGGCTTGCCCGTCCCGCGTCCCCACGGTACGGACGGACGAGCGCCGCCAATATTCATCAGGTGGTGAAAATATGAGGAAGCGATGCGGAAGATCTTCCCCGACGCGGCGTCCGCCCTGGAGGGCCTGACCTTCGACGGCATGACCGTCATGTCCGGCGGCTTCGGCCTGTGCGGCATCCCCGAGCATCTGATCGCCGCCCTGCGCGACAGCGGAACCAAGGGCCTGACCGTCATCTCCAACAACGCCGGCGTGGACGGCTTCGGCCTCGGCCAGCTGCTGGAGACCCGCCAGATCGCCAAAATGATCTCGTCCTACGTCGGCGAGAACAAGGAGTTCGAGCGCCAGTATCTGGCCGGCGAGCTGCAGCTGGAGTTCAACCCCCAGGGCACCCTGGCCGAGCGCATCCGCGCCGGCGGCGCGGGCATCCCGGCCTTCTTCACCGCCACCGGCGTCGGCACCCTGGTCGCCGAGGGCAAGGAAGTCCGCAACTTCAACGGCCGCGACTACGTCATGGAGACCGGCCTCGTCGCCGACCTTTCGATCGTCAAGGCCTGGAAGGCCGACGGCCGCGGCAATCTCCAGTTCCGCAAGACCGCCCGCAACTTCAATCCGATGATGGCCACGGCCGGCAAGGTCACCGTCGTCGAGGTCGAGCATATCGTCCCGACCGGCTCGATGGACCCCGACCAGATTCACACGCCCGGCATCTATGTCGACCGCATCGTCCTGACCGAGCCCGAGAAGCGCATCGAGCAACGCACCGTCCGTGCCCGGGAGACCGCATAATGGCCCGCACCCGCGAACAACTCGCCGCCCGCGCCGCCCACGAGCTGCAGGACGGGTTCTATGTGAACCTCGGCATCGGCATCCCGACCCTTGTGGCCAACTACATTCCGCACGGGATGGAGGTCACCCTCCAGTCCGAGAACGGCATGCTGGGCATGGGCCCCTTCCCCTATGAGGACGAGGTCGACGCCGACCTGATCAACGCCGGCAAGCAGACGATCACCGAGATCGCCGAGAGCAGCTATTTCAGCTCGGCCGACAGCTTCGCCATGATCCGCGGCGGCCACATCAACCTGTCCATCCTCGGCGCCATGGAAGTGGCCGAGAACGGCGACATCGCCAACTGGATGATCCCGGGCAAGCTGGTGAAGGGCATGGGCGGCGCCATGGACCTGGTCGCGGGCGTCAAGCGCGTGGTCGTGGTCATGGACCACGCCAACAAGCACGGCCAGTCCAAGGTGCTGAAATCCTGCACCCTGCCGCTCACCGGTACGGGCGTGGTCAGCCGCATCATCACCGACCTCTGCGTCTTCGACGTCAAACCGGACGGAACAGGCCTTGAGCTCATCGAACTGGCCGAGGGCGTCACCCTCGAAGAGGTCGCGAGCAAGACCGAGGCGACCTATACAGTCGCGCCCGGCGTCGGCTGACCGGCCTCAGGCGCTCGCGTACAGCTTGGCGATCGCGAGGCGCCGCCCCGCCCGTCATACAACCGGGACAACCTGTACCGTTGCCGTCCGGCTCAAGTCGTAGTCATACTGTCCCACCGGTCGCAGAACCGGAGGGGTGGAGTACGAGTGATGGCTGACGGCGCCTATCGCTGGCAGGGAAATTGGCCTGCGCCTGACGCCGCGCGCGTCGCCGAAATCGACGCGGCCTGGGACGACGCCCAGGTCGAAGCCTTCGCGGAACCCGCCCGTGCCGCGGCGGTGGAGCGTATCGAACGCGCACTGGCCGCCGCCCGAACCGGTGATCTGACCGAGGCTTCGGCCCAGCTGGCGCATGCCCGTTCGGTGCTGGACGGTCTGGACCCCGGCGCGTTGGAGCCGCGCCGTGGGCTCGCTGGCCTGTTCGACAGCCGGGGCGGACGGCTCAAACGCTTCCGCGAAACCTGGAGCCGCGCCGCCGCCGGCCTGACCGAGACCGCGAAGGACCTGACCGGCCGTATCGAAGGCGCCGGGCAGCGCTCCGGGGCGCTCGACCAGGCCTGGATAGAGATCCGCGACGCGCTCGCCGACCTCGACGCGCACCTCGCCGCCGCCGCCCCCCGGCTGGCGGGCCATACCCCGACCGAGGGCGAGGCGCCGCACCCCCTGGCCGCGCGCCGCGCCACGCTGGACGCCTGCCGGGCCGCCGCCCTGCAGTCCCTGCCCCTGATCCGCAGCGCCCAGAACGCTGACGCCCGGGCCGCCGAGGCGCTCAAGGCCTGCGCCGACGGCGTGGCGGCCTGGCGCGATGACTGGAAAGAGGCGCTGGGTCTGTCGGGCAAGCGCCCGAAATCGGTCCGTCCCGATCGCGACCGCATGGCCCGCGTCCGGGATGACCTCAAGGGCCGGATCGACCGTGCGGTCGTCGAGCTGACCGCGTCGCGCAGCCGCCGCGCCGACGTCGAGAGCCGGATGGCGGAGTTGCGCAGACCGCTCTGATTCAGGCCGCTCTGACTCAGCCGGCGCTGGCGTCCGTCCAGGCGACGATCTGTGTATTCAGGTCGCGCGTCGCGGTGTCGAAGGCCTCGACGATGGCGGAGACCCGGTTGGCCGTCGCCGGCTGCTCCACGGTGAACACGCGCTCGGCCGCCACCGTCCGTTCCGGCAAGGCCAGCAGACGGGCGCGGGCCGTGACCACAATGGTCGGCGTCATGCCCGGCGCGTCATAGCGGGCCTCAAACGAGCGGATGTCGATATCGAGCGACCGCTGGCCCCGCGTCAGCTCGCGCGGACCGATCAGACGCACCCGCGTCGCCTGGGCGGCGAAGGCGTTCTCGATGCTCTCCATATAGAGGTCCGCCGCCGGCGAGACCCAACGGGCCCCGGCGATATAGGCGGCCTCGGTCCCGGTGACTCCCAGCAACTTGTCTCCCTCGACGGCTTCCGGGAATTCGACCCGGCGCAGCGTGACCTGAACCGGGCTGGCGGTCGCGGCGGCCGAGGTGGCGGCGACGCCGCCCCCGAACCGGTAGGTCTGCACCGGATCGGGCGTCGACAGCAGGGCGCAGGCCGAAAGCGCCATCATGGCCACGATCGCCGCGATCGGGCGGATCAGCGAGAAGCGGGTCAAGGTTGGACCTCCAGTTCCTTGGTCGGCGGGCGGCTGATGAAATCGCGAGGGCTGGACCGGACTTCATCGATCAGGCCTTCCAGCGACCGGGTCGCGTCCTCCAGCCCCTGGATCGACTGCTGCAGTTGCGGCAGACCCGTGGTGGCGAACTCGTTCAGCGGCCCTTCGACATTGGTGGCGGTGCGGTTGATCGAAGCCACCGCCGCCCTCGCCTCTTCGGCCGCGGCGTTGATATTGGCCACGGCCTCGCGCCCGTCGCCTTCAATGATCCGGCGGCTGCTGACGGCCAGAGCCTCGAACTCGGCCACCGCCGAATTGGCCTTGGTCAGGGCCTGTTCCAGCTGTTCCAGCATGCCCTTGCGGGCTTCGAGCTCGGTGGACAGGCTCTCGATGTTCTTCAGGCTGGTGGAGAAGGACCGGACGTTGTCGTCCGACAGCACCCGGTTGATCCGGTTCAGCGCATCGACGGTCTGCGCCAACACGGTGCCCGAGCCGCTGAGCAGCTCGGCGATCGGCGACGGCTGGCTCTGGATCACCGGCACCACATTGGCGGGATACTGTTCCTTCAGATTGGCGCTCTGCGGATTGCCGGCGGTGATCTGGATATAGTTCAGGCCGGTGATGCCCTGCGGCTCCAGCTGGGCGCGCGAGGTGACGCGGACCGGCGTGGTTGCGTCGACGCGGATGCGGGCGATGACCTGATCACCCTTTTCCGGGTCCAGGTTCAGGTCCGTGACCTCGCCGACGCGGATGCCGTTGAAATGCACCTCGCCGCCCTCTGAAAGGCCGCGCACGGGGCCGTAGAAGACGATGTCATAGACGTCGTAGTCATTGTTGAACTGCAGTCGGGCCAGCCAGATCACGAACACAGCCAGCGCCGCCATCAGGGCGATGGTGGCGATGCCGACGGCGGCGTAGTGGGCGTCTCGTTCCATCTCGTCCGCTCTCCTCAGGCGGCCTTGTCTGCGGCCCGGCCACGCGGGCCGAGGAAGTATTCCCTGATCCAGGGGTGGTCTGAACGCTCCAGCTCCTGAACCGTCGCCTTGGCGACGATGTGTTTGTCGGCCACCACCGCAACCTTGTCGGTGATGGCATACAGGCTGTCGAGGTCGTGGGTTATCATGAACACCGTCAGACCCAGGTCATCCGAAAGCTGACGGATGAGGGCGTCGAAGGCCGCGGCGCCGATCGGGTCCAGCCCCGCCGTAGGCTCATCAAGAAACAGCAGCTCGGGGTCCAGCGCCAGCGCCCGGGCCAGTCCGACCCGCTTGCGCATGCCGCCGGACAGCTCGGCGGGCTTCAGATGATGGGACTCGGGCTTCAACCCGACCATGGCGATCTTCATCTCGGCGAGTTCGCGGATCACGTCCGCGGACAGGCCGGTGTGCTCGACCAGGGGCGAGGCGACATTGTCGATGACGCTCAACGACGAGAACAGGGCGCCCTGCTGGAACAGGATGCCTGTCCGCCGCTGGACATCCGCCTCGTCCTCCTCGGTCATGGTGGCGCGATCATAGCCAAGGATGCTGACCGTGCCGCCCTCGGGCTCCTTCAGGCCGATGATCGAGTTCAGGAGCACGGTCTTGCCGGTACCCGACCCGCCGACCACGCCCATCACCTCGCCGCGCTCCAGCGTCAGGTCGAGGTCCTGATGAATGACCCGCTCGCCGAACTGGCTCAGCAGACCGCGAACCTCGATCAGATTTTCCGGGGCTGTAGCCGGACCCGCCGGCGTCGTCGCGGCGGTCACAGGTTCAGCTCCAGGAAGATCATGGCGAACACGGCGTCCAGGAAGATGATGGCGAATATGGCCTGCACCACCGCGGCCGTGACCCGCCGGCCCAGGCTCTCGACATCGCCCGCGACCGCCATCCCCTGCCGGCAGCCGATGGCGGCGATGACAACCGCGAATACGGGCGCCTTGATCATCCCCACCATCAGGTGGGTTCCCATCTTCGGATCCTCGCTGACGCGCTGGATGAAAAAGGACGGGCCGTAGCTCAGCTCGGCCCAGGTCACCAGCATGCCGCCGAGCATGCCCGCCACCATACCGATGAAGGTCAGGAGTGGCATCATCAGCACCATGGCCGCGAGCCGCGGTATGACCAGCGCCTGGAAGGGGTTCACCCCCATCACCTGCATGGCGTCGACTTCCTGATTCATCCGCATCGAGCCGATTTCGGCGGCGAACGACGAGGAGGAACGGCCCGCAAGCAGGATCGCCGTAATCAGGACAGCCAGCTCACGCAGGGTCGCCACCGCCACCAGCTGCACGGTGTAGACCCCGGCGCCGAACTGGGTCAGCAGATTGGCCCCCAGGTAGGCGATGACCGCGCCGATGAAGAAATTGGTCGTGGCGACGATCGGTATGGCGTCCAGCCCGGCGCGCTCGACCTGACTGAACCAGGCGGCCCAGCGAATTCGTCCGGGCCGCAGGGCCGACCCGGCGGCGACCACGAGGCGGCCGAGGAAGGCCATCGACAGGGTCGCTTCGTCGAAAATGTCGTGAACGCCGCGACCGACCTTGCCGAAGGTCCGCACCCAGCCGGGAGACCGGCGTGGAGGGCCGGCGCTTTCGCGCTCCAGCTTCTCGACCATGGCATAGGTGCGCCCGGCCTCGGGGCGCTGGGTCCAGGCTGTTGGGGGCAGGACGCAGTTGGCGGCCTGAACGATCGCCAGGGCGCCCGCCGTGTCGAACCGGCCCATATCGGTCAGATCGACCGCATCGACGCACCGATCCTGAAGCTCATCGTCAAGACGACGGGATATCCGGCCCAATTCGGTCGCGGTCCAGTCGCCAGTCAGCCGGAGCGTCAGCCCCGGCCCGCCGTCCTCGATCTGGAAATCCGCTGCGGCCATGCCCCTACCTAGATCGCCCTGTCCGTTTTGCCTACGCCGGCCAAACGGCAAAGCTGGGGCAGACATCAGAACGCCGCCCGGTCGTATTCGTTCAGCCACGGTCTCGGATGTTTCGGGTCAGATCAAGGCCCGGGCGCGAGACAGGTCTTCAACGAAGCGGCGGCGTTCAGCGGATCGCGCCGCCTCTTCCGGCAAGCGCAGAAGGTAGGAGGGGTGCACGGTCGTCACGATCCTCGCGCCATCGGGCTGCGCCAGCACCTGACCGCGCGCCTGCGCCACGGTGATCTTCCGGTTCAGCACGCCCAGAGCCGCGGTCGCGCCGAGGGTCACGATCACCTTCGGCCTCACCAGCCGTCGCTCCGCGTCCAGCCACCAGCGGCAGGCGCTGATCTCGCTGACCAGCGGGGTCCTGTGGATGCGCCGCTTGCCCCGCGGCTCGTGCTTGAAATGCTTCACCGCATTGGTGACGAAGGCGTCTTCGCGGTCGATGCCCGCCTCGACCAGCGCATCGTTCAGCACCTGACCCGCCGGACCGACGAAGGGCCGGCCCGCCAGATCCTCCTGATCGCCCGGCTGTTCGCCGACGATCATCAGCCGCGACTGCTTCGCCCCGGATCCGCAAACGCCCTGGGTTGCGTCGCGCCACAGCGGGCATCGGCGGCAGGTCTGAACCGCCTGTCCGAGCTCTTCGAGCGATGACGGGACAAAGCCTTGGTCGAAAGCATGGTCGCGATTAATCCGGGAAAGCGTCTTCGTGAGCCGGAGATTGGGTTCCGAGGCCGGCGCCGCGACCATGGTCTCGGTTCGGGTGGATGACTGCGCCGTCAGCTCCCGGATCAGGGCCGCCTCGGGCAGGTTTTGCCAGTATCGTTTGGGCATTTCGCCCTGCATGGTCTTCAGCTTCAGCCGGGCCGGATTGAACGTCGAGGCGTAGTAGGTCTTCCAGAAGTCCTCGACCTCGTCCTCGCCCGGAGCCATGTCCCGGGTCGCCGGCGGGCCGAACGCCAACGCGTCCCCGTCCCATGACGCTGTCCCGTCGGGCGTCAGGATCGTCCAGATCATGTTGGGGAAGCGGCGGGTGAAGAATGGAGCCGTTCGTTCCAGCACCCTGTGGGCGGGTTCGAACCACGCCCCCCACCGCTCGCCATCGGCCGCATCAATCCGCCGAAAGCGCACGAAGGCCTTCATCTTGTGGCTGGCGCGGCTGACGTTTTTCGCGCGTTCCATGGCGTCGGCCACGTCGACGTCGGTGACAACGCGGATCAGATCGGGTTCGACCTGCAGTCGCCAGAGCAGCCGGTACAGCAGGTCGAACCGGTCCTCCGACCGGTGCAGGATCACCGACTGCGCCAGATCGACGAAGGCGCGCGGTGTGTGGAAGCCGGCGTCCGGCGGGGCCGGCGGCAGCCCGTCGTCGAACAGGCCCGGCCCGCTCCCCCCGACCCGGAAAGCCGCCTCGACCGGCGGAACGCCCGCCAGCCTCAACGCCCGCGCGCCGACTCGCCAGCCGTCGAAATCAGTCTCCCCGGCGAGCGTCGCGACACGCATTCAGAACAGGCTCAACTGAACCGGTTGGACGACCGGGGTCATCCGCGCGCGCAGATCTGCCGCGTCGGTCAACCCTCCCGGCGTCCAGTCCAGCGCGGTTATAAAGGGCCGGACCTTGTCCATACCCCGGCAAAGTCGCCCGATGTCTTCAAGCCTCAGGGTGCGCCAGCGGCGGACCTGAAGGATGCGGTTTACCGACTTCACCCCCAGCCCCGGCACCCGCAGCAGCATCTCGCGCGCGCCCGTGTTCACATCGACCGGAAACTGGGCCCGACTGTTGAGCGCCCAGGCCAGTTTGGGATCGATGGCGAGGTCCAGCATGCCGTCATTGGCGGCGTCGCCGATCTCGCCCGGCGAAAAGCCGTAGAAGCGCATCAGCCAGTCGGCCTGGTACAGACGATGTTCGCGCATCAGCGGCGGCTTCGACAGCGGCAGGGCGCTGGATGCATCCGGGATCGGACTGAAGGCTGAATAATAGACCCGGCGGAGGCCATAGCCGGCGTAGAGCGAGGCGCTGCGGTCGACGATCTCGGTATCCGACGCGCCGTCCGCGCCGATGATCAGCTGGGTGCTCTGACCCGCGGGCGCGAATTTCGGAGGTTTGGCCCGGTCCTTTTTCGCGGGACGCGCCGCCTCGACCTTCAAGCGCACCCGGCCCATCGCCTGTTTGATGACCCCAACGTCCTTCTGCGGCGCCAGCCGCTTCAGCGCCTCGTCCCGCGGCAGCTCGATATTGGCCGACAGCCGGTCCGCGTAGAGACCCGCCTCCTCGACCAGCAGGGGATCGGCCTCCGGGATCAGCTTCAGATGGATATAGCCGCGGAAGTCGTGCTCTTCCCTGAGCTTCTTCGCGACCAGTACCAGCTGTTCCATGGTGTAGTCGCCTGAGCGGATGATGCCCGAGGACAGGAACAGGCCCTCAATGTAGTTCCGCCTGTAGAAATTCAGCGTCAGCTCGACGATCTCATCGACGCTGAACCGTGCGCGTTGGACGTTCGAGGACGCCCGGTTGATGCAATAGACGCAGTCGTAGATGCAGAAATTGGTCAGCAGGATCTTGAGCAAGGACACGCAGCGGCCGTCCGGCGTGTAAGCATGGCAGATCCCCATTCCCTCGGTGGACCCGACGCCCTTGCCGCCGATCGAGTCTCGTTTCGATGTCCCCGACGACGCGCAGGAAGCATCATATTTGGCGGCGTCCGCGAGGACGGCGAGCTTGCTGCGCAGATCGAGAACGGCCATTCGTTCACTTTATGTTCTCGCCGGTGCGCGTGTCGAGCGTGGCAATAAGATATTTGCCTCATCAGCTCAGATAGTTGAGGAGCGAGACCTGTCGCAGTTGGCTGATCACCTGGGCCGAGGCCTGGATGGCGACCTGAGACAGCTGAAGGTCGGTGATCGCCTTCGCCATATCGGCATCGGTGCGTCCCGCCACCAGTTCATCCAGGGCGGCCTTCTGCGCCTCGTGACCGTTGGCGATGCTCTCGACCTGTTTGGCCAGGGAACCCGTCCTGGCCATCTTGTCGACGACAGCCGTTCCCGCCAGTTCCAGCCGGTTCAACTGCGTTGCAAGGAACGCCTTCTGCGGCTCGCTGAGCCGACCGTCGAGAGGTCCGGATCCCGGCGTGGTGTGGAAGGTCTGGATGTCCCTCAGGATGCTGAGAATGTCCGTACCCAGTTCGTCGGCGAGAAACCCCGTCTCCAGCGTCGTACCCTCGGCCACGCGGCTGGCCGCCTTCAGGGTGTCATTGCTGAACAGGGAGGCCACATCGGGGGCCGCCGCCAGCTCGGACAGGTTGGCCGCAACCACGGGCGTGGTCGACGTCGAGGCCCCGGCGAACAGATAGCCGCCGTGGTGGCGGGTGTTCAGTCCACCCCGTGCGGTCTGGAAATGACCGTCGAGCTCCAGAAACAGCAACGCGCCGGAATCGCTGGAAATCGCGCTTCCCAGCGCATCCCGGACGCCGGTGATGGCGTCCTTGATCTGACCCATGGCCAGATCCTGGGTCGTCAGGCGCGCGGACACAGCCTCGCTGGTGTCGATAAACCCCTGAATCCGGCTTTGCGCGCCCTTCATGGCGGTCAGCGTCTGGGACTGTCGGCCGAAACCGGTCAGATCGGTGGCGTTTTTCTGGGTTGCGACCCGTTCCTGGGCGTCCGCCGCCCGGGTCTGGGCGTTCATCAGGTCCAGCAGGGCCGACTGATAGTTTCCGAAGGTGGCGACGCGGGTCATCAGACCATCCCCATCAGCGTATCGTACATGTCCTTGGCGGCCTGGATGAGCCGGGCCGAGGCATTGAAGGCCTGCTGATAGGTCGTCATCAACACCAGTTCCTCGTCCAGATTGACGCCTTCATGCGCCGTCTGGCGGGCCGCGGTTTCCGTATAGAGGGCGTTTGCCGTCTCCATCCGGTTCCTGGCCGCGGCCGCCTTGCCGCCGATCTCGCCCGACAGCTCCGCGGCATAGCGGGAGACCGAGATCGATCCGCCGGACGATCCCCCCGCGGCCTGAAAATTCGCCGCCCGCTCTCCCGCGTCGGCGAGGACGAGGGCACCGCGACCGTCCCCGACGCTCAGGGCCGCCGTCCCGACAGCGGCTGACAGATTCAGCTGCGCCAGGGCCAGTCTGGAGGGGCTTTGCCGAATGTCTGCACGCAGGGAGAAGCCGTCAGCCCGCGAAGCACGCACGCCGCCGGCGATGCCGAACAGTTCGGTCACGGACACGCCCGAAGGAACCTGGGTCGTCCGATCCTCAAGGACGCTCATCGTCGGCGGCGGGTTGCCGTAGCCGGTGAACGACAGCGAACCGTCGGCGGCAAGCGAGAAGGAGCCGAAGCGGCCGATCCCGGCGCCGGGGTCGTTCAGCGCGGCGACCAGGTCGCCGACGGTCGCGCCCGCCGGCACGGCGACCTGCAGGTCGCGGAGGCGCGAACCGGTTTCACCGGTGAAGCGGAATGTCAGGGTCTCGCCGGCGGTGAAGCCGTGCGGCGAGGCGGCGGTCAGGCCGTTGTCGTAGAAGGCCGGCCTGTCCGACGACACCAGGTCGTTGAGACCGAAATAGTGCGAGAAGCTCCGGCCTGCCTTGGCGGACGGGCCCGCTGCGTCATCTGCGACAGCCACGCCATTGGCGCCGGTCGCCGCAATGGTCAGCCTGCCGTCAGTGAAACTGGCCGTCGCGGCGCCGCCGAGCTGGGCGTTCAGAACCGTCAGGAAGGTCGCCGGCGTCGCAGCGGCGCCGTTCACCGTCATCGTCCCGCCCGAGAAGACGATGTCGGCCCGTGTCTGGATGATACCGGCCGCATTGGTCACGGCGACGGTTGTTTGACCCGTGAAGCCCGCGATCGCGCTCTCGAACGACTGGCCCACATTGCGACCGGTCAGGCTGGTCGGCGCTGGCACCGCGGAGTTGGCGTTGTGGGCGCGGTTCAGCTGGTCGGCTGCATGGGCGACCAGTTCGGCCAGCCGCTCCGCCGCCGCAGGCGCCTCGATATCGCGCAGTTCAACCAGGCCCTTGATCTCGCCCGACGTCACGCTGTCGAGCAGGGACCGCATCTGTCCGCCGGGCTCGGTGACCCAGATTTCGTTGAAGGCCGTTTCGCCGGTGATCGTCCCCGCGCGGTTGTAGCCGAGGACCGCCGCGCCCTGACCGGCCAGAAGCGTCCCCGATCCGGTCCGGATCGACACCCCGCCGACGGGCCGCACAGCCACCCGGATGTCCATCAGTTCCGCCAGCTGACCGATCAGGGCCGACTGGGCGGTCTCCGCGCCCGAGGCGTCGCCATCGACCGCCGTGGCGCGCGCGATCTCGAGGTTCAGGCCCTCGATCTGTTCAAGCAGGCTGTTGGCCCGTTCGACGGCGCTCTGGATCCGGCTGTCGGCATCTTCACGAACCGCCTGGATCTGGCCGGCGATCCGGCTGGCCTCATCAAACAGCGCCTGGGTCCTGAACAGGGCGTCCTGGCGTCGAGGCGAAGATGTCGGATCCTCGGCGCTGGCCGCGAAGGCCGAGAAGACGGCGTCGACCTGCGAGAAAAACCCCGCGTCGCCACCCGGGTCTCCGAACAGCGACTGGATACGATCGTACAGTTCATGGCGCACGCCCATGCGCGCGGACTCCGCCCCCGCATTCAGGCTGGCCGCCTGAAGGAACCGGTCCGTGGCCAGACGAATGCGCGCGACCTCGACGCCGGAACCCAGGCCCTGGCTGGTCAGGGTCCGCTGTTCCGCGATCTTGCGGACATAGCCGGGCGTGTTGACGTTGGAGACGTTGTCCGAAACGACGCGCAGCTGGGTCTGGGCGGTCTGGAGACCCGAACTCGCGGTGTTCATGATGGCGTTCAGGGACATCCGAAGGCCTCCAAAGACGCGGCGCCCGGCAAGCCCTGCCAGCCGACGCGCGCTTTTTGCCCGGCGTCGCGCGAAGGCGGGCCGTGCAAGCTACTGAAATTACGCGCTCTTGCGTTTCGCGCCTGGGTCATGGGCGGCAAGGGGCGCAAACGCCGGGCCATTCGCTCGCCGGCCCTAACCAGACGCGCCGGATCACGACGGGCGCCGGGCAAGAATCGTCTTCACGCGGCAAGTTTCGACTGAGCCGTGACAACGACGCCCGGGGCCAGCGAGAATTTTTTCTGTGATTATTCCGTATCTTGCCGTGCGCCTCCCGGTTGGCCCGCGACTTGCGCCACGGGTTCCGAATGTCCGGCGCAGCAGGCGCCCTCGTCCCCCTCGCTTCGGCGAACCGACTTCCCGGAACCTATGTCCGCCCTCACCCTGCTGTCCGCCATCGCGCCAGCCGTCCCCAGCGTCCCGCAAGGGCCGTCGGACGACGCCGCGTCCGGCTTCAGGGATTTGCTCGCGGCCCTGTCCGGCGAAGAGGCGGCCGTTCCCGTCACCAAGAAGCAGGCCGAGCCGTCGAAATCGGACGACGTGCAGGTCGAGGCGGACGCCGATGCTCCGGCCGCTGCCGCCTTCCTCGCCGCGCCCACGACGCCGACGCCGCTCGTTCTTCCCGCAGCGGACGAAGCATCCGCAACCAGTGATCTGGACGGGACGCAAGCCACGACCCCGCTGCCGGTGGACAAGGCCTCGACCGCCAAGACCGCCGGGCCTGAGGTTCTGCCCGGGGAGCAGGACACGACGCCGCTGCCCTCGGACAAGGGGCTGTCCGCCAGGACCACCGGGCCGGAGGTTCTGCCGCGCGAACAAACCACGACGCCCCTGCTCACAGACAAGGGCCCCAACACCAAGCCGCCCCGGCCCGAGGTTCAGCCTCCGCTGCGCGACGTTCGTCCTGTCACCGCAGGAACTTCGAACACGGAGCTGACTCTCGCTGAAACCGCCGCGGCGACGGAGGCCGTCGAGGCCCACGCCCGGACCGGCGCCGCGCCCACGCCGACGACCTTGCCTCCAGCGCCGCCGCCTCCGCCACCGCTCCGCCCTTCGGCGGAACGCACTGGCCGGTTGCTGGGACCGGTCGATGCGAGGACCGGCGACGGATCGCGCGGGGCTGATACTGCGCGCCCGGCATCCGCCCCTGCGCAGGCCGGCCCGGCTGTCGCCGCCAGCCCCGCCGCCAGCCCGGCAACCGCCCCCCCTGACTTCGCCGCAACCGCCGCTGCCATGGCCCGCGACATGGCCAACGGCGGCGAGACCGAAGGGCCGCCCTCCGAGCCGCCGCCGCCCGTCGAAAGCACAGCGGCCCAGACCCAGTCCTCCGCCGGTCCCCGCGAAACCGGCGTGTCCCAGCTGTCCCGCGCCACGATCGAGGCGACCGCCCAGATCGCCGCCCAGATCCTGCGCCGTCTCGAGGGCCGTTCCACCCGGTTCGAAATGGCGCTGACGCCGGATGAGCTCGGCCGCGTCGACGTCAAGCTGGACATCGACTCCGAGGGCCGTCTGAACGCCCGGCTGGCCTTCGATAATCCGGCCGCGGCGACGGACTTGCGGGGCCGCGCCGACGAGCTGCGCCGTCAGCTTGAGGAGGCCGGCTTCCAGCTGGCCGAGGACGCCTTCGAATTCGCGGACCGGGACAGCAACTCCAGCGCCTTCGACCGGGGTCAGGACGCCCGCCACGGTTCATCCCGGGCCTTCGCCGCCGCCACCCGACTGAACAACGAAATTGATGTCGCCCAGCCGCCCGGCTCGCTGGCGCTCTCCCTCTCGCCTTCGGGCGTGGACATGAAAGTCTGATCCGATGGTCGATTCCATCACCAACACGACCACCAATGCGACCAGCCGGATCGGCGCCGGATCGACCATGCTGGCCTCGAATTTCGAGACCTTCCTGACCTTGCTGACCTCGCAGCTGAAGAACCAGGACCCGCTGTCGCCGGTGGATTCCAACCAGTTCACGGCCCAACTGACCCAGATGGCGGGGGTCGAGCAGCAGCTGCTGACCAACGACCTGCTCAAGGGCCTGCTGGCTGCCCAGGGCGGCGGCAGTCTGGCCGGCGCGGCCACCTATATCGGCAAGGAAGCCACCGCGGCCTGGTCGGCCACCAAATTCACCGACGGTGAAGCGACCTGGAGCTATGAGCTGGCGTCGAACGCGACCTCGGCGCGGCTTGAGGTGCTGGACGGCACGGGCAAGGTGGTCTGGTCCGGCGACGTCCCGGACCGCACCACGGGGGTGCATGACTTCACCTGGGACGGCGAGACCACCACCGGCGCCAACGCCCAGGACGGTCAGGTCTATTCGCTGCGGGTCGTGGCCAAGGACGCCGCCGGCGGCGCTGTCGACAGCCAGGTTCTGACCCGCGGCCGGATCACCGGCGTCGAGATGTACGACGGC
The DNA here is from genome assembly GCF_002343105.1 of Brevundimonas sp. UBA2416. Taxonomy (NCBI): domain Bacteria; kingdom Pseudomonadati; phylum Pseudomonadota; class Alphaproteobacteria; order Caulobacterales; family Caulobacteraceae; genus Brevundimonas; species Brevundimonas sp. UBA2416. The sequence continues at coordinate 87,325 of NZ_DDRM01000045.1, forward strand.
GAACCCTATCTGACGGTCGGCAACTCCATCCTGCCGCTCTCCACCGTGATCGCGCTGGAAGAGTCCCGGAACGCCGCGACCCCGCCGCCCGCCAATGACGACGAGGACGGCCTGCTCGCCTCCCTCGCCTCCTCTTTCAACCCAATGAAACTGTTCTCGTAAGGAGCCCCGCGCCATGAGTATCAACAGCGCCCTTCTGGCCGGCGTGTCCGGCCTGACCGCCAACGCCGCGGCCCTCGCGGCGATCTCGCAAAACATCGCGAACGTGAACACGGTCGGCTACAAGCGCACCGCGGGCGAGTTCTCGACGGTTATCAACAGCCAGTCGCAGGGTGCGGGCTATTCCGCCGGCGGCGTGCTGGCGACGGCCCGCCACTTCACCAGCCAGAACGGTCAGCTGCAGCGCACGACGTCGAACACCGACCTCGGCATCGCCGGTCAGGGCTTCTTCGTGGTCACGGAGCGGCCGGAGAACCTGCAGGTCACGGACAGCCGCCTGTTCACCCGCGCCGGCGCCTTCAGCGTCGACAACCTCGGCTATCTGAAGAACACGGCCGGGCTTTATCTCCAGGGCTGGCCGGTCGACGCGGAAGGCAATATCGCCACCGACCCCTCCGACCTGAACCGGCTGCGTACGATCAACGTCGGCTCAGTCGGCGGCACGGCCGAGGCCACCACCCGCATCCAGCTGAACGCCAATATCAAGTCCAGCCAGCTGATCTCGGCCGAAGCGACCGACGCCGCCGCCGTCCCTCCCGGCGTGAACGCCTATGACCCCGCGACGAACTCGATGGCCATGTGGAACGCCGAAACCGGCGATGGCGTGAAGCCGGACTTCGAACTGACCATCCCCGTGTCCGACTCCAAGGGGGGTCAGCGGACCGTGGCGATCTCGTTCCTGAAGAGTACCGTACCGAACCAGTGGTACGCCGAAATCCGCGCCATTCCGGCCTCTGACGTCGTCACGGGCGCCGGTCTGTCCAACGGTCAGATCAGAAGCGGTCTTGTCGCCTTCACCCAGGACGGTCGCCTCGACGCCGACGCCATGGCGGCCCTGGGCGCCGACGCCCTGTTCGAGGATGTCACCAACGCCACCCTGAGCTTTGGCTCGTCCAGCTCGGGCGCGCCCGGCGCGGGGGAAGTGACCTGGGCTCCCGAACTCGGCATCGACAGCCAGGATCTGGCCTTCGACCTGACGGCGGCCACCGGCGGCCTGACCCAGTATGACAGCGGCTCTGTGGTGCAGGCGGTCCTCACCAACGGCACCGCCTTCGGCAACCTGTCCGAGGTGAAGATCGACGACACGGGCTTCGTGACAGCCATCTTCGACAATGGCGTCACGCGCCAGATCGCGCAGATCGCCCTGGCCACCTTCCCGAGCCCGGACAGCCTCACCCAGACCTCGGGCAACGCCTATCGCGTGAGCCAGGGCTCCGGCACCTATAACCTCAAGGCGGCTGGCAGTGGCGGCGCGGGTCTGATCGGAGCATCCCAGCTGGAGGCCTCTACGGTCGACCTGTCGGCAGAGTTCACCGGCCTGATCACCACCCAGCGCGCCTATTCCGCATCGTCCAAGATCATCACCACCGCAGATGAAATGCTCGCCGAGCTTATCAGCATCAAACGCTGATACTTGAGTAACAGGGCGTAAACCTCAATGAATCCTTCGTTGAATATTGAGACTGTGGACGGACGGCATTTTAGCCTTTCCTTCACCACGACGCTTAAACGGCCCTTAGCCGCCGACCGCTACGGTCATGATCATAGTGGTGGTGGTCAATGAGGCATAAGCCCATGTTGCAAGAGCGACGCCTTAATAATCGAGGCGAACAATACGTGGTCGGGCCGACGGGCACTCCCCTGACGCTGCACGACCTTCCCCCGGCCAATACGGACCGCTGGGTGATCCGCCGTAAGGCGGAGGTCGTGGCCGCCGTGCGTGGCGGACTGATCAGTCTGGAAGATGCGCTCGCGCGCTATCGTCTGACGGCCGAGGAATTCCTCGCCTGGCAGAAGGCGATTGACAAATGGGGCATGCAGGGCCTGCGCACGACGCGCATCCAGCACTACGGCCGCCCGTAAGGCGACTGCTCCGACGAGATCACGGCCGCTCCCGGCGACGGGGGCGGCCGTTGTCGTTTCCGGCAGGCCTCGAAATCGCGCCGCTTTCGCACTACATGGCGGCCCATGACCCTCATTGAGGACATCTGCCCGGTTCCGACCATCGCCCGCACCGACATGGATGCGGCGGTCGAGTCCGCGCGCGCGGCGGTCGGGCTGCCGGTGGGGTCGCGCGTCGTGGCCGCCATGTCGGGCGGGGTGGACTCCACGGTCGTCGCCGCCCTGCTGCACAAGGCGGGTTATGATGTCGTCGGGGTGACGCTTCAACTCTACGACCATGGCGCGGCGCTGAAGAAGAAGGGCGCCTGCTGCGCCGGTCAGGATATCCACGACGCCCGGCTGGCGGCCGAGATGCTGGGCATCCCCCACTATGTCCTCGATTACGAAAGCCGGTTCCGGGACGCGGTGATCGACCAGTTCGCCGACTCCTATCTGGCGGGCCAGACGCCGGTGCCCTGCATCCGCTGCAATCAGACGGTCAAATTCCGCGACCTGCTGGACGTCGCCCGTGATCTGGGGGCCGAGGCCATGGCCACGGGCCACTATGTCCGGCGCTCGGTCGTCGACGGCCGGGCCCAGATGCGCAAGGCGGTCGATCACTCGCGCGACCAGTCCTATTTCCTGTTCGCCACCACGGCGCAGCAGCTCGACTATCTGCGGTTCCCGCTGGCCGATCTGGAGAAGCCCCAGGTGCGCGGCGTCGCGGCCGAACTGGGCCTGCGCATCGCCGCCAAGCCGGACAGCCAGGACATCTGTTTCGTGCCCAACGGCGACTATCGCACCCTGATCGACAAGCTGCGGCCGCAGGGTCGCGAGGCGGGCGAGATCGTGCACATGGACGGCCGGGTGCTCGGTGGCCATGCGGGCATCACCGACTACACGATCGGCCAGCGCCGCGGCCTCAACGTCGCCGTGGGGGAGCCCCTGTTCGTGACCCGGCTCGATCCGGTCAAGCGCCATGTCATCGTCGGCCCGCGCGAGGCCCTGCTGACGGCGTCCCTGACGCTGGACGAGACCAACTGGCTGGGCGACGAGGCCTCGATCGAGGCGGCGGCCGAGGCCGGCGCGCCGGTGCTGGCCCGCGTCCGCTCGACCCGTCCGCCCTCCCCGGCGCGCCTGTCGATGGTCGAAGGGGCCGTCGCCGTGACCTTCGCCTCGGGCGAGGAAGGCGTGGCCCCCGGACAGGCCTGCGCCCTCTATGACCCGGCCGATCCCGATCGGCTGCTGGGCGGCGGCTTCATCAAGACGACCGCCGCCGTTGTCTGACGGGCCCGGCGACGCGCTCGCCTCGCGCACCGGCCTGCCCACCGGGTTCCGCTATCTGCTGGAGCAGTTCCCCCGCGACCGCTGGACCTCGAAGCTCGACGAGACCGCCGCCTTCTGGCTGCAGATGCACGGCAGCTTTCGCGGCCATCAGGCCCACATGGACGGCCTCGTCGGGCAGTGGCGGGCGAACGGCGACCTGACAGCCCTGCACCGCCAACTGATTCCGGCGCTTCAGTCCTTCCTGCAGCATCTCGATGGCCACCACCGGATCGAGAGCGGCCAGTATTTCCCGATGATGCGGACGATAGAACCAAAGATCGGCGCGGGCATCGACCTGCTCGACCGCGACCACGACGCCATCCACGAGGCGCTGGAAACGCTTTTCAAGGGCGGACTGGCCTTCCATCAGGCAGTGATGGGCGCCGCCCCGGACGCCGGCGACAAGGCCGCCCGCCTGTCCGACCTGATCGAGGCCGGCGCCCGGCCCTTGCTGCGCCATCTGGACGACGAGGAGGACATCGTCATCCCCCTGATCCAGCTGCGCGGCCTGCACGGCTAGCCGCGGGTGGGCAACAGTTTCCGGCGCTGACGCACCAGCGCCAGCGGCCGACCGTCCAGCCCATGCGCTACCCCGTCCTCGACCGCCCAGCCGCCGCCGACGTCCCGGCTTGTGAAGTGGAACCAGGCCCACCCATCCGACGACGTGTCCGGTGTCAGTTCGGTGAGCAGGTCGGCGCGCAGGTCAACGCTGGCGGAGATGTTCGGCGGGGCCGGGAAGGCCGTGAAATAGGTCGGGTACAGGCCATCCAGCAGGAACAGCAGCCGCGCCTCGTCCAGCGGCGCGCCGTCGATGGTCCGCATCCAGCAGCCGAGTTCGGGCGTTCGGCCGGCGTTCTCACCGAACAGTTTCGGCCCCGAGACGAAGCGATGGTCGATGTGTCGGGTGAACCAGGGGCCGAAGGCGGGATCGAGGGGCGTCGGATCAAGGTCCTTCACCGGCGGGGGCGACGCTGTCAGGGGCGTCAGCACCGGGCCGGTAACGTCGCGGCCATATGTGCCGAGCGCCTGGATGGCGGGCCGGTCGCCCTGTCCGCCGATGACCGAGGCATAGGCGACGTTGCGGCCGCCGCGGTTCATGGTCGGGGTAAAGACCGCGTCCTCGAAACGGGCGGCGGCCAGGTACTGGACGGTCAGCGATTGCAGCGGGGTCTCGATGCCGAGCCCTTGCCGCATGGCGCCGGCGGCGAGCGCCGCCATCAGGCCGCCAAAGGGCGCGCCGCGTTCCTGCGGCGCCGACTGGGGGGCATTGGAAAAGCCGCCGGTCAGCCGGGCCGTCAGACCGCCGGCGCCGTCGTTCTTCAGTGCCAGGGCTTCGGCGAGGGTCTGGGTCATGCCGTGTCGATATCTTGGAGGAAAGGCGGGCGGAAGCGGGGAGGCTTCCGCCCGAAGTCGAGGAATCCGGAAACGCCGCGGCGCGTCCGTAGCTAAACAAGACTGACCTAGTCCGTTTAGATTGGCAACCCTCTTGCCAAAAGGCTGACGCGGGGTCACGTTCGTCCGTATGGGACGCACCGCAGACTATTCTCGACAGAGCTGTTCGATCGCCGCCACCCTCGAGGTCATCGGCGATCCGTGGACCCTGCTGGTCATTCGGGACGCCTTCAACGGCGTCAGCCGGTTCGAGCAGTGGCAGGAACGGCTGGGTGTCGCCCGCAATGTGCTGGCGGCCCGGCTCAAGAGCCTGGTCCAGCATGGCGTGCTCGAACCCCAGCTCTATTCCGAGCGCCCGCCCCGCAATGAGTATGTCCTGACCGCCAAGGGCAAGGACCTGTACGGGGTGCTGGTCACCCTGCACGGCTGGGGCGCCAAACACGTCTACGGCGATGCGGATTCCGGCGTCTCCATGATGCACAAGACCTGCGGCCACGACCTGGCCCCGCGGATCGCCTGCGGTCATTGCAACGAGATCGTCAAACCGCGCGACATCGTGCTGACCCGGGCCGAGAACCGGCCGACGGTCGGCGAGATGATGCCGCGGGAACGGGCCGACGAAGAGGCCGCCTGAGCCTCTTGCCTTTCCCTGCATAGCGGCCCATCCAGCCGCGCAATTCCTCCTGCCAAGGGTAGATTTTCCATGTCCGATCCCGTCGTCATCGTCTCTTTCGCCCGCACGCCGATGGGCGGCTTCCAGGGCGCCCTGTCCGGCGTCAAGGCGACCGAGCTGGGTGCCACCGCGGTCCGGGCCGCGGTCGAGCGCGCCGGGGTCTCCGCGGACAAGGTCGAGCAGATCTACATGGGCTGCGTCCTGCCGGCCGGCCTGGGTCAGGCTCCGGCGCGCCAGGCCGCCATCGGCGCGGGCCTCGGCCAGCATGTCGAGGCGACCACGGTCAACAAGATGTGCGGCTCAGGCCTGCAGGCCGTGATGATGGCCTCGGACGCCCTGCTGGCCGGCAGCGCCGACGTCATCGTCGCCGGCGGCATGGAGTCGATGTCCGGCGCCCCCTATCTGATGACCAAGCACCGCGGCGGCGCCCGGATCGGCCACGATGTCATCGTCGACAGCATGTACATGGACGGGCTGGAGGACGCCTACACGCCAGGCAAGCTGATGGGCGCCTTCGCCGAGGACTCGGCGCGGACCTATCAGTTCACGCGCGAGGCCCAGGACGAATATGCGCTGGAGAGCCTGAGCCGCGCCCTGGAGGCCATCGCCTCGGGCGCCTTCAAGGCCGAGATCACGCCGGTCGAGGTGACCGGCCGCAAGGGGGTCGTTACGGTCACCGAGGATGAACAGCCCGGCAAGGCCATGCCGGAGAAGATCCCGACGCTGAAGCCCGCCTTCTCGAAGGACGGCACCATCACCGCCGCCAACGCCAGCTCGATCTCGGACGGCGCCGCGGCCCTGGTGATGACGCGCGAGAGCGTGGCGAAGGCGATGGGCCTGCCGATCGTCGCCCGGGTGGTCAGCCACGCCGCCCACGCCCATGAGCCGGGCCTGTTCACCACCGCCCCCGTGCCGGCGATGCAGAAGGCGCTGAAGAAGGCCGGCTGGTCGGTCGCGGACGTCGACCTGTGGGAGATCAACGAGGCCTTCGCCGTGGTCGCCATGATCGCCATGCGCGACCTCGGCATCGACCGGGCGAAGCTGAACGTCAACGGCGGGGCGACGGCCTTGGGGCACCCCATCGGCGCCTCGGGCGCACGGGTGCTGACCACCCTGCTGGCGGCGCTGCAGGCGCGCGGCGGCACGAAGGGCGTGGCCAGCCTGTGCATCGGCGGTGGCGAGGCGGTAGCCGTCGCGGTCGAGCTGGTCTGAGGGCAACCGGCTTGGCGTCAGGCGGGCCGATGGCCTAGCCTCGTCCCATGAGCCTCAATCGAAGAGCCGCCCTGGGCCTCGCCGCCCTGGCCACGACCGCCCGACCCGCACTGGCCATGATACCGGTGTCCCAGGTCGCGCCGGCGGATCCGGTGGAGATCATCCGGTTGTGGCCCGGCGCCGCGCCCGGCGGAGAGCGGGTCACGGTCACGCCCCAGGTCACCGAGCGGTCGACCGACCCGGCCTTCCACGACCGCTTCGCCCGCTACACCACTGACCCGATCCTGACGGTTCTGCGCCCCGCGCGGCCGAACGGAGCGTCCCTGCTGCTGATCCCCGGCGGCGGATACAAATGGGCCGTCGTGGACAAGGAGGGGCTGGACTGCGCCCGGGTGTTCGCCGAGGCCGGGGTGACCTGTTTCGTGCTCCGCTATCGCCTGCCCGGCGACGGCTGGGCCGCGGGACCGGATGCACCGCTACAGGACGCCCAGCGCGCCCTGAGGCTGGTGCGGTCACAGGCCGCCGCCCACGGTCTGGACCCTGCAAGGGTCGGCGTCCTCGGCGCCTCGGCCGGTGGGCATCTGGCCGGGATGCTGACGGCGCGCGCCGATGCGTCCTATGCCGCCGTGGACGAGGCCGACGCCGTGTCCCACCGGCCGGACCTCAGCATCCTGCTCTACCCGGTGGCCACCATGGGCGACCCGCATGTCCATGCCGGATCACGGCTGGAGTTGCTGGGCCCGGCGCCGACGCCGGAGGGGATGGAGCGCTATTCGCTGGAGCGGATGGACTGGACCGGGCGTCCGCCGACCTTCCTGCTGCACGCCATGGATGACGAGGCCGTGCCGGTCGAGAACAGTCTGCAACTGCTGACGACACTCAAGGCGGCGGGCGTACCGGCCGAGGTGCATCTGTTCCAGGAAGGCGGCCACGGCTTCGGCATCCGGCTGATCGCGGGGAAGCCGGCGGCGGTGTGGCCGCAGCTCGCCCTGGCCTGGGCCGCGCGGCAAGGGTTCGCCGGCTAGTCCTCGTCGACGGCAGCGAGGTCCGCGGCATCGAAGTCATAGTCCAGCAAGTCTCCCGGCCGGCACTCCAGCGCCGCGCACAGTTTCGCCAGCGTGCGGAAGCGGATGCCCTTCACCTTGCCCGAACGGAACAGCGACAGCTGGGTCTCGCTGAGGCCGACCTCGGCGGCGAGGTCGCGGGCCTTGAGGCCCTTTTTCACGATCAGCTGGTCGAGGGTGACGCGGATGGGCATCAGATCATCTCGTCCAGCTCGGCCTGGACCTTGCCGGCCTGCTCCATGACCCCGCCGAGCAGGAACAGGGCCCCGCCGATCATGCCGAGAGTCATGCCGGCCACATCGAAATAGGCGAATCCGCCCCGACCGCCCTCGATCATGCGGATGATATTGGTGACCCCGAAGACGCTGAACAGACCGCCCAGCCCGAGGGAAAGGCCGACCCGCCGGAGGGCGTGGACGAGAATCGGCTGGATCAGCCGGCCCTTCGACAGCTGGCCCATGGCCGCGCCGATCGACCAGACGGCGAAGAGATAGAAGGCGGTGGGCAGCGCCCAGACGATGTCCGACATCCATCCGCCCGGCGTTCCCGTGAAATCGCCGCGCGCCAGCATCACCCCGGGCGCCACGAAATGTGTGAGCGCCAGCAGGGCCGCTACGCTGACCACCATGAAGACGGCGAGCCAGCGAAACTGGGCGCAGCGCTGGCGAAAGCGGTCGATGTCGTTCTGGCTCATGGCAGGAAGTCCGGGTCGAGAGTCTGTCTTGTCTTTAATCTTGACTTAAAGACGCAGACTTCGCAACTTTATATACGAGTTAAACGACGCCCGAGCGCCAGCCATGTCCGCCGCCATCGAGACCACCGAGCTGACCCGCCGCTTCAAGCGCCATCTGGCGGTGGATGGGGTGTCGATGACCGTACCGGAGCAGGCCGTCTACGGCTTCCTCGGGCGCAACGGGGCCGGCAAGACAACGACGCTGAAGATGCTGCTGGGGCTGATCCGGCCGAGCGGCGGCACGGCGCGGATCTGCGGCGTCGATGTCGCCGAAGACCGGCTGGGCGCGGCGCGCAAGGTCGGGGCGCTGCTGGAGGCGCACGGCTTCTACGGCAATCTGTCAGGGCGGGAGAATCTGGACCTGACCCGCTGCCTCATCGGCCTGCCCCGGACGGAGGTCGAGCGGGTGCTGGAGGTGGTCGAGATGACCGAACACGCCGGGCGGCAGGTCTCGGACTATTCGCTGGGCATGCGTCAGAGGCTGGGACTGGCCCGGGCCATGCTGGGGGCCCCGCCGGTGCTGATCCTCGACGAGCCGACCAATGGGCTGGACCCCGACGGCATCGCCGACATGCGCCGCTTCCTCGCCGAACTTCCGGACAGGACCGGGGCGACGGTGCTGCTGTCCAGCCACCTGCTGGGAGAGATCGAACAGACCGCCACCCACATCGGCATCGTCCATCAGGGCCGGCTGGTGCTGGAGGGCGAACTGACCCGGCTGAAGGCCGATCTGGCCCCCGAGGTCGCCGTCGAGACCGATGATCCCGTGCGCGCCGCCGCCCTCGCCACAGCCCGTGGTTTCGCGGTCACCCGCACCCCGGACCAGATCGTCGCCAGCCTGAAGCCCGGCGAGGACGCCCGCGCCGCCTCGGCCGCCCTGAACCGCGCCCTCGTCGAGGCCGACGTCGCCGTCTTCGCCATCGGGCCGCGGGCCCGGACTCTGGAAGGCATCTACCGTGAGGTGTCCGCGCCGCCCGCCGTTCAACCCCTCATGCAGCCGGAGCCGGTCTGATGCTCGCCGCCCTGTTCGTGGAAGCCCGCAAGCTGAACCGTTCGCTGGCCGCCCTGCTGGCCATAGCCGCGCCGTCGCTGATCGCGGTGTTCGTTTTCTTCAACATGATACGCGGCAAGGCCCCGGCGCCCTGGGACATGTGGATGGGCAGCGCCTCGGCCATCTGGGCCTTCTTCATGCTGCCGATGAGCGTGACGGCGCTGACGGCGCTGGTGGCGCATATGGAGCACGGGCCGAAGAGCTGGGACAATCTGCGCGCCCTGCCCCTGCCCCGCTGGAAACTCTATGCGGCCAAGGCGGTCTGCGTGCTGGCGGTCGTCGCCGCGATGAGCGCCTTGACGCTGCTGATGGTCTGGGGGGCGGTGACCCTGGCCGCGGTGCTGAAGCCGGAGCTGACGCCCACTGGACCCTTCGACCTGGCGGCCTATGCCCGGACCATGGGACTGATGTTCCTCGCCGGCCTGCTGATGATCGCGCTTCAGCTGTGGACCGCCCTGCGCTTCGCCAGCTTCGTGCCGGGGCTGGTGCTGGGCATCGGCGGGACCTTCTTCGCGGTCGTGGCCACCTCGGCGAAGGAGGGCGTCTTCCTGCCCTGGCAGATGCCGGTGAACATGCTGGCCTCAGAGGCGTGGCGGATGAACACGGCCCTGGGGCTGGGTTGCGGCCTGGGTCTGGTCGCCCTGGTCGCCATGGTCGTCCATCTGTCGCGGCGCGAGGTGTTGTGAGGCGTCGTCCGGCCTCATGAGGCGGGCCAGGGCGCCGGGACCTGTGGTCAGCACGATCATGGCCGACTCCTGCGATTGAGAACCGTTTGCAGGTTTGCGCAGAACAGCCGCTCATGGCAAGGCCGAAGGCGGGCTGCGGTCCGTTCGGAGCATCACCCATGCGGGAAGACGGCGCGCCCCTCGCCAAAAGCTGCGGCGACTGCGGCCTCTGCTGCAAGCTGATGGGCGTGACCGCCCTGACCAAGCCGGCGGGCAAATGGTGCCGGCATTTCAGCAAGTCAGCCGGTTGCGCCGTCTATGACGAACGGCCCGGCGACTGCCGCATATTCAACTGCCTGTGGCTGCTGACCGAGGCGCTGGACGAAGACTGGAAGCCGACCACGGCGGGCTTCGTCCTGCACAGCGAACAGGGCGGAGCGAGGCTGGTGGTAGAATGTGACGCGGCCCGGCCCCACGACTGGCGGCGCGAACCCTATCAGGCCACGCTGCGCCGCTGGGCCGCCGCGCCCGGCCAGGAGGTGCTGGTCTTCGCCGGATCGCGCGGCGTGCGACTGGGCGACCCCGACACGCCGGTGCGCCGGGTCTGATTTGCAGGGCTAGCGGACGTCCACCGACTGGGCGATCTGTTCGGCCAGGTCGCGGTCCGCGCCGTCCAAACTCATCGTCCAGACATGGACTTCGCGCGGCGCCGCCGTCCGCTGGAACAGATGCTCCACCGCGCGGCGCACGCTTCCGTCAGTCGAGAGAATGGAGGCGCGGCCCCCCGCCTCGACCATCTGGCCGCTGTAGATCGGGAACTGCGACGCCGGTCCGGTATAGACCATGACGAACGACTGGCCGCCGCGGCGGATCGTGTAGATGCGGAAGTCAGGACCCGGGCGGCCCGTGACGATCTCGAACCCCGGCGGCAGCTCGGCGGTGAACGGCAGGGCCGAGCGGGCGGCGGCGTCCAGCACAGTCAGGGACGGAGCAGGGGGAGCGGCGGGCTCGGCCACAACCGTTTCCAGAGGAACCGTCGGCGCGGGGGTCGGGGATGCGCCTGGCGGGGTGAAAGGCGCAGCAGGCGGCAGGACCGGGGCGGGGATGGTCGAACCCGGCGGCGTGATCGGGACCATTCGCGGCGCAGGCGAGGGAGCGGTCGGGGTCACTCTCGGTGGGGTCGCCACAACCGGCGGCGCGGACGGCGGCAGCGTCGGTATCGGAGCGGGATCCACCCGTGCAGGCGGCGCCATGGAAGGCGCGGGAGCCGACGGTCCGACCGTCGTCGCTGGGCGCGGAGCCGGAGTGATCACCGCGGGCGGGGGCGGCGTCGAAGGCGCGGTCGCCGGCGCGGGAGCCGGCGCCAGATAGACCGCCGGGGCCGGCGGGCCGCTGTTCAGGTCGCGGGTCAGGGTGGTGACCGGCGGGGACGGCTCCGCCCGGGGAGCCGGTGTCTGGGCCGGCGGCGTCTGGGCGTGCGCGGCTCCGGCAAACAGGAGGGCGGCGGCGGGGACGATGAATTTCATGAGGACGAACATCCCCCTTCAATCCGCCAACGGCAAGACGGTTCAGGCGGCGGGCAGTTCGACCCAGAAGGTGGCGCCCTCGCCCGGGGCGGAGGTCACGCCTATCGAGCCGCCCTGCAACTCCACCAGACGCTTCGCCAAGGCCAGTCCGATGCCGTGGCCCTCGACCGTCGAGCGTTCGAGCCCCAGCCGGTTGAAGGGTTCGAACAGCTGGGTCTGTTTCTCGATCGACAGACCGCCGCCGCGGTCGATGACCTCGATGCGGACGCCGTCGTAGACCTTGCTGGCGCGGAAAACGACCACGCCGCCCGCCCCGCCGTATTTGACGGCGTTGGAGGCCAGGTTGGCGATGACCTGGGTCAGGCGCTGCGAGTCGGCGAGGGCCACGAGGCCGTCGCCTTCACTGACCACTTCCAGCCGGATTCCCTGCGCATCGGGCCGCAGGGCCGTGGTGCGGCGAACATCTTCAAGCACACCCGGCACATCGGTCGGCCGAAGCTCGACCTTGACCGCGCCGGACTCGGCGCGGGCGACGTCCAGCAGGTCATGCGCCAGGGCCTCGACCTGGCGGGCGGTCTTGACCAGCATGTCGGCCATCTCGGCCTGGGTCGCCGAAACCGGGCCAAGCTGACCGCCCTTCCACAGTTCCCCGATGCCGATCACGCCGCCGACCGGGCTCTTGATCTCATGGGCGACGTTGGCGAGCAGGCGGGACTTGGCTTCGGACGCCTTCTCGGCGCGCACCTGACCCAGTCGGGCCCGGTCGGCGAAGCGGTCGCGCTCTTCGAGCAGGGCCGCGACCAGCATGATGGGCATATAGCCGAAGAGCACCAGCAACTGGGCCATCAGGGCGCGGTCGGCGCCCTCGAACGCGACCGCATAGGGGCCGAAGCCCCGCATGCTGCCGCCCACGGCCAGAATGGAAATGATCACCAGCGCCGCCGTGACGCCCAGCATCCGCAGCCTGACTGCAATGAGCAGCAGCAGCGGCATGGTGACGAAACCGATCGGCATCTGCTGTTGCGAGAACACCGTGTAGCAAACGGCCGTCAGCCCACCCAGCAGCACGACCGCCTCAATGGCGCGTGCCGGAACCCGGTAGCGCGCGACCTCACGCTTCGTCAGGGCCAGACCGAAACTGGAGAGAACGGCGATACTGAGCGCATGGCCGAACCACCACGTCTGAACGGAATCGAGGAAATCAGCGCCTGTCATCCACCAGAGCATGCCGCCGGCGAAGGCGGCTGCGGGGATGGGAGCGACGACGGCGGCGGCCAGCAGGAACCGGCAAGCGCCCTGCACGGACGCGAGATTCAGGGTCGGGGCGAAGCGCCGCGCGAGCAGGACAGCGAGACAGATTTCCAGCATGTTGGCGGCGGTGAACATCACCGTCAGCCCGGTGGAATTACCCCCGAGAAGATTGCCCGCCGCGATGCCGGCCGCGATCAACCCGCCGAATGACAGGTCATAGAGCGGTCCCCGCGAGGTTCGAAGCCAGACGGCCACCGCGACGCCGGCCGCACCCCACAAGGCCGCCACCACGCCGGCGGACCGCGCAAAGGTCAGGGACAGGACGACCAGCACCAGCACGGCCATGGCGGTGAAGACAGGCGCCATCGGCTGGCCGTTGCCCACCGGGCGCGCGCCGGCGGCGGCACGGGCCTGGGTCGGGATGTCAGTCCCGACGGCAGACTCAAGCGGGTCGAGCGCGCGGCTCATGGTCATCTTCGGGTCCGAACGGCAGGATGTCAGCGATTTTCCTACCGCGGCGCATCCTAATATCCCCTGAAGGTCAGGCGACGGCGGCCAGCACCCGATCCAGCTCCCGAACCGCCGCGGCCGGCCCATCGGGGTGAGCCCAGACGGCGGCGCTGACGGCCACGAAATCGGCGCCCGCTGCGGCGAGTTCGCCGGCGGTGGCCGCCGTGATGCCGCCGATGGCGACACAGGGGGTTTCCACCGTCTCCTGCCAGATGGTCAGGATCTCCGGATCGGGCCGGTGAATCGTCGCCTTGGTCGTGGTCGGGAAGAAGGCGCCGAAGGCGACATAGTCCGCCCCGGCCTCGGCCGCGTCCATCGCCAGTTCCCGGCTGTCATGACAGGTGACGCCGATCATGGCGTCCCGGCCCATCATGGTGCGGGCCGCGCTGACGGAGCCGTCAGACTGCCCCAGATGAACGCCGTCGCAGCCCGACCGGGCCGCCAGGTCGGCGCGATCGTTGAGGATGACCGCCACGCCCCGCGCCTGGGCGATAGGCTTCAGCGCCGCAACGGCGGCCAGCACGGCCGCGTCGTCGGCGTCCTTGAGCCGGATCTGCAACGCCGCCACGTCCCCGGCGTCCAGCGCCGCCTCCAGATCGCGCGCAAAGGCGACCAGATCGGGGATCGCCGGCGGTGTGATCAGATACAGCCGGCAGGGCGGGCGGTCGGGAACGACGGGGGTCTTGGCCATGGGCGGGAAGTGCGACGGATGAACCGCATGGTCAACCGCCCAGTGCGAACGACTTGCATTCGCCCGGCCGCGCCTGCTATAGCGAACCATTCGCAACCAGTCGGGTCCGCCCCTCCGTGTACGTCTGCAACTGTAACGGCCTTCGCAAACGTGACGTCGCCGCCGCCATCGAGGCGGGCGCGACGCGGCCGCGCGATGTCTTCGCCCGCAACCAGTGCACCGCCCAGTGCGCCAAATGCGTCTGCGAAATGCGGGAGATGATTCAGGAAACCCGCGAATCCTTCGCCATGGCGGCCGAATAGGCCCACGCCCTCCCTCCGGGGAGATTCATTCGCATTTTCAATGTCGTGATAAGCACTCGCAGGTGAACACACGGCTGGTTGTCGTGCTAAAACAGCGCTTCAAAGCCGGTGATTCAGGATGGTCGGGCCGACCGCCGCGCCGCTGACGGAAAGAATGACGATGAAGGGCGATCCCGCGATCATCCGCACCCTCAACGCGGTGCTGACCAACGAACTGACGGCCGTGAACCAGTATTTCCTGCACGCCCGGATGTTCGAGAGCTGGGGCCTGAAGCATCTCGGCCAGATCATCTACGACGAATCGATCGGCGAGATGAAACACGCAGACATGCTGATCAAGCGGGTGCTGTTCCTCGACGGCCTGCCGAACATGCAGGACCTGCACAAGCTGAAGATCGGCGAGACCGCCGTGGAATGCCTCGGGGCCGACCTGCAGCTGGAGCTGGGCGGGCGCGAGACCGTGAAGGCCGGCGTGGCCCAGTGCGAGGCCGCACAGGACTTCGTCAGCCGCGACATCCTGATGCGCATCCTGAACGACACCGAGGAGCACATCGACTTCCTCGAGGCGCAGTTCAAACTGATCGAACAGCTGGGCGAGCAGAACTATCTGCAGTCCGCCATGACCGAAATCGCCCCGGACAAGAGCGCCACCGGGAACTGACGGCCCGGCCCGCTCATTCCGGTCCCGCAGCCAAGGGGAGCCGGAATGACATCCATCGATCACGCACTCGACGACGCCCAGGACGCGGCGGCCAGCTTCCTCAACGCCGAGGGGCGCGGTGCCGCCCATGTGGCGCTGGGCGTGGCCGTGACGGTCGGCTTCGCCCTCGCCGCCACCCTGTTCGCCAGCCGAACCATCCGCCCGCGCCCGCAGTTTCTGACGGACGACGACGCCCCGATCACCGAGCGGCCGCGCGGGCCGTTGAGCCTGATCCTGCCGGCGGTGTTCTCGGTCACCACCCTGTCGGCCGTGCGGGTGTGGAACGCCCCTGCCCGGCCCGAGCGCACCACGGCCATGGGCCTGTGGGCCGCGGCCCAGGCGCTGAACGCGGTGTGGATCGCCATGCGGCCTGCCAGCCGTGGCCTGCAGATCGCGGCGGCCATGTCGTCGGCGGGACTGGCCGCCGCCTTCGCCCATGAGGCGCGCAAGCTGGACGAGCGGGCGGGCAAGCTGGCGTCGCCGACCGGCGGGCGCGTGCGGCTGGCCAACTTCCTTCAGCGCAAGGCCGACCATCGGCCAACGGTGCACTGAAAGACCCCCAGCTTGCCGTGAGGCCCGGCATCCTCTAGGGACTGCGCCCGTTCGCGCGCCATCGCAGGCTGCGCCCAATCCCTTCCGAGACACCCATGGCGAAGATCAACGGCAACAACATCAAGCCCGGCATGGTCCTTGAGCACAACAAGGGCCTGTGGGTCGTGACCAAGGCCAGCCACGTCAAGCCGGGCAAGGGCGGCGCCTTCGCCAACGTCGAGGCCAAGAACCTCGAAACCGGCAACAAGCTGAACGAACGCTTCCGGTCGGAAGACAAGGTCGAGCGCGTCACACTGGAGCAGAAGGACTTCTCGTTCCTGTACGAGCAGGGCGACGCCCTGGTGTTCATGGACGACGCCACCTACGAACAGACCGAGCTGCAGAAGGACTGGGTCGGCGAGGACCGCGTCGCCTATCTGCAGGACGGCATGAAGGTCGTCATCGAAATGCACGAGGACCGGCCCATCGGCCTGACCCTGCCCGACCAGGTCACGCTGGAAGTCGTCGAGACCGAGCCCACCGTGAAGGGCCAGACCGCCTCTTCGTCCTACAAGCCCGCCATCGCCAACAACGGCGTCCGCATCATGATCCCGCCGTACATGGGCGTGGGCGAGCGGATCGTCGTGGATACGACGACGGGCGAGTACGTTCGGCGCGCTGAATAGAAGTGGCTAGTGGCTAGTGGCTGGTGGCGAGTGGGCATCGCGCCCGTAGTCAAAGCCGGTGGTCCCAAGCCGGAATCACTAGCCACTAGCCACTAGCCACTCGGCCCAGCTTGGGCCGCCACTTCTCCGCCTATCCGGGCCCCTGCGCCTTTTCAGGATAGTCGGACCAGGAGATCCCCATGGCCCTCGCCTCTGCCCTCGTGTCCGTCATGATCGACGCGGTCCGCAAGACCGCCCGGCCTATGCTGCGCGACTTCGGCGAGGTCGCCCAGCTGCAGGTGTCGCGCAAGGGTCCCGGCGACTTCGTCACCGCCGCCGACATCAAGGCCGAGGACACCCTGTACGAACTGCTGATGAAGGCCCGCCCCGGCTACGGCTTCCTGGGCGAGGAGCGCGGCATGATCGAGGGGACGGACAAGTCCCACCTGTGGATCGTCGACCCGATCGACGGCACCACCAACTTCATGCACGCCATGCCGCATTTCGCGATCACGGTGGGCCTGCAGCGCACCGCGCCAGACGGCAGCTCCGAGATCGTGGCCGGCGTCACCTACAACCCCGTCATGAACGAGCTGTTCTGGGCCGAAAAGGGCAAGGGCTGCTATCTGAACGACCAGCGCATCCGCGTCGCGGCGCGCCGCGACCTGTCGGAAAGCCTGATCGCCACCGGCCTGCCCTTCATCGGCAAGACGGGCCACGCCCAGGCCATCAAGGACATCCACGCCATCGGCCAGCGCGTCGCCGGCATCCGCCGTCTGGGCTCGGCCGCCCTGGACTTCGCCTGGGTCGCGGCCGGGCGGTACGACGCCTACTATGAGCGCAACCTCCAGCCCTGGGACGTGGCCGCGGGCATATTGTTCGTCACCGAGGCGGGCGGCATCGTCACGACCATCGACGGCGAGGGCCGTCCCGAGACGGGCGCCCAGATCCTGGCGACGAACTCGGACCTGCATCCGCAGCTGCTGAAGGTGTTGCGGGGCTAAGCTCCGAGGGGCGAGAGTATCGCTTTCCGGACAAGAAATTCCGGCGATGAACGCTGCCGTTCCGTCATCGCCCGCTGAGGCGGATCGTCGGCCCCTGAGGCGGCGGCGGCGACGGGTTTGGCCATGTCAAAGACCCAGGCCCGGCGGGCCTTTCACCACTATGCACGGGCCTGCGTCAGAAGCGGTCGTCGGGCGGGTTCCGGGGCGACTTCAGCGCGCGTCGGAGGGTCGAAAGTCGTGCATCGGGGTCCTCAAGGGGCGAGAAGACACGGGGCGGGAATACACACCTGGGCGGAGGGGATTCCGATGCCAATTGAACTCCGCCAGGAGGCTTGCTGCCTCTTCATCGTATTCCGGTCGAGAATGGTGGATGTGGTTCGCGAGCGCCCGCAAGACGCCTTCCTCAAATCCCTGCTGACGAAACGTGCCGGCCCGTTTTGGCTGCCGCGCCGGCTCACTCATGCCTGTCAGCCGCTGTCGCCTGGTCGACGGGTCTTGCCGGTTCAGACTGGCAGATCGGCCAGGGCTGCCAACTCATCGTAGATTGCGTCGCCCGTACGACTCCTGGCGTTCCCCCAACTGGTTGCCGTCGTCGGGTTCACCAGAACTCCGTCACCCGTAAGCACCAGCACATTCGGCAGGCCCGGCAACTCCTGAATGCCGAAGCGAGTGGCGATGCCCAGATTGTGTCCGTCACCGCTGCTTGGCATCCCGATATTCACGAAGACCAGTTCGTACTTGCGTTCGATCAGTTCGGCGAAGCGATTGGTAGCCAGCCAACCGGCGAGGGCGCGGCTGTCGCCGCACCAGTTGGCTCCCATCACCAACAGGACCCGTTTGCCCGACTGTCTGGCCCGCGCCAACGCGGCGTCCACGTCGGCCGATGCGTTCTCGCTCACGTGATAGGAGCGGGCTTCCGGCTTGCTCGCAGTGTCGGGCGCTGACGCGCAAGCCGCCACGGCCAACGCCGCCGCGACGATCAGCGTAACTCGTTTCACCGGGCAATCTCCTGTGGACGGCGCGTTCAGCGGTGATCAGTCACGCGATGCCGCCGTGTGGAAGCCCCGGTTCGCCACGAATTCGAGGGTGGGTCAAGCTGCGGCCGCGTCCCGGATCGCCCTTCCGCGACGGATCGGCACGCGGTGCGAACCGTTTCGGCGGACGCCGGATCGGGAGGCGGTGGTTGCAGGACCGTCAGCCCGGGCGGGCCTCGCCCCATTCACACCAGCCGAACGCACGGGGAGTCCCGGGCAGATACATCGTCTCGACCGCCTCGATGACGAGGCCAGCCGCTTCAATCGAGGCGGTTACCGGACGGGTCAGGTGACAGCCACCGGCCAAGGGGCGCCAGAAGGGCTCGATGCGCCGCTGCCACCGCTGCACCCCGGGATCGGGCGACAGGCCATGCTCGCTGTAGAGAAAGGTTCCCGTCGTCTTGAGTACCCGGCGGGCCTCGGCCAGGACCGCAGCCGGGTTCTGCACCGAGCAAAGCGTGAAGGTGCAGACGACCGTGTCGAAACTCCGGCTGTCGAACGACAGCGCCTCGGCCCGTCCCGCGACGATCTCGACCATCAGGCCTGCCGGTCGAGGGGCTTCCCCGGCCAGGGACCGCAGACCTTCAGAGGGATCGACGCCCGTGACGCTCTCCACCCGGTCGGGATCGTAGAAGGCCAGGTTGAGGCCGCCGCCTATGCCGAGCTCCAGCACGCGTCCGCGCGCGCGGGGCACGATCTTCGCCCTTTGCCTGCGGATGGGCTTCGCCCCGCAGGCACAGCCGATCAGACGCGGCAGGATCTGTCGATCATAGAAGCTGCTCACGCTGAAACTCCCTCAGGCCCTTGCGGTGACAAGCCAGGCCGAGCCGGCCATCATCACACCCTGACCGGGCCTGTGCGCGGCGCTGAAAAGCGACAGCAGATCGTCCCCGGCGCGATCCTGCACGGCCCGGGGCTGGCCCTCCAGCAGGCGACCGGCCGCAAGGGATGAGAAGACGAACCGGACGGCCTCCTCCGGCGTCGCCCCGGCTCCGCCCAAGGGTTGAAGCACCGAACAGGCCACGATCTCCGTCCCGGTAAATCCGCCCTCTGCCAGGACCGCGTTCAGATAGTCGAGGTCCTCGAACGCGAACGGACCGGGTGCACGGGGCACGGCGGGCGGGACATCGACATGCCGACGGAGCACGCCCATCACCTCCATCATCCACGGATTGTCGCGCGGCGGGCCCCAGACCGCCAGATCGATGCGTGCGCCCGGCTTCAGACATCGGTGCAGATTGGCGAAGGCCGGGCCGGGGTTCTGGAAAAACATGCTGCCGAACCGCGAGAACAGGCGATCAAAGGGGGTCTCAGCCTGGTAGAGCGACGCGTCGGCGCATTCGAAACGGGCATTCGGCACCCCGGCCGCAACCCCGCGCTCGGTCGCCTTTGCGATCAGATCGGGCGAGATGTCGATCCCGACCACGCTTCCCGACGAACCGACCGCCGAGGCGATGGCGAGACTGGTCGCGCCGCCGCCGCACCCGATGTCGATAACGTGCTGGCCCGGTTGAAAGCCGGCCCGGGCCAGCAGGGCATCGCCGATGGGCGCGATCATCGACTCAAGGCGATCGATGTTGGCCAGCCATCTGGCCCCCATCTCGCCGGCCCAGTCCTCGGCCCGGGGCGCTTCAGTGGAATCCGGATCAGGCAACGGCATGGTGGTCTTCTCTGTCTGAAGGCCGGGAGCAAGACGCCCCGGGCCTGAAATCCCCGATCAGGCCTGGGGTCGGGCGCTGGAGGCTCAAGGTAAGCGCGATCAGGCCCGCGAAAAATACACCGAGGCCGCCCGCATGGACCTGTCCGCCGCCGACCGGGCCGAGGTGTCGCGACGGCTGGGGGCGGTCAGTCGAGGGTCTTGAGACCGGCTGCTGTCATGTCTGAAAACCACCCTTGGGCGACGGTCCGGTTTCGACCCGAAGCGGACGTTTGGAGCGTGGGCTCTGAGGCTCTCGTCTTCCAGCTACATATCTCTTGGGAGGTAAGGCGTAACCGCGAAGGCCAGAGCGTTGAGGCCCAAGACGAACGTCACTGCCCAAGCCAAGTAGCGGTTCCTGCCCAATAGCGACACCGCCAACAGGAGAAGTGACGGCACCGCGAACGCTACATATACAACGACTTGAAGGTAGACCCACGCGAAGCCGTTTTCGAGGACCGGCAAGAGATACGAAAACCAAAGCCCGAGCAGGGAAAGCGCGAGGGCCAACAGGCCGGATATCCTCGTCAGAACGGGCAGCATTGGAGTTGCCATCTCAAATTCCTAACGGGGACCACGTAATCCTCGCGCTACGTCAGCGAAAGTGAACCCATCTCCTTAGGTCTGCAATCCACCCTCAGACGATGGTCCGCTCCCGACCCATTGCGGACATTCGGCATCGCTGTAGTGATCGTGAATGGGCAAAGGTCAACGCATCGCGCAGCAACTGGACGAGCTAGAACGCGAGTATCGGTCCGTTCTGGAGAAGGCACTGGTTGACTGTGCTGGCGGTCGCTGGGGGCTATTCGGCCACAATGAACATTTGAGCGCGTCGCCCCCCGCCGAGATGCGCGACCTACAGTCGCTTGCTCAGGCCATAAACCGACTTCGGGCGCAGGTCGGAGAACCGCCGTTCTCTCTTCACGAAGAGTTCGAAGCAGCCCGTGGGCGCGCTGGCGCAAACGCGCCGGGTGAACCCAAGCAGGCGCGAGCGTGGCTTGAACGGCTCGCAGCGAGTTAGGTCCGCTTTCCACCTTCAGGCGACGGTCGGCTCACGACCCATTGCGGACATCCCACTCCCCCGTATGCTTACGTCGGGCGCGGTAGCATAACTGGAGAGTGCATCAGGTTCGCCCTGAAGACGCCGGGTTCAAGTCCCGGCCCGTGCCTATCGTGTCCGCTTGCTGCCGCGACGCCCGCTTCCGCTCTCGACCCATTGCGGACACAGCAACTACCGCCGAAGTGTGCGCTCGCGCCGCTCATAAAACCATTCTGAGAATGCCAAAATGCTCAAGCAGCCTGCCCAAACTGGAAACACCGCGAACCGCGACTGAGCCAGCCATGTGCCGATCAAAGGCAAACGGCCTTCGACGTTGAAGACCCACGCACCAAGGACAGTGATCAAGATCAACCTGACAAGCTGCAACGCGTAGTAGATTTTCTTCGAGGGCCGCGCGGCTTTGTGTCTCAGCAAGTCATCGCCAGTCAGCCGCTCACCAAAGACGGCCTCCATGATCTTCTTTCGCCTGTTTGAGTTGGGATTGTCGGTCATGTTGACGACCCTCGCTTTGATGGTCTCAAAGTCAACTGTCAGGCTGTCGATTTCATTCTGGGTAGAGTCCGCTCACCCCCCATAGCCGACCTCCGGACCGTCCGCTTTCAGCGCTGCCCCCACCGCGTCCCCGTCACCCGATCAGGCTTCTCGCCGCCGCCCGCGCCTCGTCCGTCACCACCGCCCCTGACAGCATCCGCGCGATCTCCTCCCGCCGCGCCTCATCGTCCAGCGTATCGACGGTGGTGGTCGTCACGCCGCCCGCATCCGTCTTGCGCACCTTCCAGTGGGCGTGGCCGCGGGCGGCGACCTGGGGGCTGTGGGTCACGACCAGGACCTGGGCGCCGCGCGAGAGCCGCTCCAGCCGTGCGCCGACGGCGGACGCGACGGCGCCGCCGACGCCCTGGTCGACCTCGTCGAAGATCATCACCGGCTGGCGTTGGTCCTCGCGGCCGGCCAGGGCCGCCTTCATGGCGAGGGCGAAGCGGGCCAGTTCGCCGCCTGACGCAATGGCGTCCAGCGGGCCGAAGGGGGCGCCGGCGTTGGTGGCGATCTCGAAGCGGACAGTCTCGACGCCCAGCGGGCCGCGCCGGCCCTCGGTCACCGGCTCGAAGCCGACGCGGAAGCGGGCGCGCTCCAGCTTCAGGGGGGCCAGTTCCTCCATCACGGCGGCGGTCAGCCGGTCGGCGGCGGCCTCGCGGGCGGAGGTCAGCAGGATGGCGGCGACGTCATAGGCCTCGCGCGCGGCGGAGGCGGCGCGTTCGGCGGCGCTGATGGCCTCGGCCCCGTCCTCGATCAGCCGCAGCTGTTCGCGGAAGCGGAGGCGCAGGGTCGGCAGGCAGTCGACCGAGGTGTTCAGCTTGCGGGCGGCGGCGCGCAGGGCGAACAGCCGCTCCTCGGCCTTGTCGAGCCGGCCGGGCTCGAAGTCGAAGGCGTTGGCGGCGGCGTCGACGCAGGCGATGGCCTCTTCCGCCTCGACCATGGTGCGGTCGATGGCCTCGGCGGCGGCAGCCAGTTTCTGCAGCAGGGGGTGTTCGGGGTCGGTCCCCGCCTGGCCGGCCCGCGTCCGGGCGTGTTCGACGGCGCGCAGGGCGGCCGACAGCTTCTGGGACAGCTTGTCCCCGCCCAGGGAGGCGCGGGCGTCGGCGAGGTCGGCCACGGCCTTTTCGGCGGCGCCGAGAATGGCGCGTTCGCCGGCCAGTTCGGTCTCCTCGTCGGCGCGGGGGTCGAGGTCGTCCAGATCAGCGAGCGCCTGCGTCAGCTCCTCGGCCCGCGAGGCGGCATCAGCCGCGGCGGCCTTGAGGTCGGCGACGGTGCGTTCGGCGGTCTTCAGCCGGTCGGCCGCGCCGGCGACGCCGTCCAGCTGGGGCTGCAGCCCGCCGTAGTTGTCGAGCAGGGCGCGGTGGGTCTTCCAGTCGAGCAGGCCGACTGTCTCGTGCTGGCCGTGGACCTCGACCAGGGCCTGACCGATCTCGCGCAGGGCGGTGACGCCCGCCGGCTGGTCGTTGACGAAGGCGCGGCTGCGGCCGTCGGCGGCCAGGGTGCGGCGCAGGATCAGCTCCTCGCCGGGGGCGACATCGAAGCCGCGCTCGCTGATCAGGGCGATCAGGGCCGGGTCGTCGGGGGCGGTGAAGACGGCGGTGGCCGAGGCCTGTTTGGCCCCGGCCCGCACCAGACCGGCGTCGGCGCGTGCCCCCAGCGCCAGGCCGAGGGCGTCGAGAATGATCGACTTGCCGGCCCCGGTCTCGCCGGTCAGCACGGTCAGGCCGCCATGGACCTCGAGGTCGAGCGCATCGACCAGCACGATGTCGCGGATGGAGAGGGCGGTCAGCACGGGCCCGCTCCGATGGCGTTCACGGGAGCGGGAGCGCGAGGACGGGAGGCGCAGGGATCAGGATGAGGCAAAGCGAATCGATCTCTCGGGCGACGCCGGAGAATGCTGGCCATTCGCGCCCCGGGTAAAGCCCGAGACTAGCGGAACATATCGGAAACGTCAGCCCGGAATGATCCGGCGCAGCCAGCTTTCGCGCTGGGCGGTCGGGGCGACGTCGGGCGTCCGGCCGTCTTCGGATAGCAGGGCGTAGGCCTCGGCGTACCAGGGGCTGCCCGGATAGTTGAAGCCGAGCACGGCGCCGTTGCGGGTCGCCTCTTCCCTCAACCCGAGCGTCAGATTGACCTCGACCAGCCGGTACAGGGCCTCGGGCGTGTGCGAGGTGCGCTGATAGGCTTCGTTGTCGATCACCGCCTTGTAGCGGTTGATCGCCGCCAGCGGCTGGCCGGCGCGCTGGTAGTAGCGGCCGATGGCCATTTCCTTGCCGGCCAGCTGGTCGTTGACCATGTCGATCTTGACCGTGGCGTCGATGGCGTAGGACGTGCCCGGATAGCGGCGCTGCACATCCTTCAGCCCGTCCAGCGCCGCCTGGGCATAGCCCTGGTCGCGGCCGACGTCGGTGATCTGTTCGAAATTGCACAGGGCCTTCATGTAGAAGGCGTACGGGGCCGACGGATTGCCCGGGAACAGCTGGATGAAGCGGTCCGAGGCGGCGATGGCCTCGGCGTAGTTGTTGTTCTGATAGTAGGCGTAGATCTGCATCAGGATCGCGCGGCGCGACCACTCCGAATACGGATGCTGGCGCTCGACCTCCTGGAAATAGTCGATCGCATCGGCCCAGCGGTTGCGCTGCAGGCGCTGGTAGCCCGTGTTGTAGAGGGCCTCGACCGGCCGCTCTTCATAGGCCAGACGCGGACGTTCGGGGCGGCCGCTGCAGGCCGAGATCGTCAGGGCCGAAACAGCCACGGTGGCCAGGACCAGGCCGGCGCGGAATTTGGAAGCAGGCAAGGACGACCTCAACTTGAAATGCCGGCGGGCGCGGACCCGTCGGCGCCCCCGAAAAACGAGACGCGATCTCTACACCAGCGAACCTGCCCACGCCAATGCGCGAAGAACAGCGCCAAAAAGGCGCGCCGCGCCTTGTGGCCGGGCCGTCCGCTGGTATGTAGCGCGCCAACGCCGCGGACGCATTCTCAGCCGGGCGATGACGGCGAAAGGATGACCGGACATGAAGCTGCTCTCTGGCAACTCCAACCGGACCCTGTCCCAGGCCATCGCGGCCCACCTCGACATGCCCCTGACCAAGGCCCAGGTGAAACGGTTCGCCGACAACGAGGTCTTTGCCGTCATTGAGGAAAACGTCCGCGGCGAGGACGTCTTCGTCATCCAGTCGACCAGCTATCCGGCCAACGACAATCTGATGGAGCTGCTGATCATGACCGACGCCCTGGTGCGGGCGTCGGCGCGGCGGATCACGGCCGTCATGCCCTATTTCGGCTATGCCCGGCAGGACCGGAAGACCGGAGGGCGAACCCCCATCTCGGCCAAGCTGGTGGCCAATATGATCACCCGCGCCGGGGCGCACCGGGTGCTGACGATGGATCTGCACGCCGGCCAGATCCAGGGCTTCTTCGACATTCCGACCGACAACCTGGTCGCCACCCCGGTGCTGGCGCAGGACATCAAGGATCATTACCCGCGCGGCGATGACCTGATGATCGTGTCGCCCGACGTGGGCGGCGTGGTGCGGGCCCGCACGCTGGCCTCGCGCCTCAATGCCGATCTGGCCATCGTCGACAAGCGCCGGGCGAGGGCCGGCGAGAGCGAGGTCATGAACATCATCGGCGACGTCCAGGGCCGGCGCTGCATCCTGTTCGACGACATCGTCGATTCCGGCGGCACCCTGGTGAACGCCGCCAAGGCCTTGATGGACAAGGGCGCGACCGAGGTTTCGGCTTATATCAGCCACGGCGTGCTTTCGGGCCCGGCCGTCCAGCGGATCACCGACGGACCGTTGAAGGAACTGGTGATCACGGACTCCATCGAACAGCCCCACGAAGTTTTGAACTGCGGAAAAATCCGTACGGTTTCCGTGGCCCCGCTGATCGGAGAGGCTATCCGGCGGATCGCCAACGAGGAATCCGTGTCCAAACTGTTCGATTAACGGTCGGAAAACGGTTCTCCACGCGTTATAAGCCCTTCAAACTCCGGCGCCTCGACGCGCCGTGCGTCCTTGTGGGGATTTCGCATGTTTCAGGCTCTTCCGCGTCGCGGCCTTTCGTTGGCGGCCGCCGCCGGCTTCGTCCTTCTGGCCAGTTGCGCGACTCCGGAGCCTGAACCCGCGCCCGCGCCCCCGCCGCCGGCCCCGGTCCATGCTCCGCTGCCCGCCGTCAGCCTGAACGAAGGCGTGGCCCAGGCCGCCTCCATCTATGTCGCCTTCATGCGCGAGGCCGGCTCCATCCAGGCCGGGTTCACCAGCGCCGAGGCCATCCAGGCCGCCATCCGCCGGGGCGCCTCCTATGAACCGGCCCAGCTGTCGCGCGGCATGATCGCCTACGGCTCGATCCTGGCGCTGCAGTCGCCGGAGTTCGTGCAGGGCGTCCGCGCGATCGCCGCCGACCCCGCGAACCGCAGGCAGATCATCGACCGGATCGTTGCGGACCCCGCCTATGCCGCCACCCTGCCCGGAGCAGACGCCGCCGCCGGCCTGATCGTCGACACCATCGGTCGTGATTCGGCGGCCATGCTGATGATCGCCGACGCCGTCGAGGAGGACGCCTATACGATCCAGGGTCGTCGGGACCCGCGCCGCCGCTGGGCGACGGTGCCGATCAGCGACCGCGTGACGCGACTCGAGGGCGCAAAGGCCCTGTCGGCGGTGCAGATGCTGCCGTCGGCCGAGGAATCGGCCCGTCTGTTCGCCGCGGCCAACTCCGGCTCGGGCCTCTCCCTGAACGCCTCGCGCTCGGGTCCACCCTATACGCCGGCCGTCGCCCGCTCGTTGGCCATCGCCGCCCTGGCCGCGCTCGGCGCCGGGGGCGAGGACGCCCGGGCCAATACCGAGGCCCTGACGGTCGATCAGAACAGCGAGTTCTGCCTCAACATGTCCAAGCTGATGCTGTTCCAGTGCCTGGCCGCGTCACGGCCCAGCTATGAGGACATGTTCTGCGTCGGCCGCCATGTGGCGCGCGACCTGGCCACCTGCACGGCCCAGAACATCACCCCTGCCCCCGTCGAGACGACGGCGACCGCGGTGACGGGCGGCGCGCCTGATTCCGCACCGGTGCAGTCCCCGGTGGCGGAAGCCGCGGCGGCGGCCTCCGCTTCGGCCACCGCGGCGTTGAACAGCGGGCGCTAACGTTCAATTCCATTCGGGTGTCGCAATGACGCCTGGGACGGTTGCGTCAACGCCGGTTGGCGTGTAATGACCCGCGCTCTTGAATTCAGGGTCCCTGACCCCGCCGCGAGGGCTGACTGGTCAGCGCGGCGTTTGTGTTGTTGAGGCGAGGCGATGGCCGAGATCATTCTGAACGTGGACGTCCGTAATGGCGTCGGCACCGGCGGCGCTCGCGCCGCGCGCCGCGCGGGCATGGTCCCGGGCGTCCTGTACGGCGGCGACAAGGCCCCCGTGGCCATCTCGGTGAACGAGCGCGACTTCCGCAAGTCGCTCTACACCGGCAAGCTGCTGGGTCACCTGGTGACGCTGAAGTACGGCAAGGAATCGCAGCCGGTCATCGCGCGCGATGTCCAGTTCGACCCGGTCACCGACCGCCCCCTGCACTTCGACCTCATGCGCGTCGATGAGAAGCAGACGATCAAGATCGAAATCCCGGTCCACTTCATCAACCAGGACCAGTGCGAAGCCTTCCGTCAGGGCGGTTCGCTGGAAATCGTCCGTCACTCGGTCGAGGTGAAGGTCCGCGCGGATCACATCCCGGAAGACCTGATCGTCGACCTGGCCGGCCACAAGATGGGCGACACCATCCGCTGGTCCGACCTGAAGGGCACGCAGGACGTCGAGCCGACCATCACCGACCGTGACTTCGTGATCGCCTCGATCAAGACGTCTTCGGCCGCCATCTCGGCCGCCGCCGACGATGCGCACGACGCCGAAGTGGCCGCCGAGGTCGAAGCGACCGAACAGGCCGCCGCCGAGGAAGCCGGCGAAGCCGCCGCGGAAGACACCGCCGAGGGCTGATCGCCTCTCGACAAACTGCTACTGGAACGGCCCCATCCGGAAACGGACGGGGCCGTTTCCTTATCCGGACCTCGCGCCATGATCATCATCGCCGGCCTGGGCAATCCGGGTCCCAAATATCAGGGCAACCGCCACAACATCGGCTTCATGGCCGCTGACGAGATCGCGCGGCGCTGGTCGTTCGGGCCCGAGCGGGCCAAATTCCAGTCCGTGATCCGCGAGGGCGAGGTCGCGACGACCGAAGGGCCGGTCAAGGTCCTGCTGATGAAGCCCCAGACCTTCATGAACGAGAGCGGTCGGGCGGTCGCCGAGGCGGCGCGCTTCTACAAGGTCCAGCCCGGCGCGGTCATCGTCTTCCACGACGAGATCGATCTCGCCCCCGGCCGCTTCCGCATGAAGACGGGCGGCGGGGCAGCGGGCCAGAACGGCGTCCGCAGCCTGATCAGCCAGTTGGGCCCTGACTTCCGCCGCGGCCGCATGGGCGTCGGCCACCCGGGCGCGCCGGAACTGGTGCACGGCCATGTGTTGAGCGACTTCCACAAGGCCGACCGGACCTGGCTGGAGCCGATGCTGGACGCCGTCGCCGGCGCCCTGCCCTTCGCCCTCGCAGGCGACGACGAACGCTATCAGGCCGAGGTCATGCGCCTGGCCCCCGCCCCGAAATTCAGCCCGCGTCAGGCGGCGCAGAATGCGGCGCGGGGCGAATAGCCGCGCTTTCCATCAACCGCCGCGCCCGTTAGTGCGGGGGGGCGCCGCCGGGGCTGTCCCGGCCCTCGACAAGGCCTGACCTCCATGCACCGCGCTCCGTTCCTCGCCCTTGCCCTGCTGACCCTGACCGCCTGCACCCCGGGCGGCGGCGCGGGTTCCGGTGAGGCCGCAACGGTGCAGGTCGCCGACGCCATCTGCCGGCCGACGCCGGTCGGGCGCCAGATGACCGGCTGCTACCTCACCCTGACCGCCGCGACCGCCGACCGGCTGGTTTCGGCCAGCAGCACCGACGCCAATCTGGTGCAGATCCACGAGAGCCGGATCGAGAGCGGCATGATGATGATGAGCGAGCTTCGCGAGGGCCTGCCCCTTCCCGCCGGTGAGACCGTGGCCCTTGTACCGGGCGGCAATCACCTGATGCTGCTGGGAGTCGAGGAGCCTCTGGTCGCCGGTGATACGGTCGCCCTGACCCTGACCTTCGAGACGTCACCGGCCGTCGAGGTGACTGCGACGGTCGGTCAACCGCCCGTTGCCGGGTCGGATGAGGCGGTCGCCCCGGCCGCTCTCTGACGCGCGAGACTGACAAACCGGTCGTGACCGGCTAAAGGCTCGCGCTCACGAGGAACCTCCCCAAGACCATGGCCCTGAAAGTCGCGATCGTCGGCCTGCCCAATGTCGGCAAGTCCACCCTGTTCAACGCCCTGACCAAGACGGCGGCGGCCCAGGCCGCCAACTATCCGTTCTGCACCATCGAGCCGAACACCGGCGACGTGGCCGTGCCCGAGCCGCGGCTCGAGGTGCTGGCGTCCATCGCCGGGTCGAAGGAAATCATCCCGTCGCGGATCACCTTCGTCGACATCGCCGGCCTGGTGCGCGGCGCGTCCAAGGGCGAGGGCCTGGGCAACCAGTTCCTGGCCAACATCCGCGACTGCGACGCCGTGGCCTTCGTGGCCCGCTGCTTCATCGACGACGACATCACCCATGTCGAAAACCGCATCGACCCGATCTCGGACCTCGAGATCATCGAGACCGAACTGATGCTGGCCGATCTCGAAA
Organism: Brevundimonas sp. UBA2416; assembly: GCF_002343105.1. NCBI lineage: Bacteria > Pseudomonadati > Pseudomonadota > Alphaproteobacteria > Caulobacterales > Caulobacteraceae > Brevundimonas > Brevundimonas sp. UBA2416. The sequence goes on from NZ_DDRM01000045.1 coordinate 116,796, forward strand.
GCCTCGAGAAGCGGGTCGTCAACGTCGAGAAGAAGGCCAAGGGCGGCGACAAGGAGGCCCAGACCACCCTGCGTCTGATCAACATGGCGCTGACGCCCCTGCGCGCCGGCAAGCCCGCCCGCGTGGTCCAGGTCGACAAGGAAGACCAGAAGGCCTGGCACATGCTCCAGCTGCTGACCTCCCTGCCGGCCCTCTATGTCTCCAACGTCGACGAGAACTCGGCCGACAAGGGCAATGAACTGTCCGATCTGGTCGCCGCGCGCGCCGCCCGGGACAATGCCAAGGCCGTGGTCATCTCGGCCAAGATCGATTCCGAACTGGCCGTGCTGGACGCTGACGAACAGGCCGAGTTCCTTGAGAGTCTCGGACTGGCCGAACCCGGTCTGAACCGGCTGATCCGCGAGGCCTATGCCCTGCTCGGCCTGCAGTCCTATTTCACCGTGGGGCCGAAGGAAGCGCGCGCCTGGACCATCCATATCGGCGACACCGCGCCCCAGGCCGCCGGCGTCATCCATACCGACTTCGAAAAGGGCTTCATCCGCGCCGAAACCATCGCCTACGAGGACTTCGTCGCCCTCAAGGGTGAGGCGAAGGCCCGCGAGGCCGGCAAGCTGCGCGCCGAGGGCAAGAGCTATGTCGTCAAGGACGGCGACGTGATGAATTTCCTGTTCAACTAGACCGCTCGTCGCTTGAACTGTCGTGCCCTGAGGGTTCTTCATCCGGCGATGGCTGGTTCATCAACCTTCCTGCCGCTGCACCTCGCCCAAAACGGCGCGGCGGCAGATTCAACGCAGCGGACGATCGCTCAGGGGATCGGCCCCGCGGCCGGAGCGGCGGCCGGCGCGGGGCACCGCACCAGACTGACCACCGCATTGTTCCGGTTCAGCCAGGTCAGGCGCATGCCGTCACCCTGCACCGCCATCCTGATCCGCTCGCTCGAGGTCTGGCCTTCCGCCGCGCAGCCCAGCGCCGCCTGATAGCCGTCAGCGACCTGGGTGATCGACAGGATGCCGCAACTGTTCTCATAGCCCTCGAACCGGGTGGTCGTAATCTCGATCGGCCGCTCCGCGCCTTGCGGATTGGCGCACCATGCGGCGTTGGCCGCCCAGCGGCCCACGAAGGTCTGCGGACCGGAGCCCGGCATGATCGAGCCCACGCCGGGCGGCGGGGTCGGGGCTGGCGCCTGGGCTTCCGGCGTATCGATCGGGGCGGCCGGATCGGTCGGCGGATTGGTCCCGGCCTGCCCGCACGCGGCAAGCGCCAGGACGGCCAGCAGGGCGAGGCGATTTGCGGTCATCACACATGAACGCTGTTCGGCTGTCGTGGCTCCGAACTTTCCCCCACATCAAGAATTCGCGGTCACGCTTGCATCGTCCGCAAGATTTTGCGACCGGTTCGCTTGTGTCGAGAACAAGGGGGCGTCCCGCATGACTCAGAACACCAATCCATGGGCGAAACAGATCGATCCGCTGGCGCAGGATATCGCCGCGGTGCTCAGAAGCATGGGCGGTTCGGCCCACCAGCGCGACGTCGTCCAGTGCGTCGCCGCCATGAAACGACAGCGCGGCGAGACCGTCGCCCAGGATCTCGCCAACAAGATCGTTGAGGCCTTCGAACGCTATCGCGACCTGTTCTTCAAACCGTTCGGCGAAGGCTCGATGCGCTGGGCCCTGCAACCCGGCGTCGCCTGATCCTTTCCTGAAACCGGCCAACGAAAAGGCGCGCACCCCGCGAGGGATGCGCGCCTTCGTCGTTTCAGACGTCAGCCTCTAGAAGCGGCGGACGAAGCTGAGGCCGTAGGTATCGGCCTCGCCGCCGTTGTCGCGGAAGTCGCGGCGGGTCCAGTCGGCGCGGATCCCGTTGCGGCCGTCGATGAAATAGTTGGCGCCGACGCCGTAGTTGACGCTTTCGCCGTCGCCCGAGGCCGTCACGCCCGCGAGGTCAGCGGAGACGCGGGTCGTGCCGTAGCCGAGGCGGCCGAACAGCTCGAGGTTCTCGTTGATCGGCAGTTTGGCGACGCCATAGGCGGCAGCGTCCCAGTCATGCTCGATCTTGCCGTCGACGCCCGCGAAGGTGATGTCGTCGTCCTTGACGCCGATCGAGGCCTCGCCTTCGACGCCGAAATTGCGGGTGAAGTCATAGCCGACCCGGCCGGTGATGGCGCCGAGATCGCCGCCGTCGGTGTCCAGCTGGGTGTAGCCAATCGAGCCGGTGATCGGGCTGACAGGCTCCTGCGCCATTGCGGGCGCGGCGATCAGAGTAAGGGCGGCGGTGGCGAGAAGAATGTTACGCATTGTTTCTTGTATCCTCTAGATGTGGCAACCAACGGCTGCCAGCCCCATCCAGCGAAGACACAAATGGGCGGCCGAAAGCGGCGTTCCAGTGGCGGGCCGATACATAACGACAACTGTGTGAACCGAAGCACAGACCGCGTTACTTCAAGAAAGACAGTTTTGTGGCGAGAAGACCGCTGCGCCTGTCAGCGGTCCTTTTCTCGCTCCGTCCCGGCGCGGGCGTGCAGGGCGGCCTGGGCCGCCGCCAACCGGGCGATCGGCACGCGGTAGGG
>NZ_DDRM01000045.1:119560-119740 GCF_002343105.1 Brevundimonas sp. UBA2416
GCCGCCGTGTTCGCCGCAGATACCCATCTTGATCCCCGGACGCGCCGCCCCGCCCCGCTCGGCGGCGATGCGGATCAGGTCGCCGACGCCGTCCTGGTCCAGACGGACGAAGGGATCGGTCTCGAAGATGCCCTTGTCCATATAGGCCTGCAGGAACCGGCCCGAGTCGTCGCGGCTGAT
>NZ_DDRM01000035.1:0-969 GCF_002343105.1 Brevundimonas sp. UBA2416
CGGCGGCAACGGCATCTCCGACGAATTCGGGGTCATCCGCCACGTCGTGAACCTCGAAGTCGTGAACACCTACGAGGGCACGCAAGACATCCACGCGCTGATCCTCGGCCGGGCGCAGACCGGCATCGCGGCGTTCTGAAGCGGCAATGACCGGCGCCCTCGCCCACCTCAAGGTGCTCGACCTGTCGCGCGTGCTGGCCGGGCCGTGGGCCAGCCAGCTGCTCGCCGACCTCGGCGCCGAGGTGATCAAGGTCGAGAAGCCGGGCAGCGGCGACGACACCCGTCACTGGGGGCCGCCGTGGCTGGCCGGTGGCAATGGCGAGGCGACCGGCGAGGCGGCCTATTTTCTCTGCACCAACCGCAACAAGCGCTCGCTGACCGTCGACATCACGCATCCCGCAGGGCAGGCCATCGTCCGTGAACTCGCCGGCGACGCCGATGTCGTCATCGAGAATTTCAAGGTTGGCGGACTCGCCCCCTACGGCCTCGACTACGCCAGCCTGCGGGCCCTCAACCCGGCGCTCGTCTATTGCTCGATCACCGGTTTCGGCCAGGACGGCCCCTACGCGGCGCGCGCCGGCTACGACTTCCTGATCCAGGGCATGGGCGGGCTGATGAGCCTGACCGGCGTGGCCGACGGCGAGCCAGGCGCCGGCCCGCAGAAGGTCGGCGTCGCGCTGACCGACATCCTGACCGGCCTCTACGCCGGCAACGCCATTCTCGCCGCGCTCGCCCACCGCGACCGCGCCGGTTTCCGCCACGGCGAGGGTCAGCATATCGACCTCGCCCTGCTCGACGTCCAGGTCGCCTGCCTCGCCAACCAGGCGCTGAACCACCTCGTCTCGGGCGCGCCGCCACGGCGCATGGGCAACGCCCACCCCAACATCGTGCCCTACCAGGATTTCCCGACCGCCGACGGCGACATGATCCTGGCCATCGGCAACGACGGCCAGTTCGCCCGCTTCTGCG
>NZ_DDRM01000035.1:1167-1340 GCF_002343105.1 Brevundimonas sp. UBA2416
CATCGCCGCCCATGCCGAATGGGCGACGGACGAACGCTTCGCGACCAACGCGGCGCGCGTCGCCCACCGCCGCCAGCTGATCGCGCTGCTCCGTCAGGCGACGGTGATGCGGACGACCGCCGACTGGATCGCCGCCCTCGAAGCCGAAGCCGTGCCCTGCGGGCCGATCAACG
>NZ_DDRM01000035.1:1539-4715 GCF_002343105.1 Brevundimonas sp. UBA2416
GCACCGCCTAGGCGGCGTCGCCCCGCAGGTGGCGAACCCGATCCGCCTGTCGGCGACGCCGGTCGCTTACCGGCGAGCGCCGCCGACGCTCGGCCAGGACACCGGGGCCGTGTTGCGCGAACTGGGCTACGGCGAAAACGACATTGCCGATTTGCGCCGGAAAGGGATCGTATGACCTAGAATGCCCGCACGGCCGCAACAGCGGGCCGAAACGACAACAAAGGAGACAACCCATGAAGCTTCGCCACACCCTGGCAGCCGGCGCCGCCGCGCTGTGCCTGTCGCTGTCCGCATCGGCAGCCGAGTTCATCACCGTGCTCACCGGCGGCACCAGCGGCGTCTATTACCCGCTCGGCGTCGCGCTGACCCAGATCTACGGCAAGGCGCTGCCCGATGCCAAGTCGTCGGTGCAGGCGACCAAGGCCAGCGCCGAGAACCTCAACCTGCTGCAGGCCGGGCGCGGCGAGATCGCCTTCACCCTCGGCGATTCCCTCAACGAGGCCTGGAAGGGCAACGAGGAGGCCGGCTTCAAGACTCCGCTGAAAAAGCTGCGCGGGGTCGCCGCCATCTACCCGAACTACATCCAGATCGTCGCCGCCGCCGATTCGGGCATCAGGACGCTGGCCGACCTCAAGGGCAAGCGCATTGCGGTCGGCGCGCCGAAGTCGGGCACCGAGCTGAACGCGCGTGACATCTTCAAGGGCGCCGGCATGAGCTACAAGGATTTCGCCAAGGTCGAGTACCTGCCCTTCGGCGAATCGGTCGAACTGATGAAGAACCGCCAGCTCGATGCGACGCTCATCTCCGCCGGGCTCGGCGTCGCCGCCGTGCGCGACCTGGCGACCGCCGTGCCCATCGTCATCGTGCCGATCCCGCCCGAGGTCGTCACGAAGATCGGCGAGGCGGCCTACCAGGCCGGCGCCATCCCGGCCGACACCTACAAGGGGCAGACCGCCGCGATACCGACCGTCGCCGTGCAGAATTTCCTGGTCACCCACGACGGCGTGCCGGCCGACACGGTCTACGCCATGACCAAATCGATGTTCGACAACCTCGACCAGATGAGCGCCGCCCACGCCGCCGCCAAGGCCATCGACAAGACGAAGGCCGCCGCCGGCATGCCGGCGCCGCTGCACCCGGGCGCCGAGAAGTATTACCGCGAGGCGGGCCTCGTCAAGTAAGCGGCCGCCGACCGGCTTCCTCCCGCGGAGGCACGATGCACGACGACTGCGTGGCCGCTCCCGGCCACGGCCAGGACGAAGTATCGGAGCACGGCATCCCGCGCACGCTGGGCGGTTGGCCGTTGCGCACGCTGATGGCGATCGCGCTGGCCTTCTCCACCTTCCAGCTGATCGTCGCCGCCTTCCATCCGCTCTCCAGCCTGGTCATCCGCTCGTTGCATGTCGGCTTCCTGCTGGCCATGACCTTTGTCCTCTATCCGGCGTTCCGGCATGGCGCCAGGCTGACGCGGGTACCCTGGCACGACTGGCTGCTCGCCGCCGGCGCCTTTGCCCTGTCCACCTACCACTGGATCTTCGAGGGCGACCTGATCCAGCGTTCGGGCGACCCGTCGATCCCCGACCTGATGGCCGGCACGGCCTTCGTCGTCCTCGTCTTCGAAGCCACGCGCAGGGTCATGGGCCTGGCGCTGCCCATCCTGTGCGCCATCTTCCTCGCCTACGGCCTGTGGGGCCAATACCTGCCGGATCTGCTGGCGCACCGCGGCTATGGCTTCGACCAGGTGATCGACAACCTCTTCCTGTCGAGCGAGGGCCTCTTCGGCGTGCCGACGATGGTTTCGGCCACCTACATCTTCCTGTTCATCCTGTTCGGCTCCTTCCTCGAACACGCCGGCATGATCCGCCTGTTCAACGCTTTCTCGCTCGGCCTGGTCGGCCATGCGCAAGGCGGCCCGGCCAAGGTGGCGGTGATCTCGTCGGGGCTGATGGGGACCATTTCCGGCTCGGGCATCGCCAACGTGCTGACCGTCGGCCAGTTCACCATTCCCCTGATGAAGCGCTACGGCTACACCCCGGTGTTCGCCGGCGCGGTCGAGGCGACCGCCTCGATGGGCGGCCAGATCATGCCTCCGGTCATGGGCGCCGTCGCCTTCATCATGGCCGAAACGCTCGACGTTCCCTATTCGGAGATCGTCAAGGCCGCCGTGATCCCGGCCCTGCTCTATTACTTCACCGCCTTCTGGATGGTGCATCTGGAAGCCGGACGCAAGGGACTGCTCGGCATCCCCAGGAGCGAGTTGCCGAACCCCTGGCGGGCGCTCCGCGAGAGCTGGTACCTGGTCGCCCCGCTGGCCGCCCTGGTCTGGATGCTCTTCCACGGTTTCACGCCGATGTTCTCGGGCATGGTCGGGCTGGCCCTGACCGCCATCCTGATCCTCGGCGCCGCGCTCGCCGCGCGCATTTCGCTTGCCGCCTTCCGCTACGTGTTCTGGCTGGCGATCGGGCTGGGCGCCTCGGCCTTCGTCTCCTTTGGCATCTGGCCGGTGCTCGCCGTGATCGCCGCCCTGGTCCTCGCCTGCCTGTTCGTCAAGGGCGGCGACAAGACCCTGCACACGCTGAAGATGAGCCTGGTCGATGGCGCCCGCCAGGCCTTGCCGGTCGGTCTGGCCTGCGCGGTGGTCGGCGTCATCGTCGGCGTGCTCTCGCTGACCGGCGCCGCCTCGACCTTCGCGTCGTGGATCATGCAGGTCGGCGAGCACAGCCTGTTCCTCTCGCTGCTGCTGACGATGGTCATCTGCATCATCCTCGGCACCGGCATCCCGACCATCCCCAACTACATCATCACCAGCGCGATCGCCGCGCCGGCGCTCTACAAGATGGGCGTCCCGCTGATCGTCAGCCACATGTTCACCTTCTACTTCGGGATCATGGCCGACCTGACGCCGCCCGTCGCGCTGGCCGCCCTGGCCGCTTCCAGCATCGCCAAGGCCTCGCACGACGCGATCGGCTGGAAGGCGACGCAGATCGCCATCGCCGGCTTCGTCGTTCCCTACATGGCGGTCTACGACCCGCTGCTGATGTTGCAGGGCGAACTCACCTTCACCGGCGTCGCCTACATCGTCGTCAAGGCGCTGCTGGCGGTCGTGCTCTGGGGCGCGACGGCGATCGGCTACCTGCGCGCGCCGCTCAACTGGCCGGAACGCTGCGTCACGGCCG
>NZ_DDRM01000008.1:0-36313 GCF_002343105.1 Brevundimonas sp. UBA2416
ATGGACTTCAAGGTGGCCGGCACGCGCGAAGGCATCACCTCGCTGCAGATGGACATCAAGGTCGCGGGCATCACCGAAGAGATCATGCGCAAGGCGATCGCCCAGGCTTCGGCCGGCCGCCTGTACATCCTCGACGAGATGGACAAGGCCATCGACGGCGCCCGCACCGAACTGGGCGAGTACGCGCCCAAGATCGAGTCGATCAAGGTTCCGACCGACAAGATCCGCGACATCATCGGCACCGGCGGCAAGATCATCCGCGAGATCGTCGAAAAGACCGGCGCCAAGATCAACATCGACGACGACGGCACGGTGAAGATCGCCGCCTCGGACCAGGAGAAGATCGACGCCGCCAAGAACTGGATCTCGTCGATCGTGTCCGAGCCCGAGCCCGGCACCATCTACTCCGGCAAGGTCGTGAAGGTCGTCGACTTCGGCGCCTTCGTGAACTTCTTCGGCGCCAAGGACGGTCTGGTCCACGTGTCCCAGATCAGCCTGGAACGCGTCGCCAACCCGGCCGACGTCCTGACCGAAGGTCAGGAAGTGAAGGTCAAATTCCTCGGCATGGACGATCGCGGCAAGACCAAGCTGTCGATGAAGGTCGTCGACCAGACCACCGGCGAGGACATCACCGACAAGATCAACGCCGAGCGCGCTGAACGCGGTGAACCGGCCCTGTCGGACGACACCGGCGGCCGTCCCAAGCGTGAAGGCGGCGGTGACCGCGATCGCGGCCGCGGCCGTCGCTAAGGCTGGACGTCATCTCTGAATGAAGGAGGCCCCGGTGGAATCACCGGGGCCTTTTCGCTGCTCCGGACCTGAACCCCGCCTGCGGTCTGAACACGCGATTTGCGAATTTCGCCTGATTGCGGCTCTATGGTTGTCGAAATCTCCAGGAGAACCCCCGGTGTCCCCCGTCCTTTTGTTCGCTTCCCTCGCCCTGATGCAGCAGACCTCCGCGCCTGCCCAGGCTCCCGCCACCGTCCAGCCTGCCGTTCCGGTCGTCTCCCTTGAGACCGTTGACGTGCAGGCCCGTGCGGAGCGCTCGCCGATCACCCAGGTCTGCCGCACCGAGCCGGTGACCGGATCACGCTTCGGCCGTCGCGTCTGCCGCAGCAGCGTCGAAACCGCCGACGAACGCCGCGACAGCCAGGAAATGCTGCGCCGGATGCAGGGTTCACGCCTGCCGGACGGCGGCTGACCGCAGCCTATTCGCCCGGGCGTTTCAGCAGATCGTTTTCAGGCAGCGCCATAGCGCCTTTTGAAGCGCGGGCAACGAGCTCGCGTCGGATAACCTACCGCGGGGCCCGCTTCGCCAGAATCCGCTGCAGCGTCCGCCGGTGCATGCCCAGTCGCCGCGCCGTCTCCGAAACATTGTGGTCGCACAGCTCATAGACCCGCTGGATATGTTCCCAGCGGACCCGGTCGGCGCTCATTGGATTGTCCGGCGGCTCGGGGGCTTCGCCGGTCATCAGCAGGGCCTTGACCACGTCGTCGGCGTCGGCGGGCTTCTGCAGATAGTCGACGGCCCCGGCCTTGACCGCCGCCACAGCCGTGGCGATGGCGCCGTAGCCGGTCAGCATGACGATCCGGGCGTCCTCGCGCCGGTCGCGGATGGCCTCGACCACCTTCAGCCCGTTGCCGTCCTCCAGCCGCATGTCCAGCACGGCGAAGGCGGGGATGGAGGACTTCAGCGCCTCGAAGGCCTCGGCCAGGGAGGCGGCGAGGGTGACCTCGAAGCCGCGGCTCTCCAGCGCGCGGCCCAGCCGGGTGCGCAGGGCGTTGTCGTCGTCGAGCACCAGCAGGGTCTTGTCCGCAAGGGCGGCGATCCGGTCTTCAGCGTCGGGCATCGGCGTTCTCCTGGTGGCTCAAGTCAGTAACAGTACGGGTGCGGTCAAGGTTCAGATGGGGGGTGCGACATCACGACGACACCTCCAGCGCCGGCCGGGGCCAGCGCACAGCGACGCGCGCGCCCTTGGCCTGCCCCTTTGCCGACGCCTGTCCCTTGGCCGGCGCCTGTCCCCCGTCTCCGGGGCCGACGAATACCTTGCCGCCGGTCCGTTCCAGCAGGGTCCGGGCGATGAAGAAGCCCAGTCCCATGCCGCCCTGGCTGGGGGCGATGGCTTCGGGCGCGGGTTCCGGCTTCGCCTCCTTCTTTCCCTTCCTGCCCGGCGTGGCGGCGGCGACCGAGGCCGCGATCTGGGCCGACAGGGCCCGCCGCGCCTTGCCCTGGGGCCGGCTGGTCACATAGGGCTCCCCCAGACGGGGCAGGATGTCGGCGGGGAAGCCGGGGCCGTCGTCCACCACTTCGATCTCGATGAAGCCGGCGTCGACGATGGCCCGCACCCGCACCTTCGAGCCGGCGAAATCGGCGGCGTTCTCGACCAGGGTCGACAGTCCGTGGATGACCTCAGGCAGGCGACGGACGCGCGGCGCGGCCTCGCCCGAGGCCGTGCGCACCGACACCTCGAAGTTGAGGTCGAAGCCGCGGTGCGGCTCCACCACCTCTTCCAGCAGGGCCTTCAGCCCCACCTCGGCGAAGGCCGCCTCGCCCTCTTCCGGCTGCTGCGACAGGCGTTTGAGAATGTCGCGGCAGCGTTCGGCCTGCTGCAGGATCAGGGCCGCATCCTCGGCGGCCGCGCCGTCCTTGGCCGAGGCGCGCAGCAGTTCGCGGGCCACCACCTGGATGGTCGCCAGCGGCGTGCCCAGCTCATGCGCCGCCGCCGCCGCCAGGCCGCCCAGCGCCGCCAACCGCTGCTCGCGTTGCAGTACGTCCTGCGTGGTGGCCAGGGCCAGTTCCAGCTTCTCGGCGTCCGCCGCGACCCGCCACGCATAGGCCGCGGTGAAGATCACCCCCGTGATCAGGGCGAGGCCGATGCCGAACCGGTAGAGCGGCGGCAGGTTCAATTCGGTCCCCGCCTGCCACGGCAGCGGCAGGGAGACGAAGAACAGGCTGACCGTCGCGGCCAGCACCAGCAGTCCCATCAACGCCGCCTGCCGTCCGGGCAGCGAGGCCGCCGCCACCGTCACCGGCGCGACCAGCAGCAGGCAGAAGGGGTTCTGCAGTCCGCCCGTCAGCCCCAGCAGCACCGACAACTGCAAAATATCGAACCCGAGGTGCGCCGCCGTCAGCCGCCCGTCGGGCAGGGAGCCGTCGCTACGTTTCAGCCGGGCGGTGGCGTTCAGGTTCATCGCCACACTGACGCCGATGGCGGCCAGACAGCCCCAAAGCGGCAGGTCGAAATGGAAATAGAGGGTGGCGATCCCGATCGTCGCGCTCTGCCCCGCAATGGCCATCCAGCGCAGGATCACGAGGGTGCGCAGCGACAGGCCCCGGCTGCGGCGCGGCAGGTTGCGCCAGGCCGGGAAACGGCCCGGATCCTCCGGCGCGAACTGCGACGGCGGCTGCGGCGCCGGATGCTCTTGGGACAGGCTCACGCCTCTTCTATAGACCGGACGCGCGCGGACGTGCGCGTTTTCGAGAGGGGCCATGATGCCGCGTCGATCCATCCTGCTGTTCGCCGGCGTCTGCATCGCCGTCGCCGCCGTTCTGGCGGTCGGAACCATTGTGATGGTCAACGGCCGCGGCGACGCCGGATCGGCCTCGCGCCAGATCAGTTCGACAGGACAGCCCAGCGTCGGCGGCCCTTTCCAGCTGGTCAACCAGGACGGTCAGGCCGTCGACCAGACCCTGCTGAATGGCAAATGGACCCTGGTCTTCTTCGGCTTCACCTACTGCCCGGACTACTGCCCCACGACCCTGGGCATGCTTGAGGCGACGAAGACGGCGCTGGGTGACCGCGCCGACGACGTCCAGATCGTCTTCATCTCCGTGGACCCGGAACGCGATACCCCGCAGGCCCTGAAGGACTATCTGTCCTCCGACGGCTTTCCCGAGGGGGTCATCGGCCTGACGGGCACGCCGGCCCAGGTCCGGGCCGCCGCCGACGCCTACCGCGCGGTCTATCAGAAGGTCGGCGAAGGCGAGGCCTATACGATGAACCACTCGCTGACGATCTATCTGATGGGACCGGACGGGCAGTTCCGCAGCGCCCTCGGCCACGACCTCGGACCCGCCAACGCGGCCCGAATCATCGAACAGGCCATGACGCGCGGATAGAAAACGCCCCGGACATCCTACCCCTTGCGACCCACCGCCGCCTGAAGCTGGAGCCGTTTCAGTTCGCGCATCAGCCGGTTGGCCTGCATCTCCGGCATCATCGCCGTCTTGACGATCAACGACGCCAGCACCAGGACGGCCGCGGGCAGACCCCAATGCAGGGCCGACAGGGCCGTCTCCGCCTCGAAGAAGCGCCACCCGGCCCAGAGGCCGGCGATGAACAGCGCCGCCTGCACAACCATCATGATGACATTCACCCAGCCGTTCGGGCCTCCGAGCAGGCCGAAGGCCTGTTCGAAGAAGCCGGGCTCACGCGCCGTCTCCCGGAACAGGGCCTGTTCCTCGCCATCGAGGGCTTCCTCGATCATCCGGTCGATATCCTGCATCACACGTCTCCTTCCAGAACCGCGCGCAAGGTGCGGCGGGCATGCATCAGGCGGGTTTTCACCGTGCCCGCCGGCACGTTCAGGGCGATCGCCACTTCGGCGACGCTCAAATCCTCGAGATAGAACAGCCCGACAGCCGCCCGCTGCCCCTCCGGCAGGGCGGCCAATGCAGCGCGCAGGCGGACGGAGGCCCCGGGATCGCTCGTCTCGTTCGACTCGCCCTCGGCCAACGGCTCGATCGCGACGGCCGCCGTCAGAGCGCGCTCGCGGCGTACCCGTCCGATCTGGCGGGCGCAGCGGCGCGTCACGATCTGATAGGCCCAGGCCGGAAAGGCGCGCTCGTCGCGCAGCCTGCCCAGACCGCGCAGGATTTCGACCCAGCCGTCCTGGGCGGCTTCCCGCGCCAGATCGGCGTCGCCGGTCAAACGCCAGGCATGGGCCAGCAGCTTCCGGCCCCAACGCCGGGCCAGAAGGTCGAACGCCCTACGATCTCCGACCCGCGCGGACGCGACCAGATACTCGTCAAGAAGCTGCTCCTTCGTCCTGACCATCGTCCGTTCGTCCCGTTTCATGTGAGAGGTGCGGACAAGTCGTCGGGCGGTTCAAGGGAATCGTGCAGGTCCGTCCGAATCGGCCGAATTTCGCCGCTCAATAATCTTTTTGCAGTGCGATGCGTTCTATGGTGCTGTGCCGCGTAACGGCCGCGCCGTATCAAGGATTCCATGCTCTATTCGCTTCACGAGCTCGCCTATCACTCGGCGACGCCGTTCCGGTTCGGGGCCCAGTTGGCCCGCCAGTTCTGGACCTCTCCCTTCAATCCGGCTTCGGACACCGCGATCGGCCGAACGGCCTTTGCCTCGGCCGAGCTGTTCGAGAGCGTGACGCGCCGCTACGGCAAGCCCGCCTGGGGTCTGGAGACCATCACCATCGGCGAGAAGGACGTCCGGACCACCGAACAGGTGATCTGGTCTTCGCCCTGGTGCCGGCTGGTGCGGTTCGCCCGCCATGTCGGCGACCTGAAGCGGGCGAAGAAACCCACGTCTGCCCCGGCGGTTCTCATCGTGGCCCCCCTGTCGGGCCACTACGCCACCCTGCTTCGCGGCACGGTCGAGGGCTTCCTCCAGGACCACGACGTCTATGTCACCGACTGGGTCAACGCCCGTCAGGTGCCGATGCTCGAGGGCCGGTTCGACTTCTTCGACTATATCGACCATGTCCGCACCATGCTGGGCCAGATCGGCCCGCGCGCCCACGTCGTCGGCGTCTGCCAGCCCGGACCGCCCGTGCTCGCCGCCTGCGCCCTGATGGCCGAGGACAAGGACCCGAACCGGCCCGCCTCCATGACCTTCATGGGCTCGCCCATCGACGCCCGCCTGTCCCCGACCGTTACCAACCAGCTGGCGGAGGCCAAGCCCTTCACCTGGTTCAGGTCGAACATGATCCACACCGTGCCCTGGCCCTATCCGGGCTTCGGCCGGCGGGTCTATCCGGGCTTTGTCCAGCTCTACAGCTTCATGTCGATGAACGAGGACAAGCACGTCGACGCCCACCGCGACTATTTCGGCCACCTGGTCTCGGGCGACGGCGACGGCGCCCAGAAGCACGAGGCCTTCTACGACGAATACCTCTCGGTGCTGGACCTCAGCGAGGAGTTCTACCTCCAGACCATCGACATCGTCTTCCAGCAGCATCTTCTGGCCCGCGGCCTGCTCGAGCATCGCGGTCGCAAGGTCGATCTGGCGGGAATCAGCGACATCGGGCTGATGACCGTCGAGGGCGGACAGGACGACATTTCCGGCGTCGGCCAGACCCAGGCCGCCCATACCCTGTGCACCGGCCTGCCGGACGACCGGCGGGTGCTGTATGTCCACCCCGATGTCGGTCACTATGGCGTCTTCAACGGACGGCGCTTCCGCGATGACATCTATCCGCGGGTGCGCGACTTCATCGCGAAGAACGAGGCCATAGTTGCAGTATCGGAACGGCCAGCGGCTGCCGCTTGAGGACCTGACAGCGCGGCTGTCGGTCAATCCCCGCGCGCGCCGCCTGTCGATCCGGATTGACGCCCGCGCCGGCGAGGCGGTGCTGATCGCCCCGTCCGAGCGCAAACTGGCCGACGTCGTCGCCTTCGCCCGCACCAAGACGTCCTGGATGCGCGAACGTCTGGCCGAGCGGCCGCAGGGCACGCCGATCGAGCCCGGCGCGGTCATCGACCTGTTCGGCAAGCCGACCCGGCTCACAGCCACAGGGGGCGCCGGGGCGGCCCGTCTGACCGAGGACGCCGACGGCCCCCTGATCGCCTCGGGCGGCGAGGGCGAGGCCTATGCCAGACGGGTGGAAAACCTGTTCAGGAGGGTGGCGAGAGAAACGCTCCAGACCCGAACCGATGTCCATCTCCGCACCCTCGGCCAGCGGCCCGTCAAGATGTCGATCGCCGACCCGAAATCCCGCTGGGGCTCATGCAGCCCGCACAATCGCTCGATCCGCTACAGCTGGCGCGTGATCATGGCCCCACCCGCCGTGATCGACTATCTGGCCGCCCATGAGGTGGCGCATCTGGTCCATGCCGACCACAGTCCCGCCTATTGGAGCGTCGTTCAGCGGCTGATCGGCGACCACCGTCCTCACCGCAAATGGCTGCGCGAGAACGGCCCCGCGCTCCACGCCGTGGGCCGCTAGAAGAACAGCGGCTCGGCCTTCTTCTCCGGCGGCGGCGTCGGCTCGGGCCGCTGGTCCGGGGTATCGCGCTGCGGCTGCGGCGCAGTCGGCCGGACGATGGCCGGGCCGGGCTCGTTTCGGCGCGGCGGCGCCGGCTGGCGCGGCGTGGTCTCCAGCAGGGACTCGTCCAGAGGATCCGGCTCGGCTGCCGGACTGTCGCCGAAGATATCGCCGATGCGGCCGATCAGGCTCTCGACCGGACTCGGCGGCTGCCAGCCTTCGGGCATGGCCGGGCCGTTGGGGATGGCCGGGGCGTTCAGGCGCGGCAGGGCCGCCTCCATGAAGCCGCGCCAGATGGCCGCCGGCGACGAACCGCCGGTGACGCCGCGCATGGCGGTGTTGTCGTCCTTGCCGACCCAGACAGCGGTAACGAAGCCGCCGGTGTAGCCGACGAACCAGGCGTCCTTGTAGTCCGAGGTCGTGCCGGTCTTGCCCGCGATATCCCGCCCGGCGATCGCCGCCGACCGGCCGGTGCCCGAGGTCATGACCCCGCGCAGCATCTGGTTCTGGTAGTAGAGGAACGGGTTCGAGATGGCCTGGATCGGCCCGTCGGCGCGGGAGGCGCGCTGATAGATGACCCGCCCCTGCGGCGTGCGGATACGGCTGATGCCGAAGGCGGTGACGCGCCGTCCGCCGTTGGCGAAGGCGTCATAGGCCTGGGCCATTTCCAGCGGCGAGACCTCGACGGCGCCCAGCGCCATGGCCGGCTCCAGCCCGATGCGGCTGGTGATGCCGAGACGGCGGGCCGTGCGCGCGACATTGTCGCGGCCGATCTGGTCAGCCATGCCGGCGGCAATGGTGTTGGTCGACTGGGCCACGGCGTTGGCGAACGTCATCTCGCCCGCGAACGAGCCCGAATAGTTGCGCGGCGACCAGTTGCCGATGCGGATAGGGGCGTCGTTGACCAGTGTCTCAGGCGTATAGCCGCTCTCCAGAGCGGCCAGATAGACGAACGGCTTGAACGCGGACCCGGCCTGACGCCGCGCATCGGTCGCCCGGTTGAACTGGCTGTCAGCGTATGAAGCGCCGCCGATCATCGCTCGCACCCGGCCCTCGCCGTCCAGCGCCACCAGGGCGGCCTGCTGCACGCCCTTGGAGCGGTCGCGGTCGAGGATGCGGCGCACGGACCGCTCGGCCTGGGTCTGCAGGGTCAGATCGAGCGTGGTCTCGACGATCATGTCCTCGGTCGGTTCACCGACCAGCTCGCGGATCTGCTTGTCCAGCCAGTCGATGAAATACTGGGCATGCTGGGTGGCCAGGGTGCGCGAGACCCGCACCGGGTCGGCCACGGCCTGGGCGCGCTGGGCCTCGGTGATGACGCCCGCGTCGACCATCTCGTTCAGCACCACGGTGGCGCGCGCGCCGGCCCGCTCGTGTTCGGACACGGGCGAATAGCGCGACGGGGCCTTCAGCAGTCCGGCCAGCAGGGCCGCCTCGCCGACGGTCAGCTGGCGCGCGCTCTTGTCGAAATAGCGCTGCGAGGCCGCCTCGATCCCATAGGCGCCGGCGCCGAAATAGACGCGGTTCAGATACAGGGCGAGGATTTCCTGTTTGGAGAATTTCATCTCCAGCCAGACCGCCAGCATCAGCTCCTGCACCTTGCGCTTCATGTTCTGGTCCGGAGACAGGAACAGGTTCTTGGCCAGCTGCTGGGTCAGGGTCGAGCCGCCCTGGACCACGCGTCCGGCGCGCATGTTCGCGGCCATGGCCCGGCTCATGCCGATCGGATCGAAGCCGGGATGGTGATAGAAGCGCCGGTCCTCGATGGCGATGAAGGCCGCCGGCACATAGTCCGGCAGCGAGTCCAGATCGGCGGGCGGGGCCTGCTGGGTGCCGCGCACCGCGATCAGTGCGCCGTTGCGGTCCAGGTAGGTGATCGAGGGCTGGCGATCGACATTGTACAGGGTCGAGGTGTCGGGCAGGTCGCGGGCGAACACTGCGAAGAAGACCACCAGGAAAATCAGGCCCCAGACCGCCAGAACCGCGCCCCAGTACAGGACGCGCTGCAACGGGGTACGCGCGGATTTCGGGCCCGCGCCGCCGCCACGTCCGAAGTTGAAGCCGGAACCCGCCATCAATCCCTCACCAAGCCGAGTCCGCTCTTACCCGGTCACGGAACGCACGGAAACGCCCCCGCTGCCTTCACGAGACTGTGAGGGACGTTTCCGCCGAAACCATGACCCTTCGCGCGCCTATTCTAAAAACGCGTTCACCTCGGCGGCGAACCGGGCGGGCTGGTCCAGCATGATGAAGTGGGCGCTGTCGTCGATCCGCGTCAGGGTCGCGCCGGGCAGATTGGCGAACGAGGCGCGGTAGATGCCGTCGACCATGTCATTGGTCATCCGCGGGTCGTTGAACCGGACATAAAGCACAGTCGTCGGCGCAGTGATCCGGCCCAACTCGGGGCGCAGGTCGGTGACGATCAGCTCGCGATAGGCCGAGGATGAAACCTGCTGGTCGCTCTTCCGGCTGTCCTCCAGCGGCCTGGCCCGCAGGGACTCGGTGTTGATCATGGCGACGATCTGGGCCTCGGCCTGCTGCTGATACTGTTCGCGCGGCGAGGCGGACATGGCCGTGTAGATCTGGTCCGCCATGGGCGCGACGCTCTCGGCCGTGGCTCCGGGCGCACCGAACATGGCGCCCATGAAGGGGATCATGTCCACGACCATCAGCTTGCCGACGCTGTCGGGATGCCGGGCGGCCAGCATCATGCCGATGGTTCCGCCCATGGAGTGGCCGATCACGGCCGGCTTGTTGAGCCCCTGTTCGGCGATATAGCGGGCCAGGTCCTCGGCCACCGGGGCCGAGACGGGGCCCGTGGCGTTGTCCTCGGCCGGCGCGCCGGCGAAGCCCTGCACATGGATGCGGTGGACGCGGTAACGGCCTTTCAGTTCTTCGGTCAGCAGATCAAAGGCATGGGGCGACGAGGACAGGCCGGGGATCAGGATGACGTCGCCGACCGGATGCTCGGGCCCGTCGACGCGGACATGGAACCGGCCCGACTCGAAGTCGGCATGGGCATGGGCATGGCCGTGACCGGCCTCGGCGGCGGCCGGCTGGCCATGGGCCTGGCCATGGTCGCCATGGGCCTGGGCGAAGGCGGGCGCGGCAGCGATGAAGGAAAGGGCCCCGGCAAGGGCGGCGATGGCGGTCATGGTCTTCATGTCAGTATCCCGATGGACGGGCCAAACGCCCGCGTCTGTCCCCTGGTCGCCACAGAGGGCGCGAACGGATGCAGCCGGTCAAGACTTCAGCGTGACAGCCCGCTAAACTGTCGCGCATGACTCCCGCAGACAGCGCCCCCGTCTCTCCGAAATCGCCCGAGGCCAAGGCCCCGCCGACCGCCTTCGGCAAGGGTTTTGTGCTCGACGCCTGGTATTTCGTCGCCCTTTCGCGCGACGTCGCGCCGGCCTCGCTCAAGCGTCACGTACTGCTCGGCGAGCCTGTGCTGATCGGCCGGACCCGGGCGGGGCAGGTCTATGCCATGCGAGACATCTGCCCCCACCGCGCGGCGCCCCTGTCGGCCGGCCGGCTGGTCGAGAAGCCCGGCGAGGGCGAAACCATCGAATGCTGCTACCACGGCTGGCGCTTCCGCCCCGACGGCGTCTGCGCCGCCATCCCCTCCCTGGTCGAGGATCAGCCCTATGAGGCCGACCGGATCCGGGTGCGGTCCTATCCGGTCCGCGAAAGCCAGGGGATGATCTTCGTCTGGATGGCCTCCGACCCGCGCACGGCGCCTGACCCCGACCACGAGCCGCCGGTGTTTCCGGGCGTCGTCGGCGGCGGGGCGAAGATGGTCGAATGGATGGATTTCGACGCCCATGTCGACCACGCCGTCGTCGGCCTGATGGACCCGGCCCACGGCCCCTATGTGCATCAGCAGTGGTGGTGGCGGTCTGCAAAATCGATGCACGAGAAGGCCAAGGCCTTCGAACCGCGCGAGCAGGGTTTCGCCATGGTGCGCCATGCGCCCTCGTCGAACAGCCGGGCCTACAGGATTCTCGGCGGCGCCCCGGCGACCGAGATCACCTTCCGCCTGCCCGGCTATCGCTGGGAACATATCCAGGTCGGACCGAAGCAGGTGCTGGCCCTGACCTGCCTGACTCCCATCAATGAGACTAAGACCCGGATCACCCAGATCTTCTGGTCCGACCACTGGGTGTTCGGCATCGCCAAGCCGTTCCTGCGCATGGGCGTCATCGCCTTCCTGAAACAGGACGGCGGCATGGTGAACCTGCAGAACGAGGGCCTGCGCTACGATCCGGCCCTGATCTGGATCGACGACGCCGACAAACAGGCCAAATGGTACCAGCAGCTGAAGCGCGAATGGACCAGGTCCCGCGCCGAGGGCCGCCCGTTCGCCAATCCTGTGAAGGCCACGACGCTACGCTGGAAAAGCTGAAGGCCGCGACAGAGGTCGCGGCCTTCGAAGCATCGTTCGGTCGGGCGGGACCTATTGCCGGGAAAGTTGGCCCGCCAGGATCACATCGATCTGCTTGCCGATGCGGGTCGTCAGATCCTGCATGGTCCAGCCGTCGTAGGCGGCGCCACGATAGTTCGACAGATAGGCCTCATAGATCAGTTCGCTGAGCAGGCGCACGTCGGCGTCCTGACGCAGTTCGCCTTCGCGCACGCCGGTCTGAAGGGCGTCGGAGACGACCATGACCAGGGGCTTGATGGCGGCGCGGGTCCGCATTTCGGCGGCGACCGGCTGGAACCACGAACGGGCGACGACGGCCTGAACCAGCGGCAGCTGCTCCAGCGAGCCGTGATAGCCGGCGGTCATGGCGGCCAGCAGACGCGCGCGCAGCGTGGTCTCGGCGGCGGCGGCGACCTTCAGGGTCTCGGCGAGCTTCGCGAGGTCTTCCGAAAGGACGGCCTCGAACAGTTCGGCCTTGTCCTGGAAATTGGCGAAGACGGCGCCGGTCGACATGCCTGCGCCCTTGGCGATGTCGCGGATGGTGGCGGGCTCATAGCCCCGCTCGGCGAACAGGGCGCGCGCGGCGTCCAGAACCTTCTGGCGGGTGCGGACCTTGGCGGCCTGGCGGCGGTTCAGCCGGGGCAACTCGCTGTCGGCGTCGAGAGTCTTGGGGGGGGTCAAGGCGATATCTCGCATGAAACGGGTACTCACTGGGCGGCGGCTTTACGCCGTCGTTGGAACTGGACGCCGAAGCGATGGGAAATCCGGGGCGGGCGCGAAGGCACGCAGACACATCGCCTGTCAGGCGAGAACGGGGCAATCATCACGCAACGATGACCAAAATGGGGTAACCGGATTAACAGTCGGGATAGTCATGCGGTTAACGCGCCTGGGCAGCCAGTCCGTCGGTGCGGCTCAGCGCCGCAGGGTGGAGCGCAGGGCGCGCGGACTGCGGACGGCGTCGCTGCCGGGCATGGCCTCCTGGAAGATTTTGCGGAAGCGGTCGCGACGTTCGTGGATCGACGCCAGGACCAGACCCATCGGCACCCCCAGATCGATCAGGGTGTTCTCGGCCAGTTGCAGGCTGGCCTCTGTCGTCTCCGGCACGGCGTCGGTGACGCCCAGGGCATACAGGCGCGCGGCGTGTTTATGATCCCGGGCACGGGCGATCAGGATCAGATCCGGCCGCAGCGAGCGGGTCGCGACCACGACCTCATCGACCTTGGCCGGCGCATCCATGGTCACGACCACGGCCCGCGCCGTGTCGATGCCGCACTTTTCCAGCATCTCGGTGCGTCCCGCGTCACCATAGAAGACATTGGCGCCCTCCTTCCGGCCCATGGCCACGGTCGTCGGATTGGCGTCGATGGCCAGAAAGGCCTGGCCGTGTTCAGTCAGCATCTCGCCCACCAGCCGTCCGACCCGGCCGTAGCCGACGATCAGCACCTGCCCTGACGTCGCCGACGGCGGCTCCATAGCTTCTGCGGGCAGATCGGGAACGGCCGGGACCGCCTGCTTCAGCAAACGGTCGGCGATCAGGGCCATCAGCGGAATGGTGAAGATGCTGATGGTCGCGGCCATCAGGACGGTCTGGGTGAAGGCAGGGGCCGCGATCCCCTCGACCAGACCGGCTCCCAGGATGACGAAGGCGAATTCGCCGGCCGGGCCCAGCACGAGGGCGGTCTCGATGGCCGTGCGATTGTTCAGACCCCACAGGCGGGCCACGCCGAAGATCAGTCCGGCCTTCAGCAGGGTCAGCATGGCCGCCAGACCGAACACCGCGACCGGATCGGCGGCGACCGCATCGAGGTCGAGGCTGATGCCGACCCCGACGAAAAAGACGCCGAGCAACAGCCCCTTGAACGGCTCGATCGAAATCTCGACCTCGCGGCGGAACTCGGTCTCGGCCAGCAGCAGGCCGGCGACCAGGGCGCCGAGGCTCATCGACAGGCCGGCGGCCTGCGCCGCCACCCCGGCGCCGACGACAACCAGCAGGCTGGCCGCGATGAACATCTCCTGCCCCTGTCCGGTGGCCTTGGCCCGCGCCACGGAACGGAACATCGGCCGCAGCACCAGCCTACCCAGCACGATCAGCAGCGCCAGCCCGACCGCGGCCGGGATCAGGGTCAGCAGCGCCGGGCGCAACACGGCCGGGTCGAAATCCCCGCCGCCGACGCCGCTTTGCGCCAGCGCCGCCAGAGCGGTGACCGTGACCAGAATCGGCGCCACGACCACGTCCTGGGCCAGCAGGATGGAGAAGGTCGCCCGGCCGGCAGTCGTCTTGATCCGGCCGCGCTCGGCCATCACCGGCATCACGACCGCAGTGGACGACAGGGCCAGCCCCATGCCCAGCACGGCCGCCGACACCAGCGGCTGACCCATGAAGACGAACACAGACGCCAGCGCCACCGTACAAACGGCCACCTGGGTCAGCCCCAGGCCGAACACCATTTTGCGCATGGCCCGCAGCCGCTCCCACGACAGCTCCAGCCCGATCATGAACAGCAGGAAGGCGACGCCCAGCTCGGACAGGGACCGGATCTGGGTCGCATCCGATATGGTCAGCCAGGACAGCCATGGGGCCGTATCCGCAAACCGCGCCAGTCCGTCCGGGCCCAGCAGCACCCCCGCGGCGAGGAAGCCGAGGACCGGACTGATCTTCAACCGGTTGAACAGCGGCACGATCACGCCCGCCGCGGCCAGGAAGACCACCAGATCCTTGTATTCGCCGCCGCCGCCGTGAGTCGCCATTCGTCCTCCGTCGGGGGTCAGCCTACAGGCTGAAACGCCGCCCCGTCTGGGTTTCCGTCGCACATGACAAATAATTCAGGCGACAGGGCGGAACCGGGGCGTAGGGTCGCCGCCGACGCTGTCCGACAGAGAAGCGAAGTCGAGGAAATCCCCATGAAGAAATTGCTCATCGGCGCCGCGCTCGGCGCCCTGCTCCTGCCCGCGTCCGTCGCGGTTGCACAGGTCGGCGGCGAGGATCACGGCCACACCTGCATCGACGAGGGCTGCACCGTCTTCGAACTGTTCCAGACCCCCGATCAGGGCGCCACGGTCCTGGGTTACCAGGGCACGGTCGCGCCCCGTTACGGGACCTGGGGCTTTGACCTGGCCGGCCGCGACACCGCGGTCCGCCCGGGCGACAGCTTCATGCGCTTCGCCAACGGCGCGGCCCTCGACCGGATGGAAATCCCCTCGGACCGCACCTCCTACGGCTCCTTCGCCCTGCTGCGCGAACTGTCCGACAACCGGGTCAAGGCGATGATCGAGGCGCTCGTGGCCCGCACTGACCTGATCCCCGGCTCGGACGAACAGAAGATCGCCGACGCCTACCGCTCCTACATGGACGAGGCCCGGATCGAGGCGCTGGACGACCAGCCGCTGCGGCCCTACCTGGCCGCCATCCGCGCCGCCAACACCCATGACGCCATGGCCGTCTATATGGGCCAGACCCAGGGTCGGATCGGCTCCTCCATCTTCGGCACGGGCATTTCGATCGATCAGAAGGCCCCGAACCGCTACGTCGTCTCGACGGGCCAGTCGGGCATCGGCCTGCCCAACCGCGACTACTATCTGGACGCCCGCTGGGCGGAGAAGAAGGTCCTGTACCAGGCCTATGTGGCCCGGATGCTGGAGATGATCGGCTGGGAGAACCCCACCGCGGCCGCCGAGGCCATCGTCGCCTTCGAGACCCGGATCGCCGAGGCGCACTGGACCCCGATCCAGAACCGCAACCGCGACGAGACCTATAACGAATACACCATCGCCCGACTGGCGGCCGAGGCTCCCGGCTTCGCCTGGCAGGACTATTACACCGCCGTCGGCGTGGGCGAGGTGCCCCGGCTGATCGTCCGTCAGGACACCGCCATGGCCCCGATCGCGGCCATCTACGCCGAGACCCCGATCGAGGTCATCCAGGCATGGCAGGCCTTCCACTCGGTCGATGACGCGGCGCCGCGCCTGTCACGCCGCTTCGCCGACGCCCAGTGGGAGTTCCGCTCGCGCGACCTGCAGGGCCAGCCCATGCAGCGCAGCCGCGACAAGCGCGGCATCAGCTTCGCCGAGGGCATGCTGGGCGAGGCGGTCGGTCGGCAATATGTCGCCGAATATTTCCCGCCCGCCTACCGGGCGCAGATGGAGGAACTGGTCGCCAACCTCCGCACGGCTCTCGGCAATCGCATCCCGAACTACGACTGGATGAGCGCCGAGACCCAGGCGGCGGCCCTCGAGAAGCTGGCCAAATTCACCGTCAAGATCGGCTATCCGGACAAATGGCGCGACTACTCCGCCCTCGAGGTCCGGCCTGACGACCTGTTCGGCAACACCGAGCGCGCCGGCGTCTTCCAGTGGCAGTACCAGCTGAACCGTCTCAACGACCCGGTCGACAAGGACGAGTGGGGCATGACGCCCCAGACCGTGAACGCCTATTACAACTCGGCCAATAACGAGATCGTCTTCCCGGCCGCCATCCTGCAGCCGCCCTTCTTCGATCCGAACGGCGATCCGGCGGTCAACTACGGCGCCATCGGCGGGGTCATCGGCCACGAGATCGGCCACGGCTTCGACGACCAGGGCTCCAAGTCCGACGGCGACGGCGTGCTGCGCAACTGGTGGACGCCCGAGGACAAGGCCAATTTCGAGGCCCTGACCGCCCGTCTGGGCGCCCAGTACGACACCTATGAACCCCTGCCCGGCTTCTTCCTCCAGGGCGGGTTGACCATGGGCGAGAACATCGGCGACGCCGCCGGCGTGGCTGTGGGCCTGGAAGCCTATCACCTGTCGCTGAACGGCCAGCCCTCGCCGGTGCTGGACGGCGTCACCGGCGACCAGCGCTTCTTCTACGGCTGGGCCCAGGTCTGGCAGACGCGCTACCGCGACGACGCCCTGCGCCAGCAGGTCACCGTCGGCCCCCACTCGCCCGCCGAGTTCCGGGTCATCGGGCCCCTGCGCAACGTCGACGCCTGGTACGAGGCCTTCGACGTCCAGCCGGGCGATCGGTACTACCTCGCGCCGGCCGACCGGGTTCGCATCTGGTAGGGGCCAAGGCCTGAACAAATCGAGGGGGCCGGAGCAGCGACGCTCCGGCCCTTTTCGTTGCGGTTCTTCCTCCCCCGGAGGGGGAGGGAGAGGCAGCGTAACCGAGCCTTAAGCGCTGAACGGTAGCCTCTGCGCATGGATCGTCGTGCTCTCCTCGGACTGAAGACCCAACCGCTCAGGACTGGCGGAGGCGGCGCTGCGGCGTCCCAGGCCACCTATCTGCGGCTGCCGACCATCACCGCCAATGTCAGGCGACCGGGCGGGCGGCCGGGCGTGATGACGGTCGAAACAGGGGTCGATACGCCCGACGCCGCCCTGCGCACCCGCGTCGCCCAGTCGGCCCCGCGCCTGCGCGCCGCCTATGCGGCGGTGGTGCAGCAATCGGCCAATGCGCTGCTGCCGGGAACCCCGCCCGACGTCGAACGACTGGTGGCGCAGCTTCAGGCGGCGACCAATACGGTGATGGGCCGCGCCGGCGCGCGGCTGCTGATCGGGACGGTGATGGTGGTCTGAGGCCGGATCAGCCTGACAGGGCGGTCACATCGCAATAGTGAAAGGCGAAACCTCCACCGCGAGGCATGCCGAAGATCTGTATGTCCCGATCCTGCAACCCGGTCACATCGACGATGAACACGGACCGGGAATTCAACGCCGGTGCGGTTCCCTCGTTAAACATGGAGGTGTTGCCGATCCGTGTTCGCCAGGTGAGCCCCGGCCCCGAAAAGACCGGGCAATCGAACATGACGAGGCCTGACGTCTCAACCACCCTTATGGCGACCATGCCCTCGCCTGACTTCAGTACCGCCGTTCCGTCGACGTAGGCCAGCACCGGGAAATAAAGCTTTACGTGAGCGCCGTTCGGTACCGGGCTATCACCGCCGTACCGCCGGGTCACACCGGCCGTCAGGGTATTCGACCCCGAAAGCTCCCGAGCGGCCGTGGTCCGTTGCGAGGCGTTAAGCTGAGGCAGGTTACCGCGCGGAATAGTCGGTGGGGCCACGACCAGGCCTTCAGGGACCTGCCGTGTCGGCGCCTGGCGCGGCAACTGCTGCGCCAAGGCGGTTCCCCCCAAAAACAGCGACGCAGAGAGCGCGACGGCCGAGAATACAAAGTTTCGCATGGATCCCTCCCCCATCGCGCGGAGGAGAAAACGAACGCCGTTCTCTGTCAATCCTTCGTCGGATCGACCTGTCCCGCATCCCCATAGGTCAGGGCCAGGAAGACGTCCTCCAGGTCCGGGTCCTCGGTGACGATGTCGGCGATGGTGACGCCCGCGGCGCGGACGGCAGCCAGCACCTGTTCGACCGACGACTGGCCCTTTTTGTAGGTGACGGCGAAGGCGCCGTTGGGGCGGGCGACGGCCTCAAAGCCCTTGAGCTTGGGCAGGGCCTTCAGCGCGCCGTCGGGGGTCACGACGACGTTCCGCGTGTCCAGACGGCGCAGCAACTGGGGCGTCGGCTCGCAGGCCACGACCTCGCCGCGGTTCATGATGGCGATGGTGTCGCAGAGCTCCTGCGCCTCCTCCAGATAGTGGGTGGTCAGCAGGATGGTCACGCCCTCGGCGTTGAGGCGGCGGACGTACTCCCAGAGCTGACGGCGCAGCTCGACATCGACGCCCGCCGTCGGCTCGTCGAGGATCAGGATCGGCGGATTGTGGACCAGTGCCTTGGCCACCATCAGGCGACGCTTCATGCCGCCGGACAGGGCGCGGACATAGGCGTGGGCCTTGTCGCTGAGGCCGAGGGCGGCGAGCAGTTCGTCAGAGCGGCGCTCGTTCGCCGGCACGCCGTAGAAGCCGGCCTGGACCTCCAGCGCCTCGCGGGGGGTGAAGAAGACGTCGGCCACGATCTCCTGTGGCACGACCCCGAGGGCGGCGCGGGCGTCGCGCGGCTGTCTGTCGATGTCGCGGCCCCAGATCTCGGCCGTGCCGCCGGTCTTGTTGACCACGCCGGCGAGGATGTTGATCAGGGTCGACTTGCCCGCGCCGTTGGGGCCCAGCAGGCCGAACATCGAGCCGCGCGGAATGACCAGATCGACGCCGCGCAGGGCGACCTTGGGCGGGGCCTTCTTCGAACCCGCATAGGTCTTTTCCAGTCCCCTGACCTCGATGGCGTTCACGGGCAGGGCGGCGGGATCGGACATGCAGAGGCTTTCAGGGTCGATGACGGGCCTAGGTAGGCCCGGCGCGGGTCTCCGCCAAGGGCCGGCCCCGGGCGGGGCATCATTGTTGTCAATGACGCTTGACATCGAGCGTTCAGATGTCTAGGACACTTGTCATTATGAACAGCTTGCTTGACGGAATGGACGCGATGAACCGCACAAAGATGATCGGCTGGACGGCCTTCGCCTTCTGCCTGCTGGGGTATGGGGTGTTCACGGCCGTGGTGGTCCTGAACCGGATGGGCGAGATTCCCATGCGCGAGTCGCTCCTGATCGGCGGCCCTGCCGCGGTGATCGGCGAGATCGGCCTGTGGGTCGCCGCGGGCTGCCTGGGCTGGTCTCTGTTCAGCAAGCGCAAGGCCCTGTTCGACCGGGTCTTCCGCCGCAAGTCGCAGACGGTTTGACGCCGCGCGCGGGGGCTTCTAGGGAGTCGGCCGTTATCCGCCGTCATCCGTCAGGTCTGCCCATGCCGCCGCGCCACGCCGATGCGATCATTCCGCCGCCGGAAGCCATCGTGGTTTCGACGAAGCGCGTGGCCTGCGACGGCGGCGGCGGGGCCCTCGGTCACCCGCTGGTCTATATGGACATGGGCGGCGAGGACTTCGTCGAATGCGCCTATTGTGACCGCCGCTTCGTGCTGGACGCTCATCCAAAGGCGGAGAACGAGTATCTCAGCCCCGCCGCGCGGCCGCCTGAAGCTCACTAGTCCTCGGCCGGCGGCGCGGGCATCAGGTCCCCGAACGGCGCAGCGTCTTCCAGCGCCCGGACGAAGGAGGGCCGCGCCATCAGCCGCGCGTGCCAGGCCCTGAGGCGCGGCCGGTCGCCGAACGGGACCAGTCGTCGCGCATAGGTCAGGATCGGCGCCGCGCAGCAGTCGGCCACGGTGAAGGTCTCGCCGGCGCCCCACGTCCGCCCGTCCGCCAGCCGGCCTTCCAGCCAGTCCCAGGCTCCCGACAGAATGGCCGCGTCCTGAGCGTCGCCGAACGGGTCCTCATGGCCCGCCGGCCGGAATTTCCGCGGGATGATGCGGTTCATAGGCCCGCCGACATAGGTGTCCACCATCCGGTCGACCAGCCGCGCCTCAAGCGCCGACTCGGGATCGGCGGGGATCAGCTGGCCGCCGCCAGCCAGCCGGTCGAGATATTCGATCACGATGCTGGATTCGTAGAGGGTCCGGCCGGCCGTCGTGTCGACCAGGGCCGGCATCTTGGCGAAGGGCGACAGGCTGCGGAACGCGGCCATGACCGCCTCATTGCCGGCCTCGACCAGTGTCTGCTCGAACGGAAGGCCGAGTTCATACAGGGCGACGGAGGCCTTCTGACCATAGGCGGAATAGGGGTGGGACCAGAGGGTGAGCGACATGGTCAGACGGCCTTCCCGGTCTTGTCGGCTTGCGCGCCGGCGCGACCGAAGCACAGGTGCGTCGCCCGCTCGCCCGCGGTGCTGGAGACGATCTCATAGCCGAGAGCGGGCAGGTCCAGCCCCTCCCACAGCGGTTCGCCACGGCCCAGAATTACGGGAGAAACGGCGATGTGCATCTCGTCGATCAGCCCGGCTCCGAGATACTGCCGGATCGTTTCAGCGCCGCCGCCGATGCGGATGTCCTTGCCGCCGGCAAAGGCGCGCGCCCGCTCCAGCGCGGCCACGATGCCGCCGGTCTCGAAATGAAAGACCGTGCCGCCCTCCATCCCGATCGGGTCTCGGGGGTAGTGGGTCAGCACCACCACGGGCACATGATAGGGGGGCTCGGCGCCCCACCAGCCTTTCCATTGGTCGTCGGGCCAGTCGCCCCGGATCGGCCCGAACATGTTGCGGCCGAGGATCCACGCGCCCAGCCCCGCCATGCCGCGCCGGCCGAAGTCGTCATCGACGCCCTCCTCGCCTCCCGTCTGGCCGAAATTCTCACGGCATGTGCGGGTCGGAAAGAACCAGCGGTGCAGGCCTTCTCCGCCCACGCCAAGGGGATGGTCGAGGCTCTGGTCGGGTCCCGCGCCGAATCCGTCGACCGAGACAGCATAACAATCGACTCGCACCCTGCCGGTCACGGCGACGTCTCCCGCGGCCGGCTCATGGGCGGACCTTCGCCCAAGTCTCAACTTCCGGCGACCGGGCGCAACCCCCCGTTAATCGACGAGGCGCACCCTCAAGACGATTCTTTTCGGAAGACAGGCCATGTCGACCATCCAGACCAACAGCTATCGCCGCCAGCGTGACCATTTCGAGCCCCAGGACACCGACCCGCAGGAGCAGCGGCGACTGCGCGGCCTGCTGGAGCAGATCGACTATTCGGCCTACATCGCCAACCGCGAGGTCATCGGCCAGATGCTGCCGAAACTGGATGCGTCCATGTTTCAGAAGCTGGCCGTGCTGACGGCTACCGCGCGCGCCAAATGGGTGTCCGAAGGCCTGCGCCAGTCGGAATCCGGCGCGCCCTCGACTCCCGACCAGATCGCGCGACTGGCCTCGGCGCGCGCCGCCTATGAGGAACTGGCCGAGGCCTATGAAGGCCTGCGCCGCATGGTCGAGCGCGGCTACGTCGCCATCCGCTAGCCGATCGGCTGGGGCCGGGTCGCGATGGGCTCATCCGGGTTGGTCGATGGACGCTCGGCCGCGGTCGGCGCCGGGCCGGGGACCGGGGCGGGCGCAATCTCGATGAGGGGCGTTGTCGCGACCGCCGGCGGCGGGGCGACGACCTCAGGCGCCGGTGAGGCGGGCCGGGCTGCGACAGGAGGCGGCGGCGTTCGCGCGGGAGCCGGCGTCACCGCGGCCGGTCTGGCGGCCGGAGCGGCGACCATGGGCGCGGGCGCCGGGGTCTCGGCGACGGGCTCGGTCACGGCGACCGGAACCGGCGGGCTCTCCGGCGCGACGACTTCGGCGGCGGGGGTGACGGCCGCAGGCGCGGCAGCCACGGCCGGCGCCGGCGCTCCGGCGGGTGGTCGGGTCCAGATCCAGCCGCCAAGGGCGAGGACCGTAACAGCGGCAAGGGCGATCCCGGCATACAGCGGGGTCCGACTGTCTGGCTTGCGGGCCGCGACGACGGCCGTGGCGGGAACCGTAACGGGCTCCGGCGCGGCGGCCACGGGCTTCGCGGGCGCCGTTGCGGCGGTCGGTGCGGGCCTGGCCGGAACAACAGGCTCGACCGGCGGCAGGGGGCGCACGGTGAGGTCGGCCGTCTGGACAGAGGCGGCGGGCACGGACGGCGACGCCGGTTCCTCACGGGGTTCGGGCGTTCGCGCGACCGGCGGCGCGGCGGCTTGAGGCCGGGCCTGGGCCTGAGCCTGAGCCTGAGCCTGAGCCTGAGCCAGGGTCGGGGCCGCGGTCTGGGCCGGCACCCTGGCCGGGGCGGCGCGCGGGATCATCGAGCCGGTCAGGATGCCCGGCGTGAACTGCATGGGCGGCGCCTCGGGCAGGGGCGGCAGGGCTCCGCCCTTCGGCAGGGGGCCGGCGCGGAATACGGTCGCGGGCGGGCGGCCCCAGACCACGGGGCGGCGGAAGGGCTCGGGCGTGCCGTTGAGCTTCTTGTCGGTATCGGTGGGCATCAAAACTCCCGCGCAGGATCCGGCGCGCTACATCAAATGCGGAGGAGGGCCAAGGTGTCCGCCGATCTGGCCCGTTTCGTGACCCGAAGCTGAAGACCTCAGTTCTTCAAACGGTAGCCGGTCCGGAACATCCAGCCGACGATGGCCAGACAGACGAAGAGGAAACCCAGGGTCGCCGCCAGACTGACCCCGATGCCGACGTCGCCGGAACCGTAGAAGGTCCAGCGGAAGCCGGAGATCAGATAGACCAGCGGATTGAACAGGGTGATCGTGCGCCAGATCGGCGGCAGCATGTCGATCGAATAGAAGGAGCCGCCCAGGAAGGTCAGCGGGGTGACCACCAGCATGGGGATCATCTGCAGCTGTTCGAAACCGTTGGCCCAGATGCCGATGATGAAACCGAACAGGCTGAAGGTCGTCGAGATCAGGATCAGGAAGGCCAGCATTTCAAGCGGATGCAGGATCTGCAGGGGCACGAACAGGGCTGCGGTGGCCAGGATGATCAGCCCCAGCACCGCCGACTTGGTCGCCGCCGCCCCGACATAGGCGATGACGATCTCGAGCGGACTGACCGGCGCCGACAACAGCTCGTAGATGGTGCCGGTGAATTTCGGGAAATAGATGCCGAAGGAGGCGTTGAAGATCGACTGGGTGAACAGGCTCAGCATGATCAGGCCGGGCACGATGAAGGCGCCATAGGCGACGCCGTCGATCTCGGTCATGCGGCTGCCGATCGCCGAGCCGAAGACCACGAAATACAGCGACGTGGTGATCACCGGCGTCACCAGCGATTGCCAGACGGTGCGCAGGGCGCGCGCCATCTCGAACTTGTAGATGGCCCAGACGCCATGGCCGTTGAAGGTCATGCTCATGCGGCCGCTCCCGTATCGCGGTGGACCAGACTGACGAAGATGTCCTCCAGCGAGCTCTGGCTGGTGTGCAGGTCCTTGAAGGCGATGCCGAGGTCCGAGAGCCTGCGCAGAAGGGACGGCACGCCGGTCTTCTCCAGATTGGAATCGAAGACGTATTCCAGCTCGTTTCCATCAGCCTTCAGGGTCAGCGACCATTCGGCCAGCTCCGGCGGGATGGCGGTCAGGGGCTCCTGCAGGTTCAGGGTCAGGGTCTTCTTGCCCAGCTTCTTCATCAGGGCCGAGGTCTCCTCGACCAGGATCAGCTCGCCCTTCAGGATCACCCCGACCCGGTCGGCCATCTCCTCCGCCTCCTCGATATAGTGGGTGGTCAGGATGATGGTGACGCCGGTGTCGCGCAGGCGGCGGACGAGGTTCCACATGTCGCGGCGCAGTTCGACGTCGACGCCAGCGGTCGGCTCGTCGAGGAACAGGATGTCGGGCTCGTGGCTCAGGGCCTTGGCGATCATCACCCGGCGCTTCATGCCGCCGGACAGGGTCATGATCTTGTCGTTGCGCTTCTCCCACAGGGACAGTTCGCGCAGGGTCTTTTCGATATGGGCGGGGTTCGGCGCCTTGCCGAACAGGCCGCGGCTGAAGGTCACCGTGGCCAGCACGGTCTCGAAGGCGTCGGTGGTCAGCTCCTGCGGCACCAGGCCGATCTTCGAGCGCGCCGCCCGATAGTCCTTCTGGATGTCGTGACCGTCGGCGATGACCGTCCCCGTCGTCGGGGTAACGATGCCGCAGACGATGGAGATCAGAGTCGTCTTGCCCGCGCCATTGGGTCCCAGCAGGGCGAAGATCTCGCCCTTGCCGATGGTCAGGTCCGTGGTCTTCAGGGCCTGCAGCCCAGATTTGTAGGTCTTGGTCAGACCCTGGATGGAAATAACCGGCTGCATACGCGCCCTCCCGAGACGCAGGCAGATATGCGTCCGCCTGTCGCACCTCAAGGGCGGGCGAACGCCGGGAGCCATATACGGGTCCGCGGGTTACCGTCGCCGTGCCCGATCTCGTCGCCCTTGTCCGCAATCGTCTGGCCGACCTGGGCGAACGCGGTCGTCGGCGATCCTCCCTGCTCAGTCGGGTCCCGCCGCTGCATGATCTGCTCGAGTGGGCGGCGCGCATCGGCTACGGCGCGCGGGGCTTTGTGTACCTGTCCGCCGGCATGCTGATCCTGTTGGCCGCGGTCGATCTGGTCGGCGACGCCGTGGGGATCAAGGGTTCGCTGGACTGGCTGGCGATGCGCCCCCTCGGCCGGGTCTGGATGTTCCTTGTCGGGCTGGGACTGGCCGCCTTCGTCGTCTGGCGCGTCCTGCAGTCCGTCTTTGACGCCGACCACGAGGGAACCTCCCGCCACGGCCTGAGCACGCGTATGAGCCAGGCCTTCAGCGGATTCAGCTACGCGGCCCTGTCGTTCGCCGCCTTCAGCCTTCTGATCCGCGCGCCGGAAGGCGATCCGGCTGCCGAGGGTGTGATCCGCAGCCGGGAGCAGGCCGAGACGGTGCTGGCCCTGCCGTTTGGCAAATGGCTTCTGGTCGGCGCCGGGCTGGTGATCTTCGGGATTGGCGCGGGCAATGTCGTCAAGGCGTGGCGCGAGGATTTCACGGAATACCTCGCCTGTTCGCCCGAAACCTGCCGCCGGGTGACGCCCCTCGCGAGAATCGGCCACGTCGCCCGGGGTCTGGCTTATTTGCCATTGGCCACGCTGGTGGTGCTTGCCGGGCTGAACTCGAGCGCTTCGGACGTCACCAGCCTCGGCGCGGCGTTGGAAGCCGTGGAGCGCCAGCCGGCAGGATCGTGGATCCTCATCGCGGGCGCGCTGGGCTTTATCGCGTTCGGCGCCTTTTCGTTCATCGAGGCGCGGTTTCGCCGCATCCGGCCGCCGCGCGATCTGAATCCCCTGACCTGACGCGTCCGTCCGGAACCGTTGCCGTACCTGTATGTTCAACCCG
Source organism: Brevundimonas sp. UBA2416 (assembly GCF_002343105.1). Lineage (NCBI taxonomy): Bacteria > Pseudomonadati > Pseudomonadota > Alphaproteobacteria > Caulobacterales > Caulobacteraceae > Brevundimonas > Brevundimonas sp. UBA2416. The sequence continues at coordinate 25,247 of NZ_DDRM01000008.1, forward strand.
AGCCGGAGACCGTCCCCATGCAGATGCGAAGCCTCGCCGCCGCCGCCCTCATCATGACTGGCGCATTGTCGTTGTCGGCCTGCGTCACCGCGCCCGGGCCCGATGAGGTCCGCGCACCGGCTCCGACCCGGGCGGTTGATCTTGAGCGGTTCTACAGCGGCCGTTGGCTGGAGATCGCCCGCCTGCCGATGCGGCTTACGGATGGCTGCGTGGCCGGCGCGACCAACTATGTCGTGGTCAATCCGACGCGGGTCGATGTGCGCGACACCTGTCAGGTCGATACCCCGCAAGGTCGGGAAAAGGCCATCGGCGGCCGCGGCGAGGTCCTTGATCCGGGCATGAACGCCAAACTTCGGGTCCGGTATCTCGGCGGTCTGGTGACCTGGGATTATTGGGTGCTGGATCACGCCGAGGACTACAGCTGGTTCATCTCCGCCGATCCGACCTTCGACAAGCTGTGGATCTACACGCGGGAGGTTCCGGACGCCGCCGAACGCGCGGCGCTCGTCGCCCGCGCAGCCGCGCTGGGTTATGACGTCAGCCGCCTGGAATTCCCCGAGTTCTGACCCGCCCCCGCAAAGGTCGTCCCATGATCCGTCCAACCCTGCTCGCAGCCTCCGTCCTGGTGCTCACGCTCGCGGCTTGCGGAGGCAATGAGGCGGCGCTGGACCCGGCCCTCGGCTTCGGTCCGAACCCGACCCTTCCCGAGCCGGCGCCGCAACGGATCCCGACCGTGAACATCGCCGAGGCCGTCGGCTGGCCGGCCGGCGTGGCGCCCACGCCCGCCCGGGGCTTCCGGGTGCAGGCTTTCGCATCGGGACTGGATCATCCCCGCTGGATCTATCGCCTGCCCAACGGCGACATTCTGGTCGCCGAGTCGAATGCCCCTCCCAAGCCGGAAGGCCAGTCGGGCGGCATCCGTGGCTGGATCCAGGGGCTGGTCATGAAAAAGGCCGGCGCCAAGGCGCCGAGCGCCAACCGCATCACCCTGCTGCGTGACGCCGATGGCGATGGCGTCGCCGAGACCCGGACGGCCTTCCTCGAGAACCTGACCTCGCCCTTCGGTATGGCGCTGGTCGGAGACACCCTCTACGTCGCCAACGCCGACGCCGTGGTCGCCTTTCCCTATGAGACCGGCCAGACGCGGATCACCGCCGCCGCGCGCAGGCTCGCCGCCCTGCCTGCGGGCCGCAACCACCACTGGACCAAGAGTCTGGTCGCCAGCGCGGACGGGACGCGGCTGTATGTCGGGGTCGGATCCAATTCCAACATCGCCGAGCACGGCATGGTCGAGGAGGAGGGCCGCGCCGCCATCCATGAGATCGACATCGCCACCGGCGTCGGCCGCGTCTTCGCCTCGGGTTTGCGCAATCCGGTCGGTCTGGCCTGGCAGCCGGACAGCGGCAAGCTGTGGACGGCGGTCAATGAGCGCGATGAACTCGGCAACGATCTGGTGCCTGACTACATGACCTCGGTGACGCCGGGCGGCTTCTACGGCTGGCCGTGGAGCTACTATGGCCAGATCGTGGATACGCGGGTCGAACCGGCCAATCCCGGGATGGTCGCGCGTGCGTTGAAACCCGACTACGCCCTGGGCGCCCACACGGCGTCCCTCGGCCTGACCTTCGGAGAGGGCGGCCTGTTTCCGGCCCGCTATCGCGGCGGGGCCTTTGTGGGGCAGCACGGATCGTGGAACCGGACGCCGCGCAACGGCTATCGCGTGATCTTCGTACCGTTCTCGGGCGGCGTCCCCTCAGGGCCGCCGGAAGACATTCTGACCGGCTTCCTGAACGAACAGGATCAGGCGATGGGCCGGCCGGTCGGGGTCCAGTTTGATGGCGCAGGCGCCCTGCTGGTCGCAGATGACGTCGGCAACGTCATCTGGCGGGTCTCGCCGGCCACCTGACCCCGGACAGACAAAGGCCCCGGCGGATCGCTCCGCCGGGGCCTTGTTTCCGGATTGATGCCCAATCAGCCGACCGGTTCGACGATAATCACCGGGGGCGTCCGGGCCGGAGCCGGCGTCGCCGGGGCCGGGGTGGCGGACGCCGTGTTGAGCGTCGAGGTCGACGGCGCGGCCGTAGCGGGCGTGTAGGCCTGCGGGCCGGTCGGCGCGGTCGGAGCGGGCGTCACGGCGCGGGCGGCTGCAGCCGGAGCCGGATCGGGCGTGCGGACAGTTTCACGGCGTGCGGGAGCCGGCGTCGGAGCGGCGCGGCGCAGGGGAGCAGCTTCGCGAGCCACAGGCGTGGCAGCAACCGGTTCGGGTGTCGACATGGTGGTCAGAGGCGCCGTGGCCGTCGCGGCCGGCGCGATGGGCAGGACCGGAGCCGTTGCGGCCGGCTCGACCAGGGGGGCGGCCGCCTCTTCAGAGCCGTTCATGAGCATCATGGCGACAATGCCGCCCAGCGTCAGCACCGCCACGGGGGTCAGGATCATCCACGTCCTGATCTTGCCCCGACCGCCGCGCGCCTTGGCGCGACGGGCATAGACGGGGACGAAAGGCTCGTCATGGATCATCTCGGCGCGCGGCGCCTCGATACGGTCGCCATACGGCTTGGTCGGTTCGACAGGATAGGTCACGGTCATAGCTGTTCCTCCAAAAACTCAGGAGAGAAACAAGCCTGTTAGATCACAGTTCCGCGATTCTTGAATAGCCGCGAAGAAACACCGTTGCCGCCATATTTGAGGCGGCAACGGTGCAAATTTAAGCTCAATCAATACTGAAAGACGAGCGTCAGAAGTTGGTGAGCTCCGAGATCGACAGGACGGCGGGCTGGGGATCGCCGCTGGAGTAGGTGCCGACCCAGATTTCATAACGGCCGGACACGGATCCCAGGGTGATCAGCGGGTTGTTGTCCTCGCCCGTGTCGTCGTCGCAGTACCATTCGCCGTTCGGGCCGTTCACCACCAGGGTGGTGTCGGCCTTGGACAGCACCGAGATCTTGATGTTCAGCGAGCCGTTGCCGTTCCACTGGAAGCGGAAGTCGGGCGCGTTGGTGATGAAGCCGGCGCAGCCGCTGCCGGCGTTGGAGGCGCTGATGTCGCCACCGGCGCGCAGGCTGACAAGGTGCGGATCGGGCTGGAAGCCCGGCGCCAGGGTGATGCTGCCGTAGTTGGGTTCGGCGTTGTAGTTCTGGGCGGCGGCCGGCCCGGCCAGCGCGAGGGCGCAGGCGGCGATCAGAAGGTGTTTCATCAGTGTTGTCCCCCGTGGATCGTTCCGGCCCCACGCCGCCAATCCGCGTTCGGTGATTAAGCCTTGCTGTTTCGCGTTCCACAAGCGGCTGTCAGACATCGGCAGGTTCACCCAGCGTCACCGCCGCATCGGCGCCACGCCCCCGCCGAAACCGGCAGTCTTTTGCCCTGAAACGCGCCTGTGATTCCCCTGCCGGTTGACCAGGGCGGATGGCTTGTCCATCACCAAGGCAGGGGCGGCTTTCCGCGGAGTGATGACGACGATGGGTCTGGTGGCGAACATCAAGCGCAATATGCGTTTCGCCAAGGGGCTGCGCCGTCTGCTCAAGCGCATCAAGCCGGTCGATCTGGATAGCGCCGATCTGGTCTGCGACGACTGGGAAGAGGCGGTTGACCGGTTCGGGGACCGGGTGGCGATCCAGGACGATCGTCGGACGGTGACCTATCGCGAGCTCGACGCCATGGCCAACCGGTTCGGCCATTGGGCCCAGAGCCGCCGGCTCAAGCGCGGGGACACCATCGCCCTGGTGATGCTCAACCGGGCCGAATACATCGCCGCATGGATGGGATTCGCCAAGGTCGGCGTCGCCACCGCCCTGATCAACACCAACCTGACCGGCCACGCCCTGGCCCATTGCCTGTCCATCTCCAACGCCTCCCAGGTGGTGACGGACGAGGATTGCTGGAAGCGGGTGGAGGACGCGCGGGCATTGTCCGGGCGAAACCTGATGCTCTGGGTTCTGGGACTGCGCGATGAGGACGAGGCGGACGAGCGACGTGGCCTCGACAAGCCGGTGCGCAGCGGTTCGTCCGTGCGCCCCGCCCGATCGGCGCGCTCGGGGCTGACCAACCGCGATACGGCGATGTTCATCTACACCTCGGGCACGACCGGGTTGCCCAAGGCAGCCAAGGTCACGCACGCCCGCGCGCGGACCTATATGCGCGCGTTCGCCGGGGCTACGGGTGCGACCGAAAAGGACATCACCTTCAATGTCCTGCCCCTCTATCACTCGACCGGAGGGTTGGTGGGCGTCGGACCGGCCCTGCTGAACGGGGGCCAGCTGGTTCTGCGCAAGCGGTTCTCATCGACGAATTTCTGGCCAGATGTGAAGGCCTCGGGCGCAACCCTCTTCGTCTACATCGGCGAGCTGTGCCGCTATCTGGTCAACTGCCCCGAAAATCCGGAAGAACGGTCTCACAAGCTGCGCCTCGCCTTCGGAAACGGCCTGAGGCCCGATGTCTGGACCGAGTTTCAGAAGCGGTTCGCTGTACCGAACATCTTCGAATTCTATGGCTCGACCGAGGGCAATGTCTCGGTGTTCAATTTCGACGGCAAGCCGGGCGCGATCGGCCGCGTGCCGGGGTTTCTGAAAAACCAGATCAATTTCCGCCTCGTCCGGTTCGACATGGAGACGGAAGAGCCGATGCGCGGCCCGGACGGCCTGTGCCAACTGGTAAAGGCGAACGAGGTTGGCGAGGCGATCGGCCGGATCGGTGACGACCCCCGCCACGCCTTCTCGGGCTATGCCGACAAGGCGGCCTCCGAGAAGAAGATCCTGCGCGACGTCTTCGTGCGCGGCGACCGCTGGTTCCGCACGGGCGATCTGATGAAGCAGGACAGCGAAGGCTATGTCTATTTCATCGACCGGATCGGCGACACCTTCCGCTGGAAGGGCGAAAACGTCTCGACCGCCGAGGTCGAGCAGCGGCTGGCCGATGCGCCGGGCGTCAAGGAGGTCATCGCCTATGGGGTGCCGGTCCCGGGCCATGACGGCAAGGCCGGCATGGTTGCGCTGGTGATCGATGGCCGGTTCGCCGCCAAACCCTTCGCCGACTGGGCCGATCAGGAGCTGCCGACCTATGCCCGGCCGGTCTTTGTCCGGCTGATCAAGTCAGCCGACACCACCGGAACCTTCAAATACAAGAAGGTCGATCTCGTCGCCGACGGCTTTGACCCGGCCAAGGTCGATGGCCCGCTCTATGTCCGGGGCGGCAAGAACGGCTACACCAGGCTGAGCGAAGCCGCCCGCGCCGCCATCCTTGCCGGCGAAACCAGGCTTTGAAGGACGGCGGTTCGCAACCGCCCCTTAATCATTAACGGCGAAGGTCGGCGTCCCACACGCTCAGGACGTCCCGGCTTTTCATGTTCCAGATCATCGGCATCGTCCTCCTGTTCGGCATGGTGTTCGGCGGCTACACCATCGCCGGCGGCAAGATGGGCGTCATCCTCCACTCGCTGCCCTATGAGATGATGATGATCGGCGGCGCGGCGGTGGCGGCGCTGGTGATGTCCAACTCGGTCTCGACCCTCAAGGGTGTGGCCGGCGGCTTCGGCAAGGTGTTCGCCGGGCCCAAATGGAAGAAGCAGGACTACAAGGACCTGCTGTCGCTGCTGTTCCAGCTGACCAAGACGATGAAATCGAAGGGCGTCATCGCCCTCGAGAGCCACATCGAGAAGCCGGCCGAGAGCACCATCTTCCAGAAATACCCCAAGGTGCTGAAGGACCATTTCGCCACTGACTTCATCTGCGACACCCTGCGCATGATGACCATGAACCTCGAGGATCCTCACCAGATTGAGGACGTCATGGAAAAGCAGCTGGAGAAGCATCACCACGAGGCGCTCGGGCCGGCGCATGCGCTGCAGAACATGGCCGACGCCCTGCCTGCGCTGGGCATCGTCGCCGCCGTTCTGGGCGTGATCAAGACCATGGCGGCGATCACGGAGCCGCCGGAGGTGCTGGGCGGCATGATCGGCGGCGCCCTGGTCGGCACCTTCCTGGGCGTCTTCCTGGCCTATGGCCTGGTGGGTCCGTTGGCGGCGCGCCTGACGCAAATCATCGACGAGGAGAGCGCCTACTACAAGATCATCCGGTCTGTGCTGGTGGCGCACCTGCATGGCAACGCCGCCCAGATCTCGGTGGAAATCGGCCGCGGCGACATTCCTTCCTCGGCCCAGCCGTCTTTCCTCGAGATGGAAGAGTCGCTCTCGGCCGCGCCGACCGACGCCTGATCTCACGGGCGTTCGCCCGGTTTCGAGGCCCGGCGGCTGGCCGATCCGGGCGCCGGCGACCGCTCATTTCCGTCCGCAGGTCACGCCGGTTCACGAATGCGTGAGAATAAGGCTTGGCTTTCGCTCACGTTCCCGTTATCTCGGGAACTGCGAGGAGTTCATGACCTCGTATGACCCTTCTGAAGGAATAAACATTATGCGCATCACCGCTCTGGTCGCCGCTTCGGTCGCCGCTCTGGCCTTGGCCGCCTGCACCCCCGCCGCTGACAAGGCTGAAGAAGCTCCGGCCACCGACGCCGCTGCTGAAGCCCCGGCAGCCGACGCCGCCATGGCCCCGGCTGCCGACGCCGCTGCTCCGGCTGCCGACGCCGCTGCCGCCCCGGCCGCCGACGCCGCTGCCGCTCCGGCTGCCGACGCCGCTGCCCCGGCCGCCGCTCACTAATACGAGCGACATCATTCGGGCCTTCGGGTCTGATGAAGGAAGGGCCGTCCCGGAAGGGGCGGCCCTTTTTCGTTGTCCCGACCGCTGCGCCGCGCCGAACGTGGGCGCTATTTAACTTGCCGGGCCTCGCCGGCGGTCGGTATCCAGTTCCACAGGACGCCCTCGTCCGCCGAATCCAAGGAGCCATCCGATGCGCATCACAGCCCTGATCGTGGCCGCCACCGCCGCGCTTGCCCTCACCGCCTGCCAGAACGCCGAAGACAAGACCGACGCCTCGACCGAAGCGGTCGAAGCCGCCGGCGTCGCTGACCCCGCCGCCGCCAATGTCACCATTGATCAGGCCGCCGCCGACGCCCAGGCCGCCGCTGACGCCGCCGCTGCGGCTGAACTCGCGCCGGCAGCGGCGGACGCCGCCGCCCCGGCTCCTGCCGCCGCGGCCCCGGCCGCTCCGGCCGCCGCTCACTAGACGTCGCAGTCCGGCGGCTGGCCGCTGGACAGGACCATGGACAGAGGGCCGCCCGCGTGGGCGGCCCTTTTTCTTTGCGCCGCGGCCGGAGCCGTATAGGCCGTGGCCCATGGCTGAAGACCGCGCGCCCCGCCTGATCTGGACCGAAGACGGCTCGCCGCGCTCGGGGCGGTTCGGCGATGTCTATTTCTCGCAGCAGGACGGTCTGGCGGAATCCCGCGCGGTCTTCCTGGCGGGATGCGGCTTGCCGAACGCGTGGGAGGGACGCGGGCGCTTCTGCGTGGCCGAACTGGGGTTCGGCACGGGTCTGAACATCGCGGCCCTGCTGGATCTGTGGCGTCGTGAAGGACCTGCCGACGGTCGTTTGAGCCTGTTCTCGGTGGAGGGCTTTCCGCTGAGCCACGATGAGGCGGCGCGCGCACTCGCGGCCTGGCCGGAACTCGCGGATGCGGCACAGGCCCTGCTGGATGTCTGGCCGGAGCCGACGCCGGGATTTCACCGACTCGATCTGCCCGGCTTCAACGCGACGCTCGACCTCGCCGTCGGCGACGTCGGCTGGGCCCTGTCGCAGTGGACGGGACGGGCCGACGCCTGGTTCCTGGACGGGTTCGCCCCCTCGACCAATCCGGACATGTGGTCGGAGACGGTTCTGGACGGCATCAAGGCCCGGTCGGCGCCCGGCGCGCGCGTCGCGACCTTCACCGTGGCCGGGCAGGTCCGCCGGGGGCTGGCGGAGCGGGGGTTCACCGTCGAGAAGCGGCCGGGCCATGGCCGCAAGCGCGAACGGCTGGAAGCGCGTTTGCCCGAGACCTCCACCGCCCCATGCCTTGCGCCGTCCGTCGCCGTGATCGGGGCCGGGATCGCAGGGGCGGCGCTGGCGCGGGCCTTTGCGGCGCTCGCCGCGCGGGTGACCGTCATCGAGTCGGAACGACCCGGCGCGGGGGGATCGGGCTTTCCGGCCTCCCTTGTCACGCCGCGCCTCGACGCCGGCGATGGGGATATCGCCGCCCTCCACGCCCAGGCCCTGACGCGTGCGGCGAACCTCTATGCCGCCATCCCCGGCGCGGTGATCGCGGAGGGCGTGCTTCAGCTCGAACAGGCCCCACGCGACGCCGTCCGTTTCGCCAGGGTGGCGGTCCAGCCGATCTGGGCAGAGGGCGCGATGGAGGTTCGTGACCCCGTCGCCTGTGCCGATCGGCTGGGAGAGCCGGTCGGGAGCGGCGGCTTGTGGATGCGCGACGCCATGGCGATCCATCCGGCAGCGGTCCTTGAGGCCTGGCTCACCGAGGCTGACCGGATCACCGCGACGGTCGGGCGGCTCGCGGCTGTGGATGGCGGGTGGCGGCTGCTGGATGACGGCGGGGCCTCGATCCACGAGGCGGACATCGTCGTGGTCGCGGGCGGGTGGGGGACCGCAGGACTGGTCCCGACCCTCCCGCTGGCGCCGGTCCGGGGGCAGGCGCACTGGGTCGAGGGTGTAGAGGCCGGTCCTGTCGCCTGGGGTGGCTATGCCGCGCCGACGGGCTCCGGCCTGCTGTTCGGCGCGACCCATGATCGGGGCGAGACCGACGGCGGGCCGTCGGAGGGGGCCGGCGCCCGCAATCTGGCGACGGTGGCGGCCCGTCTACCGCAACTGGCGGCCCGGATCGCGGCAGCGGGGCCGGGGCAGGCGCGGACGGCTGTACGGGCGACCACGCCGGATCGGCTGCCGCTGGCGGGCGCCGTGCCGGGCGCCGAAGGCCTGTTCGTGCTCGGAGGGCTTGGCTCGCGTGGCTTCTGCGTCGCGCCGCTGCTGGCGGAGCATGTCGCGGCCCTTGCGACCGGAGCGCCGTCGCCGCTGCCGACCGGTCTGGCTGCCCGGGTCGATCCGTTACGAAACGCTACCGCCGGACCCCTTGTGCAACCGGTCGGCAGGGCGGACGGTTGAGGTTCGGTACCTCGAGGAGACTCCCCCCATGCGCACCCTCGCCTTCGCCGCTCTCGGCGCCGCTACGTTCCTGACCTCCTGTGCTCCTGTCGACAGCGGCGGCATGGCCGGTGATGCGCCGCCCCGCGCGCGCCAGTGTTTCGGCGTGCGTCAGGTGGACAATTTCGAACAGGGCCGCCCGGATCAGGTCTTCCTGCGGGTGGGCCGCAATGACGTTTTTGAGCTGAACGCGGCCGGCGGCTGTCCTGACATGGACTTCGCCAACCGGATGGCCCTGATCCCGGATGGCGGCATGGTCGGTTCCCGGCTGTGCACTGACGACTGGGCCCGGATCGTCGTGCCGGGTTCCACGTCCCAGACCTCGGTCTGCCGGGTGCGGGTCAGCCGCAAGCTGACGGCTGACGAGATCGCGGCCCTGCCGGCCCACCACAGACCCTAGGTCCTCTGGCCTCAGGTCTTCTGGGCGTAGCCGAGGCGCTGGTTCAGCTTGTCGATCAGGTCGATGGCCGTGTCGGCGATGACCGAGCCGGGCGGGTAGACGGCGGCGGCGCCCATGTCGATCAGGGTCTGGACGTCCGAGGGCGGGATCACCCCGCCGACCACGATCATGATGTCGGGCCGGCCCAGCTTCTCCAGCTCGGCCTTGAGTTCGGGCACCAGCGTCAGGTGGCCGGCCGCCAGCGAAGAGGCGCCGACGGCGTGGACATTGGCGGCCACGGCGTCGCGGGCGGCCTCGGCCGGGGTCTGGAACAGGGATCCCGCGGTCGCCTCGAGGCCGAGGTCGCCATAGGCGGTGGCGATGACCTTCTGGCCGCGGTCGTGGCCGTCCTGCCCGAGCTTGGCGATCAGGATGCGCGGCGGGCCGCCGTCATTGTCGACAAAGGCGGCGACCATGTCGCGGGCGCGGCTGATCTTCGGGTCGTTGCCGGCCTCGCGCGCATAGACGCCGCGGGCGGTCTTCACCGTCGCCACATGGCGGCCGAAGGCGGCCTCCAGCGCATCGGAGATTTCGCCGACGGTGGCATAGGCCCGGGCGGCCTGAACCGAGAGCTCGAGCAGATTGGCGTTCCCCTTGGCACCCTCGGTCAGGGCGTCGAGGGCGGCCTGAGTCTTCGCCTCGTCGCGTTCGGCCCGCAGCCGTTTCAGCTTGTCGATCTGGGCCGCGAGCACGGCGGCGTTGTCGACCTTCAGCATGGGGATGTCGTCGACCGAGTCGGATAGATAGCGGTTCACGCCGACGACGGTCTGCTGGCCCGTATCGATCCGGGCCTGGGTGCGGGCCGAGGCCTCCTCGATCCGCATCTTGGGCACGCCGGCCTCGATGGCTTTCGCCATCCCGCCCAGGGCCTCGACCTCGGCCATCAGAACGCGGGCCTTGTTCGCCAGTTCGTGGGTCAGGCGTTCGACATAGAAGCTGCCGCCCCAGGGGTCGATGACCTTGGTCAGGCCCGTCTCCATCTGCAGCAGCAGCTGGGTATTGCGCGCGATACGGGCGGAGAAGTCGGTAGGCAAGGCCAGCGCTTCGTCCAGGGCGTTGGTGTGCAGGCTCTGGGTCTGGCCCCCCGCCGCGGCCATGGCCTCGACCATGGTGCGCGGCACATTGTTGAACACATCCTGCGCGGCAAGCGACCAGCCGGAGGTCTGGCAGTGGGCCCGCAGCGACAGGGAGCGAGGGTCCTTCGCGCCGAATTTCGACACGGCCTCGGCCCACAGCAGGCGGCCGGCGCGCAGCTTGGCCACCTCCATGAAATAGTTCATGCCGATGGCCCAGAAGAAGCTGAGCCGGGGCGCGAACCGGTCGACGTCCATGCCCGCCGCGACGCCCGCCTTCAGATATTCGACGCCGTCGGCGAGGGTATAGGCCAGCTCCAGATCGGCCGAGGCCCCGGCCTCCTGCATGTGGTAGCCGCTGATCGAGATCGAGTTGAATTTCGGCGTGTGCTCGGCGGTCCAGGCGAAGATGTCCGACACGATCCGCATCGAGGGTTCGGGCGGATAGATGTAGGTGTTGCGGACCATGAACTCCT
>NZ_DDRM01000008.1:36412-72637 GCF_002343105.1 Brevundimonas sp. UBA2416
AGATGTAGGTGTTGCGGACCATGAACTCCTTGAGGATGTCGTTCTGGATGGTCCCGGTCAGGGCCGCGTGCGGCACGCCCTGTTCCTCGGCCGCGACGACATAGAGGGCCAGGATCGGCAGGACGGCGCCGTTCATGGTCATGGACACGGACATCTGGTCCAGCGGGATACCGTCGAACAGGGTCCGCATGTCGTAGATGCTGTCGATGGCCACACCGGCCATGCCGACGTCGCCTTTCACCCGCGGATGGTCGCTGTCGTAGCCGCGGTGGGTGGCCAGATCGAAGGCGATCGACAGCCCCTTCTGCCCGGCGGCGAGGTTGCGGCGATAAAAGGCGTTTGAGGCCTCGGCGGTCGAGAAGCCGGCGTACTGGCGGATGGTCCAGGGGTTGCCGGCATACATGGTCGGATAGGGGCCGCGGACATAGGGGGCGATGCCGGGCAGGCCGTGGATGAAGTCGAGTCCCTCGACGGCGTCGGGGCCGTAGGCGGTCTGGACCGTCAGGCCCTCGGGCGTGTTCCAGACATCGCGGGCGGGGCCGGCGCCGGTCGCGCCGAGGTCGAGGGTAATTTTGGTGAAGTCGGGCGCGCTCATCGGCCGGCCTCCCAGGCTTGCGTCTCAAAGGGCGCGGCTAACCGGATGGGGGCCAGCGGGTCGCAGGCGTCGCCGCCCGTCTGCGCCGGTCGTGCGGGCTCGGCCTCGAAAGGCGCGGGCCGGGGATCGGGATCGACGAATTTGGTCACGCCGACCAGCTGCGACGCGCCGCTCGCCAGCGCGGCCTCGCGCTCGGCGCGGGCGGCGGCGACGCGGTCCTGAATGTCGCCGGTGCGCAGGGCGACGATCAGCCCGCCCTCGCCCTCGATGCGCTGGAACTCGGCCCAGCCGGCCTCGGCCAGATCGCGGGTGCGGGCGTCGAGGAACCACGATCCCGCCGCCGGATCGTCGACCCGGCCGAGATGCGCCTCTTCCATCAGCACCGCCTGGGTATTGCGGGCCTGCCGCCGTGCAAAGGCGTCGGAGCGGCCATTGGCGCGCGACAGGCCGTCCAGCACCACGGCGTCCGCCCCGCCGACCGCGCCGGCGTAGCCCGCCGCTGTCAGCCGCAGCAGGTTCGGCCAGGGATCGCGCGCAGACAGCATCCGCCGCGACGACCGCGCTTCGATGACGGCCGGCGTCTCCACACCGAACGCCTTCGCGAGCGAGCGCCACATCAGGCGCAGGGCCCGGATCTTGGCCAGGCCGTCGAAATATTCCTGGTCGAGGGAGACTCCGAGGACCGTCCCCTTGAGCGCCGCCTCGGCTGTCATGCCCGCCGCAATCGCCGCCTTGACCAGCGCCACGGCATTGGCCGCCGCGAAGCCCAGTTCCTGACCGATCGAGCCGCCCGCCTCGTGCACGACCCGGCCGTTGGCCATGAAGAAGGAGGCCTCGGGATAGGCGCCAGCGTGCCGCGCCGCCGTATTGGCGGCCAGCATCAGATGCTCGTCGATCAGGCGCGGCGCGGCGCCGGCTTCAGCGAAGGCCGACAGGGGATCCATGTGGAACATCAACCGGGCGCGCGGCGACCCCTTGGCCGCCACGGCCAGCGCATTGGCCGCCTCGGGTCCGTCCAATCCGGCGTCGAGCCCGACCGCCGCCAGCTCAAGCGCCACGCCGTCCAGCGCGCGGGTCAATGGTTCGGAATCGGCCAGAATGGCGCCCTTCAGCAGAACCGAGGCCGCGCCGCCTTCGAGATCCGCCAATACGGCGGCGTTGACGGCTGCGGCGTCATCGCCCTCGACGAGCGTCCGCACATCCCACGCGCGGCCCTCGGCGTCGGACGGACGGGGCGCCGACAACGGCTGGCCTCCGGTCGCCGCCGCATAAAGCGGCCGCACAGCAAGGCCGTCGGCGTCCAGATGCACCAGGCTTTCAAGCGGTCGGTCCTTCAGCGCCTTTTCGGCCAGGACGCGCCAGTCTGCGGGGGACGGGATCGGAAAAGTCATGCGTCTCCATTGCCCGCGCGAGGGCCTCGGGTCCAGTCAGGACGGAACGGATCGGCGAATACGCCACTATGTCGGTTGCGGATGAGATCGGCCCGCCTACATCCATCCGGAACGCAGCAGGAGCCCGCCTCATGGCCGACCTTTCCGTCTTTCCGATCACCCAGCGCTGGCCGGCCCAGCACCCCGACCGCCTGCAGCTCTATTCGATGAACACGCCCAACGGGGTGAAGGTCTCCATCATGCTTGAGGAGATCGGCCTGCCGTATGAGGGCCATTTCATCGACATCGGGAAAAACGAGACCTGGACGCCCGAATTCCTGTCGCTCAACCCGAACGGCAAGATCCCCGCCATCCTCGACCCCGACGGGCCGGGTGGACAGCCGCTGACCCTGTTCGAGTCGGGCGCGATACTGGTCTATCTGGCCGAGAAGACCGGCCAGCTGATCCCCGCCGATCCAGCCGCCCGCTACGAAACCCTGCAGTGGGTCATGTTCCAGATGGCCGCCGTCGGCCCGATGTTCGGCCAGCTCGGCTTCTTCCATAAATTCGCGGGCCGGGCGTTCGAGGACAAGCGCCCGTTGGAGCGCTACGTCACGGAATCGAAACGGCTTCTGGGCGTGCTGGAAGCCCGCCTGGATGGCCGCGACTGGATCATGGGCGACTATTCGATCGCCGACGTCGCGACCCTGGGCTGGGTGCGCAACCTGATCGGCTTCTACGAGGCGCGTGATCTGGTGGAGTTCGACAGCCTGAAAAATGTCCCTGCTTGGCTGGAGCGCGGTCTGGCGCGGCCGGCGGTTCAGCGCGGGCTGGAGCTTCCGCCGCGGCCCTGAGCCGACGGGCTCAGCGAGGGTCGAACGACTTGTGCTCACCGACCGGCGCGACGAACAGCCGGTCGCAGCGTTGAGCCTCGTCAGTCAGCAGGATGACCTCAAAGTCGTCGCCCGACGCGGCCCGCACCTGTTCGGCGAGGGCGTCGAACGCCGCCTCGTGGCCGGGGCGTCGAAAGAGCACGACCCCATCCCTGGCGTCCACGACGCCATAGGCCGGAGACCCTTCGAGAAGGGATTCGAAATCGAGAGCCATGGATGGGGAAGCCCTGAACGACGCAAAGGTTTCCCTCGGTGCGCCGAAGTCCGTGGCCTGGATTGTCGGGGGAGAAAGGAATGGTGGACGCGACAGGGATTGAACCTGTGACCCCCTCGATGTCAATGTGGGGGTGATTGATTTCCACAGGTCGCGACGTGTTTCCACGCGCCCACGTTATATGCGGTTTTTATGTAAAAAATGATCAAATAGGGCCGACGTAAGGATCTTTCGGTGTCGGTGAGTTTCGCCCGTCGTGGTATCTAGACGGTATCGGGAGTCGGTCACTTCGCCGGTCCCATCGTTCCAGGATCACAAATGCAGAGTCGAAAGGCGCGCATCACCAAGCGCACGGTCGATGCGACCCTAGTTCCGGCCGCGGGGGAAAGCCGCCTTTGGGATACCGACCTCAAGGGCTTTTTCCTGCGGGTCTATCCGACTGGCCGTCGTGTCTACGCGCTCAAGTACCGCCTCGGCCCATTGCAGCGGATCTACACCCTGGGCGTCCATGGCTCGCCGTTCACGCCCGAGTCGGCGCGGGATGCTGCAGAGATCGCCCTTCGGAGGGTTGCGGCGGGTGAAGATCCGGCGACAGAGAAGAAGGCGGCGCGTGAAGCCCTCACCGTCTCGGCCCTGATCGACCGCTACCTGGAAGATGGACCGGCGACGAAGCCCGGCAAGCGCGCGAGCACCTGGGAAAACGACGGCTCGAACCTCAAGCGACATATTCGACCCCTGTTGGGCCGTAAGGTCGCCAACACGATCACCAAGGCGGAAGCTGCCAAGGCCATTCGCGACATCACGGTCGGAAAGACCGCCGTCGATGAGAAGAGCGAGAAGAAGCGCGGTCGGGCTATTGTCACGGGCGGCGCCGGGGTTGCGCGCCGGACTCTGACCACGACGGCAGCGATGTTCGCGTGGGGTATGGAGCATGGGCTGGTGACAGCCAATCCATTCACCTCGGTCAAACTGTCGGCCGCGCCGGTGCGCGAACGTTTCCTCAGCAGCGAGGAGGCCGGCCGGTTGCTTGACGGACTCAACGACACGGAAGCGGCCGGGGAGGTCAATCCGGCCTTCTGCGACGCTATCCGTCTGCTCCTCCTTACCGGGGCGAGGAAGACTGAAATCCTCGGCTTGCGATGGGCTGAGGTAGATATCGAGCGCAGGCTACTGGTGTTGCCGCCCGAGCGTACGAAGGCCGGGGGGCAGAACGGTGAGCGACGCATCACCCTTTCCCCGCCGGCGCTCGAAATCCTCGCCAAGCGTCGCCCGGCCAAGGCTGCTCAGTTCGTGTTCCCCGCTACCCGTGGTGACGGTCATATAGTCGGGGTTCGCCGCGCCTTCGCCAGGGCATGTGGTCGGGCTGGCCTCGAGGGCGTTCGGATCCACGATCTGCGACATAGCTTCGCCAGTTTTGCTGTGGCCGACGGCGCCAGTCTGTTCCTGGTCGGGAAACTGCTCGGCCACGCCAGCGCGCGGACCGCAGAGCGGTACGCCCACTTGAGCGGAGATCCACTGCAGGATGCCGCGGCGGTTATCGGCCAGAAGTTGATGCCAGTCGATGAGCGGCCCAGCGGAATGTCGTGACGCTTATGCCGGGGGCCTGACCCCGGCCCCTCATGTTTACCGGGGCGGCCCCATATGGCGCGGCAGTGAGAGCAGCCCCGGTTTTACCCGCGCGATCCAGAATGAACTCGGCGAACAGCATTATCCGGTGCGGATCGGGCGTGTATGATGACCCTCATCACAGCGGTGTGGTTGTCATCCGTTGTCTTAATAGGGGGACCCGAGATGAAGACGCCGACAGCAGATCCGAGCGGGCAGCACGCTGATGAGTTGAAGGCACAAATCGATGCCGCCATCGAGAAGGATGACATTGACGAGGTCGTAAATCTCTCCATTCACGCGATCTGGGTTACCGCGCTTGCTATCTGTCGAGAGGCGGGAATTCCGGCACCTCGCCTAGTCGGCCTATCGCAACTGCGCCGTTTTCTCGCCTTTCGGGACGCCTGCGACGCGCACCTCGAAACGGCTGCCGATCACAGGGTCTCCTTTGCGCGAGAAGCATTTGAGGCCCTTGCGATGGTGGAGGCCCAGTTGCGAGTCTCCAGTCCAACCCTGGGCGGAACAAAGGCGGGAGATGCGGCGCGTCTTCTGTTGCTGGGAAAGCGGCTTGGTCATTCCGACGTCATGCTTGCGATGGTCACCTCCGGCATCTGGAAGGACTATGGAGAAGCACTTCTCAGCATCCACAATATGGGGACTCACCGTCGCGGCTTCGTGCCCGAATGGGAAAAAGCCTTTCTGCCGGTCGCCGTGGAGTATTGTTCCGGAAAGGCGAAGGTTCCTTTGGCAAGACTACGACGCCACGCCGAGAAGTGGGATGCGCGGGAGCGCGAAGCCGGTAGAGATCACGGTCTTCCCAAAACTGAAACGGGTATCGATGCTGGGCTCAAGCGTATGGAGTCGACCGGCAGGTTGATAATACCTGGCAGGCAGAAGGGTAACTGAAGGCTTCCGTCACCAAGGCAAGGCTTGAGGGTCTTTTTCTTTCTCAGAAGGGTGCTCAGAAGGGCAACGAGACGCCACCGGAATTCTCTGGTGGTCTCTCGGGATCTCATCGAAGTTGGACACTCTACTCTCAACCACTGACGTCGCCCGTCGCTTAGGCGTGGCCGAAGTCACCCTTCGCAAATGGCGAGTTCACGGCGCCGGTCCCCGGTTCATCCGCTGCGGCGCCAATGTCAGGTATCGCGAAGTTGACCTCGAAAGCTGGGTGACTTTGCGCACCGTCGGCAGCACGAGCGAGGCGGTCCGATGACCCGTCGGACTGGCAAACCGGCCGCGGGCCGTTCACCGGCTGACCTCGAAGCCACCCTCAACGGATGCTGGGTCGTCCTCATCCTGGACCCCGACTGGGAGGACACCTCGCCTTGGCCCGTGATGGCCGACGAGATCGGCGAGGCAGTCGCAAGGGCTGTCGAGGACTGGAAGGCGTGGCTGACCGATCCCGATGATCCAAATCCCGCGCCACTCCCGAAGCCCCATGTCGTGAAGGTCTATCGCAAAAGTTGGGTCACCCAAATCGAGTGGGGCGAGCGCTATCCCGTAGGGCTGGGCACCTTCGACATGACCATGTTGTCGAACCACAGCCGGCCATAGGTGCCGCCAGTAATCCCTTGGCGCGGTTCGGCAGTGACGTCGCCGGCCCGCTGAGGGCCGGCCACGCCCGTCCAAACTCGACCCATCCAAAATCGGCTGCTTCGTGCGGCCAGGAGACCCCCTATGTCGAACTACAATACATCCCGCGAACCGATGACGATGGGCGAGTTTATCGCCCTCGCCTTGTCTAACGGTTGGACGCTGTCCGCCAAGGACGCCGACCAGAACGTCGACGAGATCAACCTGGTCGATGCCCGCGGCCGGATGATCGTCGCGTTTCCTCAGCCGACGATCCACGGCCATCACATCGGCTTTATCGGCAGCGTCTACGGCCTGTGTGAGGTGCTGGAGGAAGGCACGATCGATCAGAAGATCCTAGAGGGTCTGGCCCCTGGTGCCACGGCTGTCGGCGCGGTCGAGACACTGGCCTCCTGCGTTCAGGAACCGAATGACACTGAGGAGATACCCAGGACTCTTACGGAACTCGGCGGCGGGGAGATATGGCCGGTGTTTACGAACATCGACCATCGGTGGAACCTCTGGAAGCCGTCGGACGCGGAGAGAGCGCACTTCTGCGCGACCCGCGAGACGGTCGAGTGGCTGTGTTCCCAACGCGACGGCGAAACGGACCCACGGATAGCCAAGGCGTATGACGGATTGGCCAGGAAAGCCCTGGCGGTGCACCGCGAGGCGGCCGAGCCGCCGCTGACCCAAGTCGAAACAGACATGGCGTGGAGCGTGTTTTTTTATGACGCCGACCACGTTTCACAAAGCGACATCGTAGATGAGTGGATGTTAACTGAGGGCCGAGCGGGAGCCCGCTCGGCGATCGACGACTTCGCGGATAGGCTAGACGAAGTCGACCGCTTCACCGAGGGCGTTACCGTCTCTACCCATCCCGTCGCCGTTGTGACGGGGCGTCGCGATCACGGCTGCTACCCCAACTTCGCCTTCGCGGTGAAAGAACCGTCGCTCGCGGTTTGGCTGGACGCAAACCGAGCCGCGCTCCCCGAGCCCCCTTATGTCGCGCGGATCAGCATCAGGGAGTGCGTGGAGGAGTCGGAAATCGTGTGTGACTCCTCCATCGAGGTCGCGCCGCTCGTCATCACTATGGCTGACACGCTGGCGGACGAGTTCCGCACACAGTTTCCCCATCTCATCGCGACGTTCGTTCCGTTCGGCGGGGCAACCGCGGCAGGCGATAAAAGCCCAATAGCTAACGACCGGATCGAGCGCCCGGAGGCCAAGAATGGTTGACTCGCTTGTCCCGGTAGAGCGCGTCACGCTCGACAAAATCATCACCGCCGCGCCCGCAGAGGGTTTTTCCATCATCGACCCCAGCAGCCCCTTGGCTGCGCCGGCACATACGGAGTGTGAGATGCCAACGACCGAAGCACAGCCGGAGACGACGTGGACCCCAACGGACCAACGCGCATGGGACGGGACTATCGCACTCGTCGGCGCCCTGCTCTCGAATACCAGTGCACAGTTGAGCGGCGAAGACCTGCAGAGCCGAATTCAGGACACCTTCGCCACGCTGCTGAGCCTGGGTCATCCTTCCGCCGATCCGCGGCCTGAGGGCCCGTCGGTCTCCTCTCTCACCTGGAGAGAGATCGAAAATTCAATCGGCACCGACGCCATTATCAGTTTCGAAGACGGTCGCCCCTATAAGAACCTGAAGCGTCATCTCCACACTCGCGGAATGACTCCGGATCAGTATCGCGCAAAATGGCGGCTGCCGGCGGATTATCCAATGATTCATCCCGGTTATCGCGCTCTTCGCTCCGAGATGGCCAAGGCGCAGGGATTGGGGATCAAGAGACGAAAGGCCAAGGGTGAAAACGCGGCGGACACAGAACTCCCCTCCTGCCCCGTTCCCGCCCTGAGCTCGAATGAAGACTGCCCACTTGCGACAGTCATGACTGATGCGCTGGCAGTGGCGCAGCCTGTCCGGTTCTTGGAATCCGACACCCGCCATCCAGGCGCCGGAGACCAGTTGTGAAGAGCCACTATCGCTTCAGCGTTCGGTTCCCTGCGTCCAGTGGGTGTCCACGCGCCATGTTCAAAGAGACGACAATTATTGGCTCGCGGTCGCCGGATGAAAGGATCCGCAAGATCCAAGAGCGCATCTGCATGAAAACCATTTCGGCGTGCATGCGTACGACGGCGTCTTGCTCCTTGGCGCACAGTTTCCTGAGGCCACTCAGCGGGGAAGAAGGTGTCGCTCGCAATAAAGGTGTCGATCGGTGAACGGTCTAGGCCATCTCCCAGCGGCAGCACTGACCCGCGCCGGCCGACCGTGAGGCGATCCTAAATAGGTGGTCGGTCGGGCCAACGATCCGACCGATTTCCACCTTGCGGCGGCCGCGCGCGCGCTGGGGGATGGGGATCGCGGCGTTGGCCCGCCCGATCCCCGTCAACCCGCAAGGAGCGCCATGAAGACCAGTATCCCATTCATCCTCAAAGCTACCCCGGACCCACGATGGGGCCGGTACGTGGTTCACTCGGCCAATCGGCACGATATTCCCGACGAGATCACGGCATTGATCGGTCGAGCGGCCGACAATGTTCGCTGGCGCCTGAGGGGCCGGCCATGACCGGTCACGTCACCCTCAGCGAGGCTTTGGAGGTGGTCCAGAGGGCCGCTGAGGCCGACCCAGCGCTCCGGTCGATGATCTTCGCTCGCCTCGGCGCAACTGACCCCACGCGGCCTGCAAACGACGCGCCGGTGCGTCTGCCCCCCATCGAGGCCATGAACGCTGTTCAAGCGGCGGTCTTCGACAACTGGCCATCGGATCGGCGGGTCACGGGACGACCAAACCGCTATGGAATGGCGATCGAGATCTGGACCGCGCCGCCCGAGCGGATCAACGTCGCCCGGCGCGGCAATTATCAGCACAAGGTCAACGTTGCCCTGATGGACGCCAAGGCGATCAAAGCGTGGGTGAAGACGGTGGAGAAGACAAACGCAAAGCGCCTCAATCCGCTGAGCGTGGACTTCCTCGCGGGACTGGCCGAGGCCGCGACCATCATGGGGCCAGGTGAGTTTCTTGGCGTCTGCGCCGTGAAGACCCCCGGCGCCGGCCACGTCTATTTTGACCATCAGTGGGTTCACGTCCGGCTCGACGGCGAGGCAACCCGCGCGACGATATCGATCGACGGCGTTGGCCTGGTCCTCCCGACATTCTCCAGCACCGCGCCGAACGGCGACCAGCTGGGCGCCGGAGTTATCCTTCAGTCGCGGCTAGATAGGGCTGGTTTCTCGACCTCTTGGGCGACGCCGGAACACGAACACGCCAGCCTTGCCTTGGTGGCGTGAGATATCGTTTATCGAGGTCGATCTCTAGTCTAATTGGCGTACTAAAGACTAATTAGCTAGAGACGCATATCGAATATCGATACGCTCTCTTGGGCTAAGGGGCCCTTGGCCGTTTGCGCTCCGCGCCTACGCCGGACGCCGGGGCGGCGCCGTCGAGCAAGGCGAAATTTCGCTTCGCTCAGAAGAGACGCGCCCTGCGCGCTCCCGGCCTGCCGGGCTCATGATTGAAAAATTATGCCGTCGCCGAGCCGAAGAATTACTTCGTCGAAAACTCATCCAATTTGACGCGGCGAGACAGAACAAATTTGCCCGGCGAGACAGAACAATTTTGTCCGGTGAGGCGCCTTGAGATTGCGGGGTCGGCGCGTCTCGGCCGCAACGCGATCGGTTGCGCCAGTTCGGTTTGGGCGACATCGCGTCCCGATCTTCCGAGACCCGAGCCGTCACTGAAATAGATGAGCATGGGCCCCCTGGCAGCAATCGGCTCGAGAAGGCCAATTCGTTTGGTGCCTCCACAGCAGCCAGGCGCGGATGTCGGACCGCAGCCGTCCCGCGACCCCCCAACACGTGGCGTTCGGCGGCGCGACTAACCCTGCCGGAATACTGGGCCGTTTGCCGCAAGTTCGGCCAAAGTCCTTGAGTTCACGCAATAGGCCGGCGCGCTCTCTATGTTTGGGTGCGCAGACAACAGGCGCGCACAGGCGTCGGGCCGGTCACACAAGCTGCAGCGCAACTTAAGGCGTTCGATTTGGCCTTGGTCGATATGGTCGTCCTCGAGCGCCGCCTTCAAATCAATACCCAACGCATGGGCCATGCGCTCCATGAGGCCTCGATACACGGCGGGACGATCCAAGGAGTAGGAGTGCGCGCTCATGGTATTCGGCTCCTGCAATCATTTCCCTGTCTAGCTGCAAACCATAGTTCATCAATCGTGAAGTTCTGCCAAATACCGTCCAATCCTGATTTTCGTCGCAAAGCGTCGCCAGAAATGCAGTAATCGCCGGGCGATCGGGAATGGTGGAGCCCAAGGCACCCCGACGTGGTCAGTGTCTTCCTCCCGCCCGCGGCGTTGGCAAAGCTCACTGATCGCAGTGTCTGACCGATCTCTATCGAGCCGGTCCATATAATTGCGCCGGCGCAAGACAGGACCGGGCCGCATGCCCTACCGTCCGGCGGATGAACCCCAACCAGCATTTCCCGCAACTCCTGGCCGCCGCCGCTGCCGAGCCCGAACCGCAGCGCCTGCTGTTCGTCTTCGCCGGCGCCGAACTGCCCGACAACGCCACGCCGGAACAGAATGCACGCTTCCGGTCAGGGCGCGGTGGCGCGCTCGCGCCGCTGATGTGCGTCGACAAGGCACCGCGGGATCTGGCGGATTTCGCCGCCCTGGTCTCGGAGGCCGAGCGGGCCGGCCCCCCGTGGAGCGTGGTGTTCGCCGCCAGCCTTTCGGGACAGGCCGGCCGTCCGCCGGACAAGGCTCGCATTGACCTTGCTCTCGAGACCATGACCGCGGCCGTGCGCGACGGCCGGTTCGGTGGGTTCGCAGCCTACGGGCCTGAGGGCGAGTTCCTCGAAATCCGCTAGCCCGGCGGATTATACGCGGCCCTTCTGGCGGCCGTGGGTGTGACCGATCAGGGGGCGGGATGCATCGTTACGACTTTCTCGTCGTCGGCTCAGGGATTGCCGGATCCTCTATCGCCAGCGAACTGGCGGCGACGGCAAAGGTGCTCCTGATCGAACGAGAAGCTTGCCACGGCTACCACACCACGGGCCGCTCGGCGGCGATGTTCATCGAGTCCTATGGCAACGCCTGGATCAGACGCCTCACCGGAGCCAGCCGGGGCTTTTTCGATAACCCGCCTGACGGCTTCTGCAGCCATGCACTCCTCAAGCGACGAGGCAGTCTCACCATAGCCACGCGGGATCAGATTTCGGCCCTCGAGGCCCTTGCCGCGGACGTCAAGGCGACGGGCAGCGAGGTCCAGCAGATTGACGGTGAAGCGGCTCGGGCGCTGACGCCGATCCTGCGCCGCGACCGGGTCGCTCAGGCGGTATTTGAACCCAACTCCTGCGACATCGACACCCACGGCCTGCACGGCGGTTTCCTGCGTCTGGCCCGGGCCCGCGGAGCCGATGTGCGGCTCAACGCCGGCGTTGAAGGGATCGAGCGGCGGACGGCGGGATGGCGCATCTCCCTCGCCGCTGGCGCACCGGTGGAAGCCCGGGTGATAGTCAATGCGGCGGGCGCCTGGGCTGATGTGATCGCCGGGATGGCCGGCGTTCGACCGATGGGTCTGGAGCCCCGACGGCGCACTGCTGTTCTGATCGACCCGCCTGTCGGACTGCCGATGGACGGCTGGCCCACGGTGATGGATGTCGACGAAAGGTTCTACTTCAAACCGGAGTCAGGCAGCCTCCTCGCTTCCCCCGCGGACGAAACGCCGTCCGCCCCGGTGGACGCCGCACCGGAGGAAATCGACATCGCGGAGTGTATCGACCGTATCGAGTTGGCGACGACCCTCTGTGTGACCCAGGTTAGACGATCCTGGGCTGGTCTGAGGACCTTCGCTCCCGACCGGACACCCGTCTTCGGCTACGATCCGGATATCGCTGACTTCTTCTGGTTCGCTGGCCAGGGCGGCTACGGCATGCAGACCGCACCCGGAGCCGCCCGTCTGGGCGCCGCATTGGCCTTGGGGCAGGCAATACCGCCCGATCTTGGTGAACACGGTCTGGGACCAGCCCCCTTCTGTCCCTCACGGTTTCGGTGACCAACCGGGAAGCGGACGCTCCCGGCCTTTGACGGGGTTCGTCCGCGCGCTTGATGGATGCCAATTCGATTTGGCGACACAGGCTGTAAGTCCAGCGGACCGGCCCGGTCCGGGTAGAGAGGCAACCGACGTTCCGATGACCGCAGACCCGTCGCGCGAACTCGTCCGCACCTATTTTCCCGGCGCGCGATCCGAAAACGAACGCCGTCTGCGCAGCGAGATCGACGCCACCCTCGACCACTGGTTTCGCTGGCGCTCCGGCCGGTTCGAGGACAGCGCCTCGAACGACGCGCCGCCCGTCGCTGGTTCCTCCGCACGCGAGGGCGATTTGCTCGGCCAACGGTTGTTGACGCTCTGCGACGCCCTGACGGCGGAGACCCCGACCTTCTCCCCCCGCTACATCGCCCACATGAAGGCCGATCTGTCCCTGCCCGGTCTGCTCGGCTGGTTCGCGGCCATGCTGCACAATCCCAACAATAGTTCGCGCGACGCCAGCCGCGTCGGCAGTGTGATCGAGACCGAAGCCATCGCCGCCCTGGCCGGCATGCTGGGCTATGATCCCGCGCAGGCCCAGGGGCATTTCACTTCCGGCGGGACGGTGGCCAATTTCGAGGCGGTCTGGCGCGCGCGCTACCGACTGGACCATTGGCTGGCCCTCGCGCTGCATGTTTCCGAAGCGACCGGCGACCCACTCGACCCCTTCGCCGCGGCTCATATGGGCTGGAAGCAGTTCCGCAGCCTGCAGTCCGCTCACGCCGCGTCGGACGCGATCCTGAAATCCTGCAGCGCGGCGGCGTCCAATCCGGGGGATGTCTGGCGTCGGATCAGCCGGGCGTCAGGACGGGACTACCAGGGGCCCGTGATGCTGGTTCCCGGAAACCGGCACTATTCGTGGAGCAAATCGGCCAATGTCTTCGGTCTGGGCGGCGAGGCGATCTGGAGCGTGGCCCTGGACAAGGGCGGTCACCTGGATCTCGCCGATTTCGAACGTCAGGTGGACCGCGCCCAGGCTGATGGAAGACCGATCCTGATGGCCGTCGCCGTGGCCGGGGCCACCGAGACCGGGGCCATTGATCCGCTCGATCGCCTCTATGACCGGTTGGACCTGTGGCGAGCGGAGCGAGGTTGGCGCATCTGGCGCCACGTCGATGCGGCCTATGGTGGATTCCTACGGGCCATGCTGGACGGCCCCTCGGAAGCGGCCCTGGCCCCGGAGACGGCAGCCGCACTGCGGGCCATGGGACGCTCGGATTCGATCACCATCGACCCGCACAAGCTGGGCTATGTCCCCTATGCCTGCGGCGCTTTCCTGACGCCGGACGCTGAACATTACGCCGTGTCCGCCTTTGACGCCCCCTATCTGGACCGGCCGGAACTGGGCGATGGAAAATGGTCATCGACGCTGGAAGGATCGCGGTCGGCGGCCGGCGCCGCGGCGACCTGGCTGACGGCGGAAACCCTCGGCTTCGGCGCGGACGGCCTCGGGGCTTTGATGGCCACTACGATTGAGTCCCGCCAGGCTTTCGAAGCCGCCATAGAGGAAGCTGTCCCGGAAGCGCGTTTCCTGCCTGCCGACAGCAATATCGCCTGCTTCTCGCTGGCTCGCCCCGGCGAGGCGCTGAGCCTTTCCAACGCCCGCAGCCGGGCCGTCTTTGATCATTTCCAGAGATCGCCCCATTTCGCTGTGTCCAAGACGACCCTGGGGGCCGACAATGCCGCGCTGATCGTCGACCTGCTCGGCGGCCATGGCGGCTACGATGACCGATCCGAGGGGGATGCCGGGATGCTGGTGATCCGCTGCGTGTTCATGAATCCCTATTGGTCTGACCCGTCGGTGCGGCACGACCTGCTGCCGCGCTTCATCGAGGAGTTGCGCCAGGCCCTGGCCGACCCCGACGAAGCGAAGGCGGCATGAAATGGAGACGACCATGAGCCCTATCCTGTTCTTTGGCCGGGTCGGCGAGCGTCTGGGCCCGGAGGGGCGCCTGGAATTGCCCGTCGAGGGACTTCCGGTTCGGGAGATCCGTCGACTACTGGCCGAGCGCGACGAGGTCGCAGCGGACGCCCTGCTGCGGCCCGACGTCCGCGCGTCGGTTGATCTGGTCGTCGTCGGTGAGGACGCCCTCGCCCGCCCGGGGCAGGAGATCGCGTTCTTTTCCCTGTTTTCGGGGGGCTGAGTTGGCCCTCGACGTCAGGCTCATCAGCACAACCCTGTCCGCCCCTGCGGAGCTTGAGGCCTTTCTCGCCGGCCGCACGGTCGAGGGCGCCGTAGTGACGTTCACCGGCCTGGCCCGCGGCGCGGGCAAGGACGGCTCGGTCGTCGAGACCCTCACCCTGGATTGGTATCCCGGCATGACCGAGCGTTCGATGCAGGATATCGCCGAAGCCGCCGTGGCGCGCTTCCCGGTTACGGACCTGGTCGTGGTTCATCGATGCGGCGAGATCGTCCCCGGCGAGACCATCGTCTTCGTCGCCGCCGCCGCGGCCCATCGGCGCGAAGCTTTCGCAGCGGCGGACTATCTGATGGACAGGCTCAAGACCGAGGCCGCATTCTGGAAGCGCGAGACCGGCCCCTCCGGCACACGCTGGATCGAACCCGTAGACGAGGACCGCGCCGCCCTGGCGCGCTGGAAGGACGAGACCCCCTGATGGCCGGAAGAATTGACGAGACACTGCCGTTTCACCCGCTCAACATCGCGGTGCTGACCATCTCGGACACCCGCGATGAAACGACTGACACCTCGGGCGGCACGCTGGTCGAACGCCTGACCACGGCGGGCCATGTGCTGAAGGGGAAGGCCATCGTCCACGACGAGGTGGAGGCTATCCGCAGCCAGCTCAAGATCTGGATCCAGGACCCGGACGTGGACGTTGTCCTGACGACGGGCGGCACCGGCTTTTCACCCCGCGACGTGACGCCTGAGGCCGTGAAGCCGCTCTTCCGGCGCGAGCTCGAGGGCTTTTCTGTTGTGTTCCATCTGGCCAGCCTGGGCACCGTCGGTGTCGCGACCCTGCAATCACGGGCGCTCGCGGGACAGGCCGATGACACCTTCGTCTTCTGCGTGCCCGGCTCGACCGGAGCGTGCCGCGACGCCTGGGACCTGGTGCTGGCGGAAGAACTGGACAGCCGCTTCCGGCCCTGCTCCCTGGTCGGCCAGATCCCGCGCTTCCGGGGCATCTGCCCGTGAGCGCCCTGACACATCTGGATAGCGGTGGGCGTGTGCACATGGTCGATGTCGGCGACAAGGCGCCGACGGCCCGACGGGCCGTGGCGGAAGGCCGGGTCATGTGCGCGCCTGCGACCCTCGCCTTGGTCCGGGACGATCACGCACCGAAGGGCGCCGTTATCACCACCGCCGAACTGGCCGGGATCATGGGGGCCAAGCGCACGGCTGATCTGATCCCGCTGTGCCACCCGCTCGGCCTCGACAAGGTCTCCGTGAAGATCGATCTCGACGAGACGCTGCCGGGCTTCATCGTGACCGCGGAAGCGCGTGTCTCGGGTCCCACCGGCGTCGAGATGGAAGCCCTGACGGCCGTCTCGGTGGCCTGCCTCACCCTCTACGACATGCTCAAGGCGGCCGACCGCGGCATGGTCATCAGCCAGGTCCGGCTGTTGTCCAAATCCGGCGGACGATCAGGCGACTGGACTGCGTCGTGATCGATTTCGATACCGCCCTCGCCCTGGTCCTGACCGAGGCCCGCCCCCTCCCTTGCGAGACTGTGGCGCTGGAAGCTGCCGCTGAGCGGGTGCTGGCAGTCGATCTGCGGGCCCGCGGCGACGCCCCGCGCGCTGCAGTATCGGCGATGGACGGCTATGCGGTGCGAGACGCCGACCTTGCGAGATTGCCGGCCCGGCTTCCCATCACCACCGTCGCCTTCGCCGGTCGTGCCGACGTGCCAAGCTTGCCCACCGGAACCTGCGCCCGGGTCTTCACCGGAGGACCCGTGCCCCACGGGGCCGACAGGATCGTGGTCCAGGAGATTGTCGGCCGCGACGGCGATCTGGCCCTGTTCGAGGTCACGCCCGGACCGGGGAACAACATCCGCGCGGCCGGCTCCGATTTCCGGACCGGCGATACCCTGCTTCCGGCGGGGACGGTCCTCGGCTTTCGCGCCATGGTCGCCGCCGCCGCGGCAGATGTCGCCAACCTGTCGGTCGTACGCCGGCCGCGCATCGTCATCCTCGGCACCGGTGATGAACTGGCGGAGCCGGGACAGGCGCTCGAGACACCCGGCAGTATTCCGGAAAGCGTCTCATTCGGCGTCGCCGCCCTGGCGCGGCAATCTGGCGGCGAGGTGATTGATCGTCGTCGCCTCACCGATACGCCCGAACTGCTCGAGGCCGCCGCCCGCCGTGCGCTCGACGAGGCCGATCTGGTGGTGGTCACGGGCGGCGCATCTGTCGGGGAGAAGGACTACGCCCGCTCGATGTTCGCGCCCTTCGGGCTGGAACTGATCTTCTCCAAGGTCGCCATCAAGCCCGGCAAGCCGGTATGGTTCGGCCGGGCGGGCGGCGCCTTGGTGCTCGGTCTGCCCGGGAATCCGACGTCGGCGCTTGTGACGGCCCGCCTGTTCATGGCGTCGTTGGTCGCGGGTCTGGCGGGGAGAGATCCGGCCGCGCTGCTGAGCTGGCGGGACATGACCCTGACAGCGCCCCTCAAGTCCTGTGGAGATCGGGAGACCTTCGAGCGCGGCCGTCTGGTCGGAGGCGGCGTCGCGGGACTGGCTGTCCAGGATTCCGCGACCCAGATGGCCCTGGCGACAGCCGATGTGCTGATCCGGCGTCGCGCTGGCGATGCCGCCCTCAGCGCTGGCGACAGCGCCCTCGTTCTGGACTTCTGAACCGGCTCAGAGGAAGCGCTGGAACAGGATGTTGTTCTCCAGGTGGACGTGCTCGCGAAGGTCCATATCCAGCTTGCTGCAGCCGGCATACAGGGCCCGCCAGGTAGCGCAGGCCCCCTCCGGCGCGACGAAGTCGTCGGTCAGCTCCGCCATGAAGGCGAGCAACGCCCCAAGGTCCTCATGGTCCTGCATCATCCGGGCGATCGGATCACGCAGAACCTGACCCATGCCCCTGATCATGGCGGGAAACAGAACAGCTTCTTCCTTGTGTTGATGGTCTTCGAGGTCCTCGAACATGTCGGAGAGCAGGTTGGCGAGCCCGTGCGGACAGTCGGTCCGGTCCTGGTGAACCGACTCAACGCGCCGGGCCAATGCGATGACCGCGGGGAATTCGCGCCGGTGCACCTTATGATAGCGCTCAATGATGTGGGCGATCAGATCAGCGGTCTCGGCGGGCGCATGGACCCCCGGATTTTCCAGGGCGTGGAGTTCCGCCTCGAGGGCCGATAGATTCAGGCCGCGGCTCTCCGCTTCCTTCGCGAGCAAGGTATCGCCCTTGCAGCAGAAATCGATCTTGTGGCGGCGAAAGACCGCGGTGGCTCCCGGCAGGATGACAGCGATCTCGCCGACGGACAGATGTTCAAGCGCCATGTTCCGGAGTGTCCTTTCCGTTTCACGCGCCGATCCGCGGGCGCGCCTATGCGTCTTCCTAGGCCGCTAGAGCCGTCCGCCGCTTGATGTCGGTCAAGCCCTCCGTTGACGACGGTCCGGGTCCGCGACACACCTGTCGCCCTTCCACGCGCCGCAGGGAATCACCGAGTCTGGCCTCCACTTTTGAAGGGGTGCAGAGATGGCGTTCGACAGTCCGCTGGCCGGTGAAATCTGGAGCAGCAAATATCGTTTCCGGCCGCTCGATGGAGCGGGAGACGCGACCGTCGAGGCTACGTGGGACCGGGTCGCCGCCGCCCTAGCGGAAGCCGAACCGGTCAAGTCGCGCGGTCGGTGGCGCGCCCGCTTTCGGGAAGCACTTGAAGGCTACCGGTTCCTGCCGGCCGGACGAATTCTTGCCGGAGCCGGCACGGGACGTGCGGTGACCCTGTTCAACTGTTTCGTCATGGGGACCGTCCCTGACGATCTCGACGGCATTTTCCAGCATCTGCGGGAGGCTGCGGTCACCATGCAGCAGGGCGGCGGCGTGGGCATGGACTTCTCCACGGTTCGGCCCTCAGGCGCGCCGGTTCGTGGAGTCGGCGCGGAGGCCTCGGGCCCGCTCAGCTTCATGGACGTCTGGGACTCCATGTGCCGCACGATCATGTCAGCGGGTCAGAGACGCGGGGCGATGATGGGTTGCCTCCGGATTGACCATCCCGACATCGAGGCCTTCATCGACGCCAAACGGAACGCGGTCCGCTTTAGGAACTTCAATCTCTCGGTTCTGGTCCCCGATGCCTTCATGACCGCGCTGGACGCGGACGCCGACTGGCCGCTGGTGTTCGGCGGCGAGGTGCGGCGCACCGTCCGGGCGGCGGACCTGTGGAATCGTCTGATGCAGGCCACTTACGACGCCGCCGAGCCGGGGGTGATCTTCATCGACCGGGTGAACGCCGCCAACAACCTGGCCCATTGCGAGGTGATCGCGGCCTCCAATCCCTGCGGCGAACAGATGCTGCCGCCCTATGGGGCCTGTCTGCTAGGGTCGATCAATCTCGCCCGCCTCGTCTCCGCGCCGTTCGAATCCGGCGCGGCCATGGACGAGGTGGAGCTGGCGGCGCTCACCCGCACAGCCGTGCGGATGCTGGACAACGTCATCGACATCTCACGCTTCCCCCTGCCGGCCCAGGAAGCGGAAGCCCGCGCCAAGCGCCGCCTCGGCCTCGGCGTGACGGGGTTGGCCGACGCGCTGATCTTCTGCGGGGCCCGATATGGCGAGGACCGGGCCGTCGCCCTCACCGAACAATGGCTGGGCCTGATCCGGCGTGAGGCCTATCGCGCCTCGGCGGAATTGGCCGCCGAAAAGGGCGCCTTCCCCCTCTACGATCCGGCCATGCTTGAGCGGCCCAACCTGGCCAGCCTCGACCCCGAGACCCGCGAACTGATCGCGCGCCACGGTTTGAGAAACGGTTGTCTGACCTCAATCGCCCCGACCGGCACAACCTCTCTGCTGGCCGGGAACGTCTCGTCCGGCATCGAGCCGGTGTTCGCCTTCGCCTATACCCGCAAGGTGTTGCAGCCGGACGGCAGCAAGCGCGAGGAGGCGGTCGAGGACTACGCCCTGGCGCTCTGGAAGCGGCTCAAGGGGGCGGACGCCCCACTGGAAAACGCGCCGGGCGACGCCTTCGTCAGCGCCCAGACCCTGACCCCCGAGCATCACCTGCGGATGCAATCGGCGGCCCAGGCCCAGATCGACAGCTCCATCTCCAAGACCATCAACTGCCCGGAAGACATCGCCTTCGACGCCTTTTCCGACGTCTATCGCGAGGGCTACCGTCTCGGCTGCAAGGGCCTGACCACCTATCGGCCCAACGCCATCACCGGCTCGGTACTCAGCGTCGAAACGCCGCCCGCAAGCGATGCGGTTTCGACCGGGCCCGTCCTGACGCCGAGGCCAGCGCGGCTTGAGGGCGCGACCTACAAGGTGCGTTGGCCGCTGGACCCGCACGCGGTCTATGTGACGATAAACGACTCCGGCGACGAGGATGGCGGCGAACGTCGTCCGATGGAGATCTTCGTCAACTCCAAGAACATGGCTCACTATGCCTGGACGGTCGCCCTGACCCGGATGGTCTCGGCTGTCTTCCGCCGTGGTGGCGACGTCTCGTTTGTGGCGGAAGAGCTCAAGGCGGTGTTCGACCCCGGCGGCGGCGCCTGGATGGAGGGGCGCTATACGCCATCTCTTCCGGCGGCCATCGGCGCGGTGATCGAGCGTCACATGAACCTCTCGGCCGGCGACGCCTCCTTCGCTCCGGACGCCGCGCCCACACCCGAGCCCGCCCCTGCGACAGCGGCCGCTCCTGCCCCCTCGGCCTGTCCGCGATGCGGCACGCCGGGCCTTGTCCGGAAGGAGGGCTGCGATAGCTGCCTCGACTGCGGCTATTCCCGATGCGGATAGCGCCTCTGCGTCAACCGTCGTCGAGCCGTCGGTGGACCGAACTCCTGTATCGGACGCGACGGCCGTTGGAGGTCCTGCTGACGGCGTCGCTCCGGAGCGTCGCCCGGCGCCAGCCGGATGCGTTCGACCGACTGGGTCCGGTCCGCCAGGCCACCATCCGCATCGTCCCCGACCACCTGCCGGTCGCCTTCGAAATGCGGCCGAACGGTGCGGCCGGTTCTATCCGCGTAGTGCGGCCGGAGTCTGATGCGGCCGGGACCTCGGCCCGGATCAGCGGCCCGCTGCTGACGCTCCTCGCCCTGTTCGACGGACGGGGCGACGCCGATGGGGCCTTCTTCCAGCGCCGCATCGACGTCGACGGCGACACAGCGGCCATCCTCGCCCTTCACAATGCGCTGGAAGCTTCGGAGCTGACGATGGCCGACATCCTGAGTCTGCCTCGGGGGTTCGATCCGGCGCTGCAGACCGCGCTGGCCGTGGTTGGGCGCTGGCGTCAGGGCGAGGTCCGCCCATGACCGGCGCCACCGCGCCAGGGCTCGAGCTGGTCTGCCCCGCCGGCTCGCCCGCCATGCTGAAAGCGGCGATCGAGGCCGGCGCGGACAGCGTCTACTGCGGCTTCCGCGACGAGACCAATGCGCGCAACTTCCCCGGCCTGAACTTCTCTCCCCAGGAGTTGCAGGCGGCGACCGACTGGGCCCACGATCGCGGCGCTCGGGTTTTGCTGGCACTCAACACCTTCGCCCGGGCCGACGCCACCGACCTGTGGCGGGCCTCAGCCGATGCGGCGGCGGGAGCGGGCGTGGACGCCGTGATTGCCGCGGACCTGGCGGTGCTGTCGCACATGCGCGCCAACCATCCCGGCGTGCGACTTCACCTGTCGGTCCAGGCGGCGGCGGGCACCCCTGAGGCAATCGCCTTCTACGCTCGCGAATACGGCGTGAAGCGGGTGGTTCTGCCCCGCGTCCTCAGCGTCGAGGAAATCCGGAGCCTGACCCCGGAAATATCCGTCGAGACCGAGGCCTTCGTCTATGGCGGCCTGTGCGTGATGGCGGAAGGCCGCTGCGCCCTGTCGTCCTATGCCACTGGGCGGTCTCCGAACCTGTCCGGCGTATGTTCGCCCCCCGAGGCTGTAACCTTCACCGAAGATCGTGGGGAGCGCACGACGCGGCTATCGGGCTTCGCCATCGACCGGCTGCCGGCCGGCGAGGTGGGCGGATACCCGACCCTGTGCAAGGGCCGGTTCCGCGGCGCGGCCGGGGAGCCGGCCTATCTGTTCGAGGATCCGGTCAGCCTCAATGCCATGAGCCTGCTGGCCGGGCTGGCCCGGGCGGGGGTCACAGCCGTCAAGATCGAGGGGCGGCAAAGGGGTCGCGCCTATGTGGCGCGCGTCACCGCCGCCTTCCGGGCCGCCATCGACGCCATTGGACGCGGGGAATCTCCGGCTCCCTATGAGTCCCTGCTGGGCGACCTCGCCGAGGGTGCGCGCGAGACAACCGGCGCCTATCGGAAACGCTGGCGATGAGCGGGTTGATGGAACTGGCGATCGGACCTTTGCTGCTCAACTGGCCCGCCGAGCGGGTCGAGGCCTTCTATGCCCGGATCGCCGACGAGGCCCCGGTCGAAACGGTCTATCTCGGCGAGGTCGTCTGCGGAAAGCGACAGCCGTTGCTGCAGGACGTCCTGGCGCGGGCCGCCGAGCGGCTGGAAGCCGCGGGCAAGACAGTGATCTGGTCCACTCTCGCCCTTCCCTCCACGTCCCGGGAGCGGCGGCTGGCGGCAGAGCTGGGCGCGGATCCCGATCATCTGATCGAGGCCGGGGACATGTCAGCGGTCTGGAGCCGGGCCCCCGCGCCATTCGTCGCCGGCCCGCTGTTGAACGTCTACAACGCCCCTGCGGCGGCGGAGCTTGTGCGGATGGGCTGTGTGCGTCTGTGCGCCAACGTCGAACTTCCCCTGACCTCCATCGCCGAAATCGCGCAGGCCTGCCCGGAGCTCAAACTTGAGCTGTTCGCCTTCGGCCGTTTGCCGCTCGCCCTGTCGAGCCGCTGCGCCCAGGCCCGGATGGAGGGATTGCATCGGGACGCCTGCCGCTACGTCTGTGACCGACACCCCGATGGCATGGACGTCGCGACCATCGAGGGTCAGGACTTCCTGGCCATCAACGGCCTGCAGACCCTGTCCCACGGATGCCAGTTGGTTGATGTCGAGGTCGAGGCGCTGGAGCGGTCCGGCGTCTCGGTCCTGCGATTGTCGCCGCACAGCCTGGACATGGTCGCGGTATGTAACCTGTTCCGGGACTTCATCACCGGGCGGATTACGCCGCGGGAACTCGCCTTGAAGATCGAGCCCCTTGGGCCGCCCGGACCGCTGGTCAGCGGTTATCTGCACGGGACGGCGGGCGCCCGCTGGCGGTCTGCTGGGGTCGGGGCATGAACACGACCGAACTGGAGGCTCGGCGGGCGCGGATTGACCGGATCGACTCTATCCTTGTGCGCATCGTTGCTGCGCGCCAGCGCCAGGTCGCGGTCATCGCCGCGCTCAAAGCAGGGCAGGACAGCGTTCGGGATCCGGCCCGGATCGCCGCCATCCTCGCCCGGGTCCAATCGGCGGCGCGGCATTGCGGACTGGACGAAGCGATCGCGATTCCGGTCTGGCGCGAACTTCTCGAGCGCTCGGCCGAGTCTCAGCAGAAGCTTATGACGTGCGCCGAACGGGTAGATCGATCGCCTTGACGAAGGGCAGGCCGCAGCGGCCAGTTCGTCAACTGGGTCTGCGCTTCGGTCCTTTATGCAGACCGTATCCTTCGTCCCGGAGCCCCCATGAATACCGCCGCCGCCATTCGCGCCCATCGCGGTCCTGCCGTCTTCAGCGTCGGCCTGCGCCCCTTCTTCCTGTTCTCTGCGCTCTGGGCAGCCGTCGCCGCTCCGCTCTGGCTCTATGCCTTTCTCAGCGGCGGCCCTGTGGGGCTGAGCTGGCATGTCCACGAAATGTTGTTCGGCTACACGGGCGGGGTCGTCGTCGGCTTCCTCCTGACCGCCGTGCCCAACTGGACCGGTCGCCTGCCTGTGGTCGGGACGCCATTGGCCATTCTGTTCGGCCTCTGGGCGGCAGGGCGCGCCGCC
The DNA here is from genome assembly GCF_002343105.1 of Brevundimonas sp. UBA2416. NCBI lineage: Bacteria > Pseudomonadati > Pseudomonadota > Alphaproteobacteria > Caulobacterales > Caulobacteraceae > Brevundimonas > Brevundimonas sp. UBA2416. The sequence goes on from NZ_DDRM01000008.1 coordinate 59,813, forward strand.
ATGTTGGCGATGGCCCTGAACGCGGATCTGGCGGCGGCGGCCTGGCCGTTGATCATCGACGGTCTGTTCCTGTTCGCCATGGCGGGTGTGGTGTGGCGCGAGGTGCTGGCGGGAAAGAACTGGCGCAATGTGCCGGTCGCGGTGATGGTCACCTTGTTCGCGCTCGCCAATGCCGGATTTCATCTGGAGGCGGGAGCCGGCGGCGTCACTGCCCTGTCCACCCGGCTGGGCCTTGCGGTCGTAGCTCTGTTGATCGCCGTCATCGGCGGTCGGGTCACCCCGAGTTTCACCCGGAACTGGCAGATTAAACGCGGCGGCCCGCTGCCAGCCGTCGCCGACCGGTTCGACGCCGTGACCCTGGCCGTCACTGCAGCGGGACTGATCGCCTGGAGCGTCGCCCCCGCCCATCCCGCGGCGGGTGCCCTGCTGCTAGCGGCGGGCACTCTGAATCTGGTGCGGCTGATCCGCTGGCGCGGCGCCGCCACGCTTGCTGAACCGCTCGTCTGGATCCTTCACCTCGGCTATCTGTGGCTTGCGGCGGGCCTCTTCCTCACGGGGTTGTCGGTCGCCGTGCCGGACCTGGTTCCTCCATCCGTCGGCGTCCACGCCCTGACTGCGGGTGCGATCGGTGTGATGACCCTCGCCATCATGACCCGCGCCAGCCGGGGCCACACCGGTCGCCCCCTGGCGGCCGGACGGGTTGAAGTTGTTATCTATGCCCTGGTCAACGCCGCGGCTCTAAGCCGGGTGGTGGGAGGCTTGTCGCCGACCCTCTATCAGCCGCTGTTGATCGTCTCGGCAGGGCTTTGGTCGGCGGCGTTCCTTGCGTTCGCGATCGGCTATGGTCCGATGCTGCTGTCGCCCCGCCCTGACCGCGCCTGATCGCAGTCAGGCGTAGCGGGCGGCGGCTGTCGCCTTGACCAGTGCGAACACGCGCTTTCCGGGAGCCAGGGCGAGTTGTTCGCTCGCTTGCCGGGTGACCAGCGCCTTCAATCTCAACTCTCCCGCCTCCAGCCGGACGAGAATACCGTCAGCCCGGACTTCCAGCGCGGCGACCTGCATCTGCAGCCGGTTCTGAAAGCTGGCGTCGACAGGGTCCGTCAGAGCGAGCGCCACATCGCGGGCATCGACGACGACTCGCAAACGATCGCCCGGCGACACGTCGAGGAGCGGTGCCAGAAACGAGGTTCCCGCCAGATCGATGCGGGTGGCGTTCCGTGCAGTGTCGTGGGTGGTGACCTGTCCGTCGAGAATGGACAGGGGGGCGCTCAGCCCGGCGGCGGTCTCGGCCTCCGGTCGGTCGAACGCCGCGTCCGGCGACTCTGCTCCCACGGCCTGGCCGTCGCCGACCAACACAACGCGATCCGCGAGACGGGCGACCTCATCCACCGCATGGCTGACATAGAGGATGGGCGGTCCCTCCCGAGCCAGCTGGTCCAGATAAGGCAGGATGTCGCCTCGACGGGCGCCGTCCAGCCCCGCCAGAGGCTCGTCGAGGATCAGCAGGCGGGGGCGGGTCAGCAGGGCCCGCCCGATCGCGACCCGGCGGGCCTCGCCGCCGGACAGCGCGTCCGGCCGGCGCTCCAGCAGGCTTTCGAGCCCCAACAGAGCCACGGCCTGATCAAGGGCGGGATCAGGGTCGCCCGACCGGCGGGGGCCATACAACAGGTTGTCGCGGACCGTCATGTGCGGAAACAGCCGCGCATCCTGGAATACATAGCCGATCCGTCGTTTCCAGACCGGGACCGACAGGCCTGTGTCAGAGTCGAGAAGCACCTCTCCGTCCAGCACGACGCGCCCGCGGATCGGACGGATCAGACCCGCGACCAGTTCGGCCACCGTGGTCTTGCCTGCCCCTGAGCGACCGAAAAGGCAGGTGATGCGGGCGTCGCTCGAGAAGGCGACATCCAGAGAGAAGTCGTCGAGGACGATATGCGCTGACACCTTCAGCATCACCGCACCCCTCCGACCCGCCGCGCGACGGAGCGTGCGCCCCATTCCGAAAGCACGAGGGCCCCGATCGACACGCCGACCGAGATCAGGATCAATCTCAACAGGGCCGCCTCGCCGTCGGGAAGCTGGGTCAGGCTGTAGATCGCGAGCGGCAGCGTACGGGTCTCTCCGGGTATGCTGGCCACGAAGGTGATGGTGGCGCCGAATTCACCGAGCGCCTTGGCGAACGCCAGCACCGTTCCGGCTGCAACGCCGGGCAAGGCGAGCGGCAGGGTAATGGTCAGGAACCGGACGATCGGCCCGGCGCCGAGGGTCCCGGCCGCGCTTTCGATCCGCGGATCGACCATGTCGAAGGACAGCCGCACAGCCCGGACCAGTAACGGGAAGCCCATGACCGCCGCGGCCAGCGCCGCTCCCGTCCAGTCGAAGGCGAACACAATCCCCATCGGCTCGAGCAAGCGACCAAGAGGGCCGCTCCGGCCGAAGAGCAATAGCAACGCATAACCGGTCACTACTGGCGGCAGGATCAGGGGCAGGTGGGTCAGGCCCGAAAGCAGTGCCTTGCCGGGGAAGCTGTAGCGCGACAGCAGATAGGCAAGGGCGACGCCCGGCGGCAGGCTGAACAGCGTCGCCGTCGCCGCAACCTTCAGCGACAGGCCGATGATCTGCTGTTCCTCGGGGCTGAGCGTGAACATCCGGGCTGCTCAGACTGGCGCCGGCGCGAAGCCGAAGCGCCGAAGCAGGGCCTGCCCGTCTGCGCCGCTCAGGAAGTCCAGAAAGGCCTTGGCCCCTGCAGGGTCCCCAGATCCGTCCTGGCGTTGAACCGGAGCCGCCGAATAGGTGATGGGCGGATGACTGGAGGCGGGAAAGGTCGCCACAACCCGCACCCGCGGCTCGGCGCGGGCGTCCGTCGAATAGACCACGCCGAGGGGAGTCTCGCCGCGCGCGACCAGAGCCAGCGCGGCGCGCACGTCGTCACCGGGAGCCAGCCGATCTTCGACTGACTCGTACAGGTTCAGACGGGTCAAGGCTTCGCGCGCGTAGCGACCGGCGGGCACATTGGCTTCGGCAATCGCCAGCCGGCCATCGCCAAGCCGAGCGGCTACGCCGTTTGGTGAGGCCAGATTGACGGAGGTGATGGAGGTCGTCGCCGGGACGATCAGCACCAGCCGGTTGGAGGCGAGCCGGCGTCGGGCCGCAGGCTCGATCAGGCCACGTTGTTCCAGCCAGTCCATCCAGAATTCGTCTGCCGAAACGAACAGGTCAGCGGGCGCACCCCGCTCGATTTGGCGGGCCAACAGCGCGCTGCCTGCGTAGCTGGCCCGAACGCTGCGGCCAGAATGGCGCTGGTAGTCGGTCATGGCCGCGTCCAACAACTCCCGGAGACTGGCCGCAGCGAACAGGTCGATCGGCGCGGGGCCGGCGCGGCGCGGCGCGCAGGCGACCAAGGCTGCGGCTGCCAGCAGCATCACCCCGTTTCGCCGTCCGATACCCCCCGCTTTCGTCATGGATCCGCGTCTCCTCCTGGGCCAGTCGGTCTGGTTCGCACCCACTGACTAGCATGGCCGGCTTCGTTGGCGGGACAGGGGGACGCCGTCGTCGTGCTTGATCTTCATCAAGGCCCGTCAAGCCTCGCGTCATAGGTTAGGGCGATGCGGTCCGATAGAAGTCCGCGTGAGTTCGCTCCGAGCGGTCTGACCTAAAGCGCATCCGCGCCACGGTCGGGCAGCCGGATCCGCAAGGATCGAGGGCGGCGGGAGAAATCCCTCCGCCTCCCGTGTTTGGAAAGGAGCTTCCATGGCGTTCGACGCCGCCAAGATTGCCGACGGTTTCGGCCGCCGGTTTCACTACCTTCGCCTCTCGGTGACGGAGGTCTGCAATTTCAGCTGCACCTACTGTTTGCCGAATGGCTGGAAGAAAACCGGGCCACTGTCGTTTCTGACAGTCGATGAGATCGGTCGTCTTGTGGCCGGCTTTTCCGAGCTGGGCCTTAGCAAGGTTCGTTTGACTGGTGGAGAACCCACCGTTCGGAAGGACTTCAACGCCATCATCGAGACGGTCGCGGCCGCGCCCGGCGTGGCAAAGGTCGCGATGACGACGAACGGCTGGAACCTGGCCCGTCACGCGACCGACTGGCGCACCTCGGGTCTCAGCCACATCAACGTCAGCATCGACTCGATCGACCCCGAGACGTTCCACCGGATCACCGGACACGACAAGCTGAACGAGGTCCTGACGGGTCTGGACCTGGCCTTGGCCGAAGGCTTCGCGGCCGTAAAGGTCAATGCTGTCCTGTTGCGCGAGACGGCCGAAGCCGGATTCGACGGCTGGGCGCGCTTCGTCCGTGATCGGCCCGTGGCCGTCCGGTTCATCGAACTGATGAAGACGACCGACAATGACGAGTATTTCGCCCGCCACCACGTGAAGGCCCAGGGCCTGCGCGACTGGCTGGATCGGAACGGATGGACCCCGACGGAGCGCGCCTTCGACGCGGGACCGGCGCTGGAGTATCGCCATCCCGACCACGCGGGAGCCATCGGCCTGATCGCACCCTATGCGCCGGGATTCTGCGACAGCTGCAATCGCCTGCGGGTCACCTCGAAGGGCAAGCTGCGCCTGTGCCTGTTTGGAGACGGCGGGGTCGATCTTCGTGAACTGCTCCAGGATGACGGCGACCGAGAGGCGCTGACGCAGCGCATCGTCTCGTCTCTTGGAGGCAAGTCAGCCGGCCATTCTCTCGCCCTGGGACATTCGGGCGACCTGCGGAACCTGGCCCAGCTCGGAGGCTGATCAGCCTAGAACTGAGCCGCAGGTGCGACCCCTTTGGGTGGCCCATCGCTCGCTCTCGGCCTTGCCGACGGCGCCCGTCGGCGGCGGCATGTGGTTGTCGATCAGCGGATGAGGGCGCGCCAGTCGTTCGAGGGCGTCCGGCCGGCCGAGACTGACCTCGGCGCCGTGTACGGCGACCCCGTAGCTGGACAGGCTGGCGAAGGCCCGGGAGAGGTTTTCAGGGGACATGCCTAGGAGAGAAGCCAGCACTCGCTTCTCATGGGGCAGGACGATCGGATCGCGCATTCCCTGACGGACGCGCTGGGTGATCAGATAGTTGGCCAGCCGTTCGACGCCGCCGCGAAGCTTCTGGTTTTTAACAGCCCGCACAAGGCCGCGGTAACAGCCGGACAATTCCTGCGCCACCGCGAAGCTGAAGTCGGCGTCCTGTCGCATGGTGCGGCGAAGGGCTTCTCCCGACAGCATCAGTATCTCGGACCGTTCCAGCGTCCGCGCCGACATCAAGGCGTCGGCATCCAGGACGACAGCTGCCAGGATGAAGGTGGAGACGGGACGCAGTAGCGCCAGGGTGGTCTCTTTCTCTTTCCAGGAACCTTGGAGTTCGACCGCCCCGTCAAGCAGCACATAGAGGAAGTCGACGGTGTCGCCCTCCATCAGCAGGGTCGTGCCCGCCGGAAAACGCTGTAGGAAGGCACCGGCGGTGACGTCTCTGAAGACTTCCGGCGAAGCCCGGGAAAACAGCGGCAGCGCTCTGACACGGTCCAGATCGGCGGCGCGCATGGTCATCAGTTATGTTCCCCGTACGATTCGAGAGTGAGGCTCTGGCGTGATCGCCCTGCCGGGTGCGACCGTGACCTACAACTAGGGCATCACTTGACAAATATCAATCAACGCAGATGATTTTGCAAAATACGCAGCCGTATATTTTCGTTTTACTGAAGTTTTCTTGTATCCGGACACGCCTGAGCCAATTCCACCAACAGTTCAATTGATAACCGTCAAATAGCGCCAGCCAAGCGCGCGCTAAGTCTCATGGAACGACAGCCGACAAGCGGCGACGTTCTATGGAGCAGGCTAGGTGGTATCCGCCTCCGAAACATCAGCGCCGGGCGCGACGTCCGCCCTTTGGATCAGCACCTTCGCCTTCACGGCGTGCTTTGCGGTGTGGACGATCTTTTCGATCATCGGGGTCCAGATCAAGGCTGACCTCAGCCTGTCAGAAGCGCAGTTTGGTCTGCTGGTCGGAACCCCCATTCTGACCGGCTCGCTGGTGCGTGTGTTCCTCGGCGTCTGGACCGAGCAGTTCGGCGGCCGGCGGGTCAGTCTAATCGTCATGACGCTGGCTGCCGCGGCGACTTTCCTTCTTTCCTACGCTGAAACCTACCCCCAGTTTCTGGTCGCGGCCCTGGGCGTCGGCATGGCGGGCGGGGCCTTTGCGGTCGGCGTCGCCTATGTCTCAAAATTCTTCCCCGCCGGCCGGCAAGGCACTGCCCTGGGTATCTTCGGCGCGGGCAATGTCGGCGCGGCGGTGACCAAGTTCGCGGCGCCCTTCGTCATGCTGGCGCTGGGCTGGGAAGCCGTGGCGCAGGTCTGGGCCGTGGGCCTCCTCCTCATCGCCCTCGCGGCCTTTTTCCTGACCCGCGACGAGCCCCAGCTGATCGAGCGCCGTCGGACGGGGCAGAAGCCTGTGGCGGCCTGGATGCAACTGGAGCCGCTGAAAGATCTCAGGGTCTGGCGGTTCGCCCTCTACTATTTCTTCGTGTTCGGCGGGTTCGTCGCGCTCGCCCTCTGGCTCCCTCACTATCTGACCGGGGCCTATGGCGTAGGCATCGGCGTCGCCGGCATGCTGGCCGCCGCCTATTCGATCCCCGGTTCGCTATTCCGGGTGTTCGGGGGCTGGCTCTCCGACAGGATCGGTGCCCGGAAGGTCATGTATCTGACCTTCATCATCAGCGTCGTCTGCGCCTTCATCCTGGCCTATCCGGCGACCTCCTATGTGGTCGACGGTATCGACGGGCCGATCCGCTTCCGCCTGGCGATGAGCCTGCCCGCCTTCACCGTAGTGGTTTTCGTGCTCGGCTTCGCCATGAGCCTCGGCAAGGCCGCCGTCTACAAACACATCCCCGTCTACTACCCCGACCACGTCGGCTCGGTCGGCGGGCTGGTCGGGATGATCGGCGGTCTCGGCGGTTTCATCCTGCCCATCACGTTTGGCGTCCTGAATGACCTGACCGGCGTCTGGACCAGCTGTTTCATGCTGCTGTTCCTGCTGGTGCTCACAGCCCTCGTCTGGATGCATTTCGCCGTCCGTCGGATGGAGCGCCACCGCTCCCCGATGCTGGCGACCCTCCCCGAATTCCCCGAGCTCGCCGGCATCGGCCCCGACAAGGCTGCCGCGATCTCACCCACCGGTTCGCACTAGAGAAAGACGCGGATGTCTCGTTCCATCCTTACTGACTGGCGTCCCGAAGACCCAGAATTCTGGTCCACGACCGGCAAGGCGATCGCGCGCCGCAATCTCTGGATCTCGGTGCCGAACCTCCTCCTAGCCTTCTCGGTGTGGATGGTCTGGTCCATGGTGGTAGCCAAGCTCGGGCTGATCGGATTCAAGTTTACCACCGATCAGCTGTTCTGGCTGACCGCCCTTCCGGCCCTCTCGGGTGCGACACTCCGCATTTTCTACAGTTTCATGGTGCCGATTTTCGGCGGCCGTCGCTGGACGGCTCTGTCGACCCTGTCCCTAGTCGTCCCGGCGCTCGGCATCGGGCTGGCGGTCCAGAACCCCGACACGCCCTACTGGGTGTTCGTCACACTGGCCCTGCTCTGCGGGCTCGGCGGCGGCAATTTCGCATCGTCGATGTCGAACATCGCCTTCTTCTTCCCCAAGGCGGAGAAGGGCAATGCGCTCGCCATCAACGCCGGGTTCGGCAACCTCGGCGTCAGCGTCATGCAGTTCCTTGTGCCCGTGGTGATCACCCTTGGCCTGTTCGCGCCCGTCATCGGCGCGCCCCAGATCGCCGTGGACAAGGGTGTCGAAAGCCAGATGTGGCTTCAGAACGCCGGCTTCGTCTGGATTCCCTTCCTGCTCGCGTCCGCCGTCGCGGCCTGGTTTGGCATGAACGACCTCAGCTCGGCCAAGGCTTCCTTCGCGGCACAGTCAGTGATCTTCAAGCGCAAGCACAACTGGCTGATGTGCTGGCTCTATGTGGGCACCTTCGGCTCATTCATCGGCTTTTCGGCCGCCTTCCCCCTGCTGACCAAAACCCTGTTTCCGGAGGTGAACGCGCTGCAGTTCGCCTTCCTGGGCCCGCTGGTCGGGGCGGCCTCGCGCGCCCTCACCGGATGGGTGTCCGACCGCTGGGGCGGCGAGAATGTCACCCAGGTCGTCTTCGGCGCCCTCATGGTCGGCGTGCTAGCGGTGCTCTACAGCGTCGGCGGCTTCGGGGCTGAACCGTCGTTCGTGCTGTTCTTCGCCGCCTTCCTCTGGCTGTTCTTCTGGACCGGGGTGGGCAACGCCTCCACCTTCCAGATGATTCCCGCGATTGTGCGGATCGACATGCCGCGGCTGATGCCGCAGGCGACCGCTGTGGTGCGTCTCAAGGCGTCCGAGATGGAGGCCGCCGCGATCATCGGCTTCTCCTCCGCCATCGGCGCCTATGGCGGCTTCTTCATCCCCATGGCGTTCGGCGACTCCATGCGCGCCACCGGCGGTCCCGAGACCGCCCTCTATACCTTCCTCGCCTTCTACCTGAGCTGCGCGATCGTGAACTGGGTCTTCTACGCCCGAAAGCGCTCGATGCTGCATTCCCCCTCGACCACCACAGAACCGGCGGCCTGATCATGAGCCATACCCTCGATCGTCTCGCATTCTTCACGCGCAAGACCGAACTGTTCTCCGACCGCCACGGCGTCATGAACGACGACGACCGCAGCTGGGAGGAGGCGTACCGGGACCGCTGGCGTCACGACAAGATCGTGCGCTCGACCCACGGCGTGAACTGCACCGGCTCCTGCTCGTGGAAGATCTACGTCAAGGGCGGAATCGTCACCTGGGAGACCCAGCAGACCGACTATCCCCGTACCCGGCCGGACCTTCCCAACCACGAGCCGCGCGGCTGCGCCCGTGGGGCCAGCTACAGCTGGTATCTCTATTCGGCCAACCGGGTGAAATATCCGCTGGTGCGCTCCCGTCTGCTGCGGGTGTGGCGCAAGGCGCGCGAAACCATGGAGCCGGTCGCGGCCTGGGCCTCGATCCAGAACGATCCCGCCGCTCGCAAGTCCTACACCAGCATGCGCGGGGCCGGCGGCTTTGTGCGGGGCACCTGGGACGAGATCACCGAGATCATCGCCGCGGCCAACGCCCATACGGTCAAACGCTGGGGCCCCGATCGCGTGTTCGGCTTCTCGCCGATCCCGGCCATGTCGATGATCTCCTACGCCGCCGGTGCCCGCTATCTGCAGCTGCTAGGCGGGGTAACCGGCTCCTTCTACGACTGGTACTGCGACCTGCCGCCCGCCTCGCCCCAGACCTGGGGTGAGCAGACCGACGTGGCCGAGAGCGCCGACTGGTACAACTCCAGCTTCATGCTGTTGTGGGGCTCCAACGTTCCGCAGACCCGCACGCCGGACGCCCATTTCTACACCGAGGCCCGCTACCGCGGCGCCAAGTCCGTCGTCATCTGCCCCGATTATTCGGAAGCCTCGAAATTCTCGGACCTGTGGCTGCCGGTCAAACAAGGGACCGACGCGGCCTTGGCCATGGCCTTCGGTCACGTGATCCTCAAGGAGTATCACGTCGACAAGCAGGTCCCGTATTTCCGCGACTACCTGCGCCAGTACAGCGACCTTCCCATGCTGGTCCGCCTGGTCCCCCAGGAGGGCGGCTATGTGCCCGAACGCCTGGTGCGGGCGTCGGATTTCGTCGGCGACCTCGAACAGGCCAACAACTCCGACTGGAAGACCGTCGCCATCGACGAGGCCACCGGCGAGATCGTCGTGCCCAACGGCTCGATCGGCTTTCGCTGGGGCGAGGACGGCCGCTGGAACCTTGAAGAGCGGGACGCCACTGGTCGCGAGACCACGCTGAAGCTCGGCCTCAAGGACGTGCATGACGAAGTGGCCGGCGTCCGCTTCCCCTATTTCGCCAATACCGCCAGCAATGGCTTCGCCTCCACAGACCACCCCGATGTCCTGACCCGCAACGTGCCGGTCCGGCGCGTGATGCTGAAGGACGGCGAGGCGCTGGTGGCCTGCGTCTACGACCTGTTCCTGGCCAATTACGGCGTCGACCAGGGTTTCGGCGGCGATTGCATGCCGGAGTCGTTCGACGACCTGCAGCCCTATTCGCCGGCCTGGGCCGAGGCCATCACCTCGGTCCCGCGCGATCAGATCATCGCCACGGCTCGCGGCTTCGCCACCAACGCCGAAAAGACCAACGGCAAGTCGATGGTGATCATCGGCGCGGCGATGAACCACTGGTTCCACATGGACATGAACTACCGCGGCGTCATCAACATGCTGGTGATGTGCGGTTGCGTAGGCCAGTCCGGAGGCGGCTGGGCCCACTATGTCGGACAGGAGAAACTACGGCCTCAAACCGGCTGGGCTCCCCTGGCCTTCGCCACCGACTGGATCCGTCCGCCCCGCCAGCAGAACTCGACCTCGTTCTTCTACGCCCACTCCGACCAGTGGCGTTACGAGACCGTCGGCATCGAGGAACTGTTGTCGCCCACGGCTCCCGCGGGGCCGTGGAAGGCCTCGATGATCGACTTCAACGTCCGGGCCGAGCGGATGGGCTGGCTGCCCTCCGCCCCGGCGCTGAAGACCAATTCGCTGGATGTGGCCAAGGCGGCTGAAGCGGCCGGAGTCGACCCCAAGGCCTACACGCTGGATGGGCTGAAGGACCGCTCGATCGAACTGTCCTGCATGGACCCCGATGACCCGGCCAACTGGCCACGCAATATGTTCATCTGGCGTTCGAACCTGTTGGGCTCCTCGGGGAAGGGCCACGAGTATTTCCTTAAACACCTGCTCGGCGCCTCGCACGGCGTCCAGGGCAAGGATCTGGGCCAGACCGGTCAGGTGAAGCCCGTCGACGTGGTCTGGCACGACGACGCGCCGGAGGGGAAACTCGACCTGCTGGTGACCCTCGATTTCCGCATGTCGACCACGGCAGTCTATTCCGACATCGTTCTGCCGACCGCCACCTGGTACGAGAAGAACGACCTCAACACATCCGACATGCACCCCTTCATCCACCCGCTATCCGCGGCTGTGGATCCGGCCTGGGAATCGAAATCGGACTGGCAGATCTTCAAGGCCATCGCCAAGAAATTCTCGGCTGTCGCTCCGGAGGTCCTCGGCATCGAGAAGGACGTTGTCCTTACGCCGATGCAGCACGACAGTCCCGCTGAGATGGCCCAGCCTTTCGAGGTGAAGGACTGGTATCTCGGCGAGTGCGAGGCGATCCCGGGCAAGACCATGCCGCAGATCACCGTGGTCGAGCGCGACTATCCCAACCTCTACAAGCAGTTCACGGCGCTCGGGCCACTGCTCGACAAGGTCGGCAACGGCGGCAAGGGCCTGGCCTGGAAGACCGGTCATGAGGTCGATCTGCTGCGCGAGTTGAACGGCGCCGTGCTCGAGCCCGGCCTGACCGAGGGCATGCCCAGCATCGATACCGACATTGACGCCTGCGAGACCATCCTGATGCTGGCGCCGGAGACCAACGGTGAGGTCGCGGTCAAGGCCTGGGAGGCGCTGGAGAAACAAACCGGTCGCGAGCACGCCCACCTGGCCCTGCCCAAGGAGGACGAGAAGATCCGCTTCCGCGATCTGCTCGCCCAGCCGCGCAAGATCATCTCATCGCCCATCTGGTCGGGCATTGAGAGCGAGAAGGTCTGCTACACCGCCGGCTACACTAATGTGCATGAGCTGATCCCCTGGCGGACGCTCACCGGCCGCCAGCAGCTCTACCAGGATCACCTGTGGATGCGGGCGTTCGGCGAGGCGCTGTGCGTCTACAAGCCGCCGATCGACCTGAAGACGACGCATGTGAAGGGCCTCAAGCCCAACGGCGAGACCGAGATCGTCCTCAACTTCATCACCCCGCACCAGAAGTGGGGCATTCACTCCACCTATTCCGATAACCTCCTGATGCTGACGCTCAACCGCGGCGGGCCGGTGGTCTGGATCTCGGAGACGGACGCCCGCAAGGCCGGTATCGTCGACAACGACTGGATCGAGGTTTTCAACGCCAACGGGGCCCTGACGGCCCGGGCCGTAGTCTCCCAGCGGATCCGTGAAGGCACGACCTTCATGTACCACGCCCAGGAGAAGATCGTGAACACGCCGGGGTCGGAGATCACCGGCCGGCGCGGCGGCATCCATAACTCGGTCACCCGCACCGTGCTCAAGCCGACCCACATGATCGGCGGCTACGCCCAGCTGTCCTACGGCTTCAACTACTACGGAACCGTGGGCTCGAACCGGGACGAGTTCATCGTTCTGCGCAAGATGAAAACGGTCGATTGGCTTGATGAGCCGCTCGAGCACAAGGAGTTCGGCCAATGAAGATCCGTGCACAGATCGGCATGGTGCTGAACCTCGACAAATGCATCGGCTGTCACACCTGTTCGGTGACCTGCAAGAACGTCTGGACCAGCCGCAAGGGCGTCGAATACGCCTGGTTCAACAACGTCGAGACCAAGCCGGGCATCGGCTATCCCAAGGAGTGGGAGAACCAGAAAAAATGGAACGGCGGCTGGCGGCGCAAGGCCAACGGCAAGATAGAGCCGCGCATGGGCGCCAAATGGCGCATCCTGGCCAAGATCTTCGCCAACCCCGACCTGCCAGAGATCGACGACTATTACGAACCTTTCGACTTCGACTACGGTCACCTGCAGACGGCGCCGGAGATGAAGCATTTCCCCACCGCCCGGCCGCGTTCGCAGATCACCGGCAAGCGGATGGAGAAGATCGAATGGGGCCCCAACTGGGAGGAAATCCTCGGTGGGGAGTTCGCCAAACGGTCTGAGGACGCCAATTTCGAGGGCATCCAGAAGGAGATCTACGGCCAGTTCG
>NZ_DDRM01000022.1:0-10886 GCF_002343105.1 Brevundimonas sp. UBA2416
CGCCCGCCCCCAGCGCTTGCGAGGCGCCGCAGCAACGCGCCGCTAAGGGTGGAAGCCGGCCGTCGCCCCCCCGCCTGAACCCCGCCCCGTCCCGCCCCCCGCCTTGTCCCCGCCCCGCGCATAGGGCAAAGCGCGGGCATGCGCCTCGCCTTCATGGGTACCCCCGACTTCGCCGTGCCATCGCTGGCCGAGCTCATCGCCTCGGGGCATGAGATCGTGGGAGTCTGGTCCCAGCCGCCGAAGCCGCGCGGGCGCGGCCAGAAGCTGACGCCCTCGCCGGTCCAGGCCTTCGCCGAGACCATGGGCCTGCCGGTCTTCNNCTGGGGACAGGCGGCTCCACCGCACCGGCATCATTCCGGCTGAGCGTCCCAGGAGGGCGGAAGCACTCGCGTGAACCCTGCCGCCCCATGACCCCGCGCCCCCTGCTCTTCGCCTACAGTGAGGTGGGGGCGGAAGCCCTCGCGCTGCTGCTCGCCCGCGACGTCACCGTGGCGGGCCTGGTCACGCACGCCGCCGATCCGGACGAGAACATCTGGTTTCGCCCGCCGGCTGCGCTCGCGCACGAACGCGGCCTGCCGGTGTTCACGCCGGACGACGTCAACGACCCCGCGTGGATCGAGCGCCTGCGGTCGCTGCAGCCCGACCTGATCCTCTCGGCCTATTACCGGAACCTCCTCCCGCCGCGACTCCTCGAGGCGGCGCGGCTGGGCGCGTTCAACCTGCACGGCTCGCTGCTGCCGCGCTGGCGCGGCGCGGCCCCGATCCAGCGCGCCATCATGGCCGGCGACCGCCAGACGGGCGTCCAGATCATGCGGATGTCCGAGGGCCTCGACGAGGGCGCGATCCTCCTGTCGGAAATCCTCGACATCCGCGCCGACGACACCGCCGCCAGCCTCGGCGAGCGGATGTCCCACATCGGCGCCGGGCTGTGGCCCCGGGCGCTGGCCGCCATCGAGCGGGGCGGCGTCGAAGGCACGGAACAGGTCGGCGAGCCGACCTATGCGAAGAAGATCACCCCCGCCGAGGCCCGGATCGACTGGTCCCGGCCGGCGGCGGAGGTCGATGCCCATATCCGCGGCCTGTCGCCCTTCCCCGGCGCCTGGTTCGAGGTTCCCGGCGAGGATGGGCCGGTGCGGATCAAGGTCCTGATGTCGCGCGTCGCGCCCGACGGCGCGGGCGCCCCCGGACAGGTGCTGGACGGCGCCCTGCGTATCGCCTGCGGCGACGGCGCGGTCGAACTTCTCCGGGTCCAACGCGCAGGCAAGGCGGCCCAGTCCGCCGAAGAAATGTTGCGCGGCTTCCCGCTGCCGGCCGGAACGGTGCTCCTTCCCTCAAGCAGCGAGCCGCCGCGCGGCGAGCGATAGGGAAACAGGCATGCCCCGGTACCGGCTCACCCTCGAATACGACGGCTCGGCCTATAACGGCTTTCAGGCCCAGACCGACCAGCCGACCGTGCAGGGCTCCGTCGAGACCGCCATCACCGCCTTCTGCGGCGAGACCGTGCGCCTCGCCGCTGCCGGCCGCACCGACACCGGCGTCCATGCCACCGGTCAGGTCATCAGCCTCGATCTGGAAAAGGCCTGGCCCGCGCAGACAGTGATGAACGCCCTCAACGCCCATCTGGTCGGCGAGGCGATCTCGGTGCTGGACTGCGAGGGCGTCGAGGACGACTGGCACGCCCGCTTCTCGGCCACCGGCCGGCGCTATCTGTACCGCATCCTCAACCGCCCCGGTCCGCCGGCGCTGGACGCCGGCCGGGTCTGGCATATGCGGAAATCCCTCGACGCCGACGCCATGCAGGCGGCGGCGCAGAGCCTCGTCGGCCTGCACGACTTCACCACCTTCCGCGATGTGAACTGCCAGTCGAAATCGCCGGAAAAGACGCTCGATGTCGCCCGTGTCTCACGCATCGGCGACGAGGTGCATCTGGTCTTCGAGGCCCGCAGCTTCCTGCACCGTCAGGTCCGGTCGATGACAGGAACCCTCGCCGAGGTCGGGCTGGGCCGCTGGAAGGTGGAGGATGTGGCGGCGGCCCTGGCCGCCCGCGACCGCGCCGCCTGCGGCCCCGTGGCCCCGTCCACAGGGCTCTATCTGACGGGCGTGGTCTACTAGCGCACGTTCGTCGAAGGTCCGGACCCCTTGTCATCCCGGACGCCGCAAAGCGGCGAGCCGGGACGGTGGAGCCAACCCAATGGCCGTCCCGGAAGCGGCGTCAGCCGCTATCCGGGGCAAGGGTCAGGAGGACGAACTGGTCGCCACCCTGCTCCCGGCTCAGCCCTGCGGGCTGTCCGGGAGGTGAGGAAGGTGATGCCCAGTGCCGTCCCGGCTCTCCGCTTCGCTCCGGCCGGGATGACAAGTTCGACCTAGTTTTTCGCGTCCTCGGCGCCCGCGGCGACCGCGCTGCCCACGGCGGAGACGTCGCGACCGACGCCGGCGACAGTGTTGCAGGCCGAGACGGCCAGGGCGGCGGCGACGAGGGTCAGGGTGATGATCTTTTTCATGGGTGTTCCGTTCCAGGCGTTGAACCTTGGCCATAAACGCAAGCGTGGCCGTGGGGTTGCATGGCCAAGCGGGGGTCTGATCTGCTAACCGCTCCCGCATGAGCCAGCCCGCCAACACCGCCGCCCGCCGCATCGTCGACACCCTCGTCATGAACGGCATCGACCGCGTCTTCTGCGTCCCGGGCGAGAGCTATCTCGCCGTCCTCGACGCCCTCGCCGACGTGCGCGACAAAATCCAGGTCATCGCCTGCCGCCACGAGGCCGGCGCCGCCAACATGGCCGAGGCCTATGGAAAGCTGACCGGCAAGCCCGGCGTCTGCATGGTCACCCGCGGGCCGGGGGCGACCCATGCCTCGATCGGCGTGCATACGGCGCACCAGGACTCCACCCCGATGATCCTGTTCGTCGGCCAGATCGCCCTGACCGACCGCGGCCGCGGCGCCTTCCAGGAGGTCGACTATCGCGAAGTCTTCGGCGGCTTGGCCAAATGGGCCACCGAGATCGAAAGCCCCGAACGCACCGTCGAGGTGGTCGAGCGCGCCTTCGCCACCGCCCTGCAGGGCCGGATGGGGCCGGTGGTCATCGCCCTGCCCGAGGACATCCTCCACGCCGACGGCGGCCCCGCCCCGATCCGTCCGGTGACGCCGGCGAAGGCCGCGCTGGCCCCCGGCTTCGTCGAACAGGTGCGCGCGCGTCTCGCGAAGGCCGAACGCCCCCTGCTGGTGCTCGGCGGTTCCGGCTGGACCGAAGACGCCGCCGCCGCCATCGGCGACTGGGCCGAGCGCATCGGCCTGCCGGTCAGCCTGTCCTTCCGCCGCAAGGACATCCTGTCCAACGCCCGCCCCAACTATGCCGGCGACCTCGGCCTCGGCTGCAATCCGAAGCTCACGGCCCGCGCGAAGGCCGCCGACCTGATCCTCGCCATCGGCGCGCGCCTCGGCGAGAACCCGACCCAGGGCTACACCCTGTTCGACCGCGCCCGCACGGCTGACACCCTGATCCACATCCACCCCGGCGCCGAGGAGCTGGGCCGGGTCTGGACCCCGCTGATCAGCGCCACGGCCGACAATTCCCTCGCCGCCCACGCCCTGTCGGCGATCGATCCCGGCCGCACCTGGCATGACGAGGCCGCCGCCGCCCATGCCGACTACGTGGCCTTCTCGACCCCCGTGCCGGTGACCGGCGCGGTGAACATGAGCGAATGCATGGCGCATCTGCACGACAGCCTGCCGCCGACGGCCATCGTCACAAACGGCGCCGGCAATTTCGCCGCCTGGCTGCACCGCTTCTACCGCCACCGCGCCTGCCGCACCCAGCTGGCCCCGACCTCGGGGGCGATGGGCTATGGCTACCCGGCCGCCCTCGCCGCCAAATCGGTTCATCCCGACCGTGAGGTCATCTGCATCGCCGGCGACGGCGACTATCTGATGACCGGTCAGGAGATCGCCACCGCCGTCCAGTACGGCATCAACGCCGTCGTCGTGGTCGTCGACAACGGCACCTACGGCACCATCCGCATGCACCAGGAGATGCACTATCCGGGCGCGCAGCGGACCATGGCCACCGATCTCGTGAACCCGGATTTCGTCAAATACGCCGAGGCCTTCGGCGCCTTCGGCATCCGCTGCGAGACCACCGCCGACTTCCCGGCCGCCCTCGCCGCCGCCCGCGCCGCCGGCCGCCCGGCCCTCGTTCACCTCATAACCTCGGCCGAGGACATCGCCCCCAACCGCACGATCACCGGCCTGCGAAGCCAGTAGAGCCGGTGACGGCGGCGGCGCGCCCGCCTATGTTCGCCGCATGACCGACGCCGCGCCCGACTCGCCCTCACCCGACGCCTCGCAGGACGGCGCCCCGGAGGACTCTCCCGTCCGGCTGTGGATGATCGACGCCTCGGCCTATATCTTCCGCGCCTATCACGCCCTGCCGCCCCTGACGCGCAAGTCCGACGGCCTGCCCGTCGGCGCCGTCCAGGGCTACTGCAACATGCTGTGGAAGCTGATCCGCGACATGAAGGGCGACGACGGCCCGACCCATCTGGTCGCCGTCTTCGACCATTCGGAGAAGACCTTCCGCAATGAGATGTACGACCTCTACAAGGCCAACCGCTCGGCCCCGCCCGAGGATCTGATCCCCCAATTCCCGCTGGTCCGCGAGGCCACCGCCGCCTTCGGGGTCCACTGTATCGAACTGCCGGGCTGGGAGGCCGACGACCTGATCGCCACCTATGCCTGCCGCGCCCGCGACGCCGGCGGCGAGGCCGTGATCGTCTCGTCCGACAAGGACCTGATGCAGCTGATCGGCCCCTCGGTCGTCATGTGGGACCCGATGAAGGAGCGCCGCCTGGCCGAGGAGGCCGTGTTCGAAAAGTTTGGCGTCACCCCGGACAAGGTCGTCGAGGTCCAGGCCCTGATCGGCGACAGCACCGACAACGTCCCCGGCGCCCCCGGCATCGGCCCCAAGACCGCCGCCCAGCTCATCGAGGAATATGGCGACCTCGACACCCTGCTGGCCCGCGCCGGCGAGATCAAACAGCCGAAACGGCGCGAGACCCTGATCGAATTCGCCGACCAGATCCGGCTCAGCCGCGAGCTCTGCCGCCTCGACTGCGAGGCCCCCGCCCCCGAGCCCATCTCCGACTTCGCCATCCGCGACCCCGACCCGGAAGCGCTCGCCGCCTTCCTCGACAGGATGGAGTTCCGCTCGCTGCGCAACCGCGTCGGCGACGGCAAGGCCCCGGCCACCAACGGCACCGCCTTCGTGACCCGGCCCAAGGTCCCCTCGGCCCCCGTCGCCACGCCCCGCTACGGCCAGATCGCGACCGGCCCGGCGGAAGTGCAAGGCTTCGACACCGACGCCTACACCTGCGTCCAGACGCTCGAAGACCTGGACCGGTGGATCGCCCGCGCCACCGAGGCCGGCGTCATCGGCTTCGACACCGAGACCGACGCCCTCAGCGCCACCCACGCCGGCCTGTGCGGCGTCTCCTTGGCCATCGGCACCAATGACGCCTGCTACATCCCCCTGACGCATGAGCACGAGCCGGCGGCCAACGCCGGCGGCCTCGACTTCGGCGGCGAGACCGAGCAGCGCGAACCCCTCACCCAGATCGACAAACCCGCGGCCCTCGCCCGCCTCAAGACGCTGCTGGAAAACCCCGCCGTCCTCAAGGTCACCCAGAACGGCAAATACGACCTCGCCGTCATGGCCCGGCGCGGCATCCGCGTCGCCCCGATCGACGACACCATGCTGATCTCCTACGTCCTCGAGGGCGGCCTGCACGGCCACGGCATGGACGAGCTCTCAAGGCTCCACCTCGGCCACGACCCCATCACCTTCAAGGCGGTCGCCGGCGCCGGCAAGGCGCAGAAATCCTTCAAACACGTCGCCCTGAAACCGGCCACCGCCTATGCCGCCGAGGATGCCGACGTCACCCTGCGGCTCTGGCGCCTCCTCAAGCCGCGCCTGGCCGAAGACCACCTCGTCACCGTCTATGAGACCCTCGAGCGCGGCATGCCCGCCGTCCTCGCCGCCATGGAACAGGCCGGCATCCGCGTCGATCCCGACCGCCTCAAGCGGCTGTCGTCAGAGTTCGGCCTGCGCATGGCCGAGCTGGAGGCCCAGGCCCACCAGATCGCCGGCCGTCCCTTCAACATCGGCAGCCCGAAACAGATCGGCGACATATTGTTCGGCGAGCTCAACCTGCCCGGCGGCAAGAAGACCGCCAGCGGCCAGTGGGAAACCGGCGCCGCCACCCTCGAGACCCTGGCCCCCACACACGACCTGCCGCGCGTCCTGCTGGACTGGCGCCAGCTGGCCAAGCTCAAGGGCACCTATACCGACGCCCTGATCGAGGCGCTCGACCCCGCCACCGACCGGGTCCACACCAGCTATCAGCTCGCCGCCGCCACCACCGGCCGCCTCGCCTCCTCCGACCCCAACCTGCAGAACATCCCGATCCGCACCGAGACCGGCCGCCAGATCCGCCAGGCCTTCATCGCCGCCCCCGGCCATGTCCTGATCAGCGCCGACTACAGCCAGATCGAGCTGCGCCTGCTGGCCCACATCGGCGACATCCCCGAACTCAAGCGCGCCTTCGCCGCCGGCATCGACATCCACACCGCCACGGCCAGCGAGATGTTCGGCGTCCCGGTCGACCAGATGGACCCCGAGACCCGCCGCCGCGCCAAGGCGATCAATTTCGGCATCGTCTACGGCATCAGCGCCTTCGGCCTGGCCGCCCAGCTGAACATCGGCCAGGGCGAGGCCGGCGACTATATCAAGACCTATTTCGAACGCTTCCCCGGCATCCGCACCTATATGGACGCCACCAAGGCCCAGGTGCGGGAGACCGGCATGGTCAGCACCGTCTTCGGCCGCCGCATCCACATCCCCGCCATCCATTCCAAGTCGGGGGCCGAGCGCCAGTTCGGCGAACGCGCCGCCATCAACGCCCCCATCCAGGGCGCCGCCGCCGACATCATCCGCCGCGCCATGATGCGGATGCCGGGCGCGCTGGTCGAGGCCGGTCTCTCAACGAAGATGCTGCTCCAGGTCCACGACGAACTGGTCTTCGAGGCCCCGGAAGCCGAGGCCGAGCGCGCCATCGCCGTGATCAAACGCACCATGGAGGGGGCGGCGGAACCGGCCGTGGCCCTGACGGTGCCGCTGGTGGTGGATGCGCGGGCGGCGGGGAACTGGGACGAGGCGCATTGAGGGCCGGTTAGCCGGTAAAGCCGTCGACAGGCTCACTGACATTGGACGCCAACCGCCCGTCATCCAGGGTCAATTGCCGGCTGCACCGTTCCGCCACACCTTCATCGTGGGTGCATATCAGGAAGGTGGCGCCGTCATCCCGGTTAACCTCGCGCATGAGATCCAGCACGAGATTGGCGGAGTCCCGATCGAGGTTTCCGGTCGGCTCGTCGGCGATGATGAGGTCCGGGCGGTTCATCAACGCACGGGCGATGGCGACGCGCTGCTTTTGCCCGCCTGAAAGGCGGGTGGCCGGGAAGTCGATACGGTCTTTCAGCCCCACCCGCGTGAGCAGGTCCCGCGCACGCTCACGCATCGCCGGCGATATCCCGCCGGCCGGGGCGGCGGCGGGGAAGGCCACATTCTCCATCGCCGTGAAATCCGGCAGGAGGTGATGGAACTGGAAGACAAAGCCGAGGCGGCGGTTTCGAAACTGCGCCCGCATCTTCTCCGACAGACCGTCCACCCGTTCGCCGCTGATGGTCAGGCTTCCGGCCGTCGGGGCCAGCAGCAGGCCGATGATCGACAACAGCGTCGACTTTCCCGACCCTGACGCGCCCAGCAGGGCGACCAGCTCGCCCTTGTCGAGGGTCAGGTCGATGCCCTTCAGCACGGGCGTTTCCTCGTCGCCGTTGCGGAACGTCTTCTCGATCCCCAGCGCTTCCAGAACTCTCGTCATTGCTGGATCGCCTCCAGTGGATCGACCCTGGACGCCGAGCGCGCGGGAAGGATGGAAGCCACCACCGCGCCGAGGGTGGTGAGGACCAGGGCCCAGACATAGCCGCCCTGTTCCGGCGCGATCGGCAGGATGGATGTGCCGTCGGGCCTTGTGATGCCCTCGATCCAGATACAGAGGCCATAGCCCGTGGCGCAGCCGATCAGGGCGCCGATCAGGCCGATCAACAGGCCCTGAAGGACGAAGACCAGCAGAATGAAGCGGCTCGGCACCCCGAACGCCCGCATGATCCCGACCTCGCTCCGGCGCCGGTAGGCCGAAAGAACAAGGGCGCTGGCCACGCCGATGATGATCGAGATCAGCGAAAAGACCTGGATCATGGTGCCGGTCCGCCCCTGGGCCTGCAGGGCGTCCTCCAGCCCGAGATTCTTCTCCTGCCAGGGCGTGGCGCGCAGACCGGTCGCCTCACCCAGGAACCGGGCCTTGGCGCGGGCGGCCTCCGGGTCGTTCAGCTTGACCTCGATGTTCGTCACACCCTCGGGCAGGACGAAAAGCGGCCGGGCGGTCTGCAAGGAGACGAAGGCTATGCGCTCGTCCAGACTCTGGACGCCCGTGCGGAACACACCCTTGACCGTCAACTGTCGGTCCACGCCACGCTCGGTCCGCAGCAGGACGGACTGGCCGGCGCCAAGCCCCAGTTGTTCGGCCGTCCGCACACCGATCAACAGACCGTCAGCCCCCAGGTCGCCATCGCCCTCAATGATGTTCGGGCTGATCTCGGAGATGGCGTCGATGCCCTGTGGCTCCAGCCCGATGATCGATACGGGCCTCACGGCCTCGGCCTTGACGAGAAAGGCGCTGCCGGAAATCCGGGCGCTGATGGCGGTCACCGCAGGATCGGACCGCAGGAGCTCGACCACCATCGGCCAATTCCGGATCTGCTCCCGCTGGAAGGTGGAAACCAGCGCCACGGATTCGACCGGCAGGTCCGGCCCCGCCAGGACCCGCGCAACACGCGTGGGCGGCTCAAGACTGATGTGGGCGCTGTCGCCCGTCACCTGTTCGGTCAGCAGCGTGGCCAGGCCGGCGATCAGGGCGGTGATGAAGACGAAGACCGTGACGCCAAGCGCGACGCCCGTGATCAGAAGCAGGGTCTGTGACGGGCTGGAAAAAAGATACCGACGCGCGACCAGCAGGACGAACATGGGTCATCCACCCGACATCGGCGCCACGGGACGGATCCGGGCGCCGGGGCTTGTCGAACCGGGATCCAGCACGACGCGGTCGCCCGGTCTCAACCCGGTTTCGACAATCGCGTTGACCGAAGGCCAGCGCGCCATGGTGATCGGTCGAAGCCGAACGATATTGTCCGCATCCACCACATAGACCTTGGCCGCAGCCGAGGCGTCCACCACGGCGCTGCGCGGCACGACGATCGCACCCTCGCGCTGATCCACGACGATGGTCACGTCTACGGAGCGGCCCGGCGGAAGATCCGGCCCGCCGTCCGCCGATAGCCGGACCATGCGTCCGCCGGTGCTGGAGTCCACCTTCGGCGAGACCTCGGTGACCCGGGCCGAAAAGATGACGGTGGATCCGGACAGTGCAGCACGGGCCATCTGGCCGGGCCTCAAAGCGTCGGCATAGGCCTCCTCGACCTCGGCGCGTATCTCGACGCCGGTCGCCGAGCCCAGTTCGAACAGGGTCTCGCCGGCCGCCACCACCTGGCCGTTGTCGATCGGACGAACCAGCACAATACCGGCCATCGGGGCGACGATGGTGAATGCCCGCGCTCGCTCGGCCGACGCGCGCACGGCGGCAGAAGCGGCCGCGACATTGGCCTCCGCCGTGTCGAGCGCTGCACGCGCGGCGTCGAGCGCCGCCCTGGCGGCAAAGCCTCGCTCGTACAGGGTCCGGGTGCGTTGATGGCTGAGCCGCGCTTCCCTCGCCTCAGCCTCGGCGGCGCGCAGCCGGGCCACATCCGCCTCGGTCTGCGCCTGTTCGACCGCCGCGAGAATGACTGCCAGGGGGGCTCCCGCCGCGACCCGGTCTCCCTCATCCTGAAACAGACGAGTGACCTGGCCGGGGTTGGGCGATGAGACCTGCACCAGCTGCGCCGAGCGTGCGCGCCCGACCACTGACAGGGCCTGCTCGACCGTCCGGGGTCTGATCTCGAGAACGGCGACCTCGGCAGGGCGTCGGGACAGGGCGACTCCCGCCACGACCGCAATGACCAGCACCAGGCCGATCGCGTACAAGACCGGTTTGGAAATAGCCCGCATGTCGTGATCTTCCCGGCCGCGACGCGACACCCTGTTCCTGCGCGACTGACCGTCGCTATGCAAGGTCGCAGAGCCGTCCCGGGGCTTCAGACACCCGGCGAAAGCGCCGACCTGCCGACGCCGGGCTCAACGTCGATGATCGGGACCAATCGGGAATGGGACCGCCATCCCACCGCCCGCAGCTCCATCCGCGCCGCCTGTTGCAGGATGGCTCCGGGGCAGGCGCGTTCGATCTCGGACAGCAGGGTGCTGATGCCGGCGCGGCCATCGGCGCTGGTCAGGTCGAGGCCCTCCAGGGCCTCCAGCAGGCGGGCGGCGATGCGGTCTTCGGCACGCATGATCTCTATTCCTCGCAATGAACCGCCGACCCGGGACGATCCAGCCAATTGGAGGAGGCGGAGTCAATCGGAATGTTCCCTTTTTGTTCTTTTGACCCACTGCGGCGTTCACAGGTCCCTTGTCATCCCCGCCGAAGCGAAGCGGAGAGCGGGGACGGGACAGCGCTCAATGTCTCACTCCCGGACAGCCCGCAGGGCTGAGCCGGGAGCAGGGCGGCGACCAGCGCGTCCTCCTGACCCTTGCCCCGGATAGCGGCTGGCGCCGCTTCCGGGACGGTCGTGGGGTTGCGACCACCGTCCCGGCTCTCCGCTTCGCTTCGGCCGGGATGACAAG
>NZ_DDRM01000016.1:0-4432 GCF_002343105.1 Brevundimonas sp. UBA2416
CTGCCTGTGGGGCGTCAATGGCCTGAAGAAGCTGCTGGGTGCGGACGACTCGCTCGATGTCTTCGGCGTCCATGGCGTTGGCGGCATTCTCGGCGCCATCCTGACCGGCGTCTTCGCCGATCCGGCTCTCGGCGGCACGGGTGTCTACGACTACGTGGCCAACAAGGTCGGCGACTTCGACATGGCCGCCCAGGTGGTCAGCCAGTTGTGGGGTGTCGGCACCGTCATCGTCTGGTCGGGTGTCGTCTCCGTGGTCGCCTACAAGCTGGTCGATATCGTCATCGGTCTGCGGGTGCCGCAGGAAGAAGAACGCGAAGGCCTCGACCTGACCTCGCATGGCGAAAGCGCCTATCACCACTGAGCAAGCCATCCCTGATCTCTCTCCCTTCGGGCGCCTTCGGGCGCCCTTTTTTTTCGGCAGCCGGCAGCCCTGCAACCCGCAGCCGGGTGCATTTGTCTTCGACGCCGGCCTCTGGCATCATGGCGGCCCCAATCTGTCTGACAACTCAACGACACCTCGCCTTGCATCGGAGCAACGGAAAATGAAAGTGAATAAACCCGGCGGGCGTGCCGCTGTCCTTCTTCTCGCGGCCGTCGGCGGCGCTGCGCTGGCGCAAACCAGTCCTTCCAGCGTGGCCGACTGTCGCGGCATCGCCGCGAGCATGGCGCGCCTCGCGTGCTACGACGCTGTCAGCGGAGGTGTCGCGGAGGCGCCCAAGGGAAGCGCGGTCACCCCGGCAGCCGCGGCGCCCGCTTCAGCGGCGGAAACGAAGCGCGCCGACGGCGATGCGGCGGCGCGCCCGCCGACGGCATCGATGATCGATACGGCATGGGGCTTCGATCCGAACTCCGCACCTTATGACATCGGCTTCTACAACGCGAACTACCTGCTGTTCGGCCGCTATTCGGACAACGTCAACAAGGCGCCGTTCACGCCCCTGGTTCAGGGTTCCGGGCGAGAGCAGCTGGATCTGAATGATACCGAGGCGAAGTTCCAGATCAGCTTCAAGGCGCGCGTATGGACCAGCGACGACCGGCGCTGGGGCCTGTGGGCCGCCTATACCCAGCAGAGCCAGTGGCAGGTGTACAACGGCGACACCTCGCGGCCATTCCGCGACAACAACTACATGCCCGAGCTGTTCGTCAGTTACCGGCCGGACGTCGATCTCGGCGGCGGCTTCAACTGGAAACTCCTGAACGTCGGCTACAAACACCAGTCGAACGGGCGCTCCGATCTCATCTCCAGCGGCGGCAACAACGGACTGTCCCGGAGCTGGGACAGGCTTTTCGCCGAGTTCGGCATTGAGCGCGAGGACCTCGCCCTGTTCGGCACGCTCTGGTATCGTCTGCCGGAAAGCTCGAGCAAGGATGACAATCCGGACATCACCGATTACCTCGGCCATGGCAAGCTCAGCGCCCTCTACCGCTGGCGTGGCAACACCTTCTCGGGCGCGGTCCGCGGCAACCTGCGGACCGGCAAGGGCGCCGTCGAGGCCGGCTGGTTTTCGCCCCGCCTCTTCGGCCCTCTGCGCGCTTACGTGCAGGTCTTCTCCGGGTACGGTGAAAGCCTGATCGACTACAACTGGAACCAGACGACGATTGGCGCCGGGGTCGCCTTGAGCGACGGGCTCTAGGCCCATCCCGCCGACCGCGGGCGTTCCGGGGCTTCGTCCGCCGGGGCCGGCGGCATGGGCGATTACCGGTTCTCGGGCTGGGGACGGATGCAGTTTCGTCCGGCTGCCTTGGCTTCATAGAGCGCGTCGTCGGCATGCCCGGCGGCGATGTCGAGTGCGTCTTCGCCCGGCACGCAGCGGGCGATGCCGATGCTGACCGAGAGCCGGCAGCGGCCGCGATGACTGCGCACGGTGACCCCGTTGACTTCCGCCCGAATGCGTTCGGCGACCAGTTGGGCGCCGTCCGGCGAGGTGTCCGGCAGCAGCAGGCGGAACTCGTCGCCGCCGGCGCGCGCGAAGATGTCCTGTTCGCGCAGGTTTTCGCGGACGACCGAGACGAACTGCTTGAGCGCGTTGTCGCCGGCGGCGTGGCCGAGGCTGTCGTTGATGCCCTTGAAGTGATCGATGTCGATCACCAGCAGGGCCAGCTCTCCGCCGTTGCGGGCCTGGCGCGACACTTCGTGCCGGGCGAGTTCGTAGAAGGTGCGCAGGTTGTAGACGCCGGTCAGGAAATCGGTCGCGGCGAGCACCTCCAGACGGCGCTCCAGGGCCTTCCGGTCGGAAATGTCGAGCATGGCGCCGACGATGCCGTCCGGCTCCCCGGAGAGATCGGGAACGACTGCCTTGTGGAACACCACGTCATGAAGGCTGCCGTCGGCGTGCAGGACCTGCGACTCATACGTCTGTATTCCGCCCCTGGCCAGGTGCTCGATATCCGCCCGCTCGTAGGTCATTGCCAATTCCCCCGGGGCGACGTCAAAGACGGTTCTGCCGAGAATTTCGCCGAGAGAAAGGCCGATGAACTCCGCGAACGCCTTGTTGCAGGCGATGTAGCGGCGGTTGCGGCCCTTCATGAACACGGGCACCGGCAGTATATCCACCGCTGTCTCCAGGCTCAGTTGCCGGGCCAGCCCGGACGGCGCGACCGACTCGGGCCGGGGCGGGCGGGGCCGGTGTTCGAGACGGGCGAGCGTCAGATCGATGCGCTCGAGGTCGTCGATGGCGCAGCAGTCGGCGGCGTCGCCCTGAAGGATGCGACGCGCTAGCACCGGATCCCACGGATCGAGGAGAACGATGTGCGGGAAGCCGCCCTGGCACATCGGGTGATATCGCTGCCGCCACTCCGCATGTGCCGCTTCCCCGTCGATGGCGACGAGCGCGGCCAGCGCCGCGGCCGTCTCCGCGCACTCGCCGGTGGCGAGGTTGGGGCTGACGACAACGAGGCCGGGCAATGGCGGTGGGGGTGCTTGCCTGGTGGTGCGCAAGTCGATGAACAGCAGGCGGCAGGAGGCTCGTGGAAGGTCGGACATGGGTTGATTCCGGTGATGGCTGGTTCCATTCTGCGGGCCTCGGACCGGCGGTCACAGGAAATATTCCGCACTGGCGGACGGACGTTGGTGCCGATTTTCCGGCTGTCGTGAAATATGTCGCGGATTGCCGCGGGATGCCGCCACCCCGGCCCAGCGCCCCGGCAGTTCCCGCCACCAGGCGACGGCAACCGCGAAACCCCGGCCGGCGCCGGCCCTTTTCCCGCACGGCCGCCGTACCCGGACCGGCAATGCGATCGGGCGCCCGTGGGGCGCTCCGGGCGGTCTAGCGGAAGACTACCGTCTTGTTGCCATGAACCAGCACCCGGTCCTCGAGGTGGTAGCGCAGGCCGCGCGCCAGAACGGTCTTCTCGATGTCCTTGCCATAACGGACCATGTCGTCCGGGGAATCGGAATGGTCGATGCGGATCACGTCCTGCTCGATGATCGGGCCGGCGTCCAGTTCGCTGGTCACATAGTGACAGGTCGCGCCGATCAGCTTGACGCCCCGCTCGTAGGCCTGGTGGTAGGGCCTGGCGCCGACGAAGGCGGGGAGGAAGCTGTGGTGGATGTTGAGGATGCGGAGGGGGAAGGCCTCGATCATGCGGGGGCTGAGGATCTGCATGTAGCGGGCCAGGACGAGGGTGTCCACATCGTGCGCGCGCAGGAGGCTGATCTGGGCCTGCTCCTGGGCGTCCTTGGTCTGGGGTGTGACGGGGAAATGGTGAAAGGGGATGCCGAAACGCTCGGCGGCGGGGCGGAGGTGCTCGTGGTTGGAGAGGATGAGGGGGATGTCCACGGGCAGGTCGCCGGCCTCGTGGCGGGCGAGGAGATCGTAGAGGCAGTGGCTGTCCCGGCTGACGAGGAGGGCCACGCGCTTGCGCCTTGAGGAGAGGCTGAGGGTGAGGCGCATCTGATGCCGGCGCGCCAGGGGCTGGAGGCGGCTCTCGATCTCCTCCGGTTCGAGGGTGAAGCGCTCCAGGCTCCACTCCAGGCGCATGAAGAAGGCGCCCTGCTCGGGGTCTATGTGCTGCTGGAGGTCTATGATGTTCCCCTGATGGGAGAGGATGAAGCCGGTGACGTCATGCACGAGGCCGGGCTTGTCCGGGCAGTGGATGAGCAGGGTGGCGGTGGGCATGGGCTGGGCGGGGCTTGCGGAGTCGGAGGGGTGGAGTCATGGAGTGCTGGCGGGATCGAACCTGCCGGCCGCCGCAGGACTCCGCCAGGCGGTTGCCAGAACTGCAGGCGGCGGGGAATCACAAATCATGGCGGTGCTGGTTGGATCCATGCCAGGCCGCCGCGGCGGGATCACTCCTGCTGGGTGCCGCCGCCCTCGCCGCCGGCGATCCCGACCTCGGCATCCACCTCGGCCAGCAGCTGCCGCGCGGCGCCTACGGCGTGCTCGAGTACAGCTGCCGCAGCGCGCCAACGGTGCGCGACGCGCTCGCGCGC
>NZ_DDRM01000043.1:0-6451 GCF_002343105.1 Brevundimonas sp. UBA2416
AAGTTGGTGTGCTTCTCGCTCACCTGCGCGCCGCCCAGGATCAGACCCCGGCACCCGGCTTCGTCCACCAGTTGCCAGGCCTTGTGCCCCGGCGGGTTCTTGAACGTGCTGCCACCGGTCTTGCTGCGCAGCGGCTGGCTGGCTTCGCGGCTGGCGGAAATGCGGTCCATTTCGGCCTGGATATCCGCCGGCACGCCGGGCCGCCCCTTGAACCGCGCGGCGACCACGATCGCGCCGTCCGGCAATTCGCTGTGGCGATAGGTGTAATGCAGGTCTGCCACCGGCAGCGTGACCAGCGAACCATCGCGCAGCACCACGTCACAATCGACCAGGATATCCTTGACCTCGCCGCCATAGGCCCCGCCGTTCATCCGCACGAAGCCGCCGACCGTGCCGGGGATCGAGCGGAGGAATTCCAGCCCGGCAATGCCGTTGTCGCGCGCGGTGGAGGAAACCAGAATCCCGCTCGCCCCGCCTCCGCAATCGAGCGTCAGGTCGGCGCTCTTGCTCACTTTGGCGAAAGTCTTGCCCAGTCGCACCACCACGCCCGGCACGCCGCCATCGCGGACGATCAGGTTGCTGCCCAGCCCCAGCGCCATGACCGGCACCTTGGGATCGAGATCGCGCAGGAACCGTTGCAGATCGGCCAGGTCCTTCGGCTCGAACAGCCACTCGGCCGCGCCGCCGGACTTGAACCAGACCAGCGGAGCCAGCGGGGCGTTCGGCGTCACTTTTCCCGCCACCTTAGGAAGGGCATCGGCCATCATCCGCCCGCCCTCAGGAACTTGATCTTTTCGGCCAGACCGCCGGCCCACTTGGTGATGTCGCCCGCGCCCAGGCAGACCACCATGTCGCCCGGCTGGACGCTGTCCGCCAGCACGCTGGCCAGGCCATCGGCCCCGGCCACGGTGTGTGCGCTGCGGTGACCGCGGGCCTTGATCCCTTCGACCAGGGCATCTGCATCGACGCCTTCGATCGGTGCTTCGCCGGCCGGATAGACCGGCGCGGCATAGACCACGTCGGCATCGTTGAAGGCGGCCTGAAAGTCTTCCATGTGATCGCGCAGGCGGGTGAAGCGGTGCGGCTGGACCACGGCGATGACCCGGCCCTCCGCCACCTGACGGGCGGCCTTCAGCACCGCCGCGATCTCGACCGGGTGGTGGCCGTAGTCGTCGACGATCCGCACCCCGCCGATGATCCCCGTGGTCGTGAACCGCCGCCGCACCCCGCCGAAGCCGGCCAGACCGGCCCGGATCGCCTCGTCCGACACGTCCAGCTCGCGCGCCACGGCGATGGCGGCCAGCGCATTGGCGACATTGTGCCAGCCCGCCATGGGCAGGTGCAGGCCCGTGATCCGGATCGGCTCGTCCAGCGCGGCCAGACCCTGCGGCTGGATCAGCACGTCGAAGCGGCAACCGTCGGGCTTCATCTCAACATTGTCGGCCCGGACCATGGCCTGCGGGTTCACCCCATAGGTCACCAGCCGCCGGTTATCGATCGAGGCCACCAGCCGCTGCACCTCGGGATGGTCGAGGCAGACGGCGGCGAAGCCGTAGAAGGGA
Organism: Brevundimonas sp. UBA2416; assembly: GCF_002343105.1. Taxonomy (NCBI): domain Bacteria; kingdom Pseudomonadati; phylum Pseudomonadota; class Alphaproteobacteria; order Caulobacterales; family Caulobacteraceae; genus Brevundimonas; species Brevundimonas sp. UBA2416. Next base: position 1,563 of record NZ_DDRM01000043.1, read on the forward strand.
ATGTTCTCGACGAAGTCCACGAACGCCTTCCGCACCCCGTCGAAGTCGCCGTAGTGATCGAGGTGTTCCGGGTCGATGTTGGTGACGATGGCGACCGTCGACTTCAGGCGCAGGAAGCTGCCGTCGCTCTCGTCGGCCTCGACCACGATCCAGTCGCCGTCGCCGACCTTGGCGTTGGTGCCATAGGCGTTGATGATGCCGCCGTTGACCACCGTCGGATCCAGCCCGCCGGCGTCGAGGATCGCCGCCACCATCGAGGTCGTCGTGGTCTTGCCGTGGGTCCCGCCCACCGCGATCGAGAACTGCAGCCGCATCAGCTCGGCCAGCATCTCCGCCCGCCGGACCAGCGGAATCCGCCGCTCGCGCGCCACGACCATCTCGGGATTGGTCGGCTTGACCGCGGTCGAATAGACCACCGCCGACACCCCGTCGCCGATATGCGCCGCGTCATGGCCGATGAAGATGCGCGCGCCCAGCTTCTCCAGCCGCTCGGTGTTGGCGCTGGCCTTGGCGTCGGAGCCCTGCACCGAATAGCCGATCTTGAGCATGATCTCGGCGATCCCGCTCATGCCGATGCCGCCAATGCCGACGAAATGGACGGGACCGAGGTCGAACGGAACGGGGCGAAGGCGAGCGATCATCTGAAGCGATTAGCAAGGGTCGGAGCGGAATGCATCACCTTCGGCGGGGAGGCATGAAGTGATTAGTGATTAGTGATTAGTGGTTGCTGGATCGCCTGCGGGGGGCGGCTCGGCGACGGCGGCGTCGCCCCTGTCGGCCAACCACTAATCACTAACCACTAACCACTAACCACTTGGCCGCACGGGGCATTGGAATCGACCTCCCCTCGCGGGCCCACCCTCAATCCTCCGCCACGAAATCCTGCGCGAACTCCGGCGCGTCCTCGTCGCCCGGCAGCAACGGCTCGTCGTCCCCGTCCGTCGCCCGCGACGGGTCCGGCACCTCGAAGCCCACCGGGATCGACAGGTCCAGCAGGCCCGCCGCCTTCATCTCCTGCACGCCCGGCAGGTCGTACAGGTTGGACAGGCCGAAATGCTCCAGGAACCGGTCGGCGGTGCCATAGGTCACCGGCCGTCCCGGCGTCCGCCGCCGTCCGCGCAGCCGCACGAACCCCATCTCCAGCAGCAGATCCAGCGTGCCCCGCGACAGCGACACCCCGCGCACGCTCTCGACCTCGGCGCGGGTGCAGGGCTGGTGATAGGCGATGATGGCCAAGGTCTCGAGCGCGGCCTTGGACAGCCGCCGCGGCTCCTCGCGCTCCTCGGTCATCAGGAAGGACAGGTCTGGTGCCGTGCGGAACTGCCAGCGGTCGGCGACGCACTCCAGCTCGACCCCCCGCCCGTGATACTTCTCGCGCAGGGCCGAAATCGCCCCGCCCACATCAGCCCCCTCGGGCAGCCGCCGCGCGATCTCGGCCGCCGACAGCGGCCCGGCCGCCGCGAACAACAACGCTTCGACGCGGCGCTCGATCTCTCCGTGATCGGGGGCGAACTGGATCACGGCACCAGCTCCAGCACCTGACCCCGCCCGCGCCGCTTGAGATACAGGTCGGCGAAGGCCTCGGCCTGCTTCACATCCATCGCCCCCTCCTTCACCAGCTCCAGACTGGCCGACAGGGTCGAGGCGGTAAAGCTGGCCTGGGTCGGGCCGTCCTCGCCGCGTCGCGCCGGCGCCACCTGCTCCAGCGGCGTCCACTGCTCCAGACGCGGCAGCACGTCGCGCAGCCAGTCCCGCGCCGCCTCCAGCGCAAAGGCCTCGACCCGCTGGCCGGGATTGTAGTGGCGCTGCTCCTCGCGCCGGCGCTGGGTCACATAGGCGGCCATCAGCTCATAGAGGCTGGCGTCGACCCGGTCGGACGGCACGATCACCGTCGCCTGCGGATCGCCCCGGCTGAAGACGTCCCGCTTCAGCTGCGGCCGGGCGGTGATCGCCTCCACCGCCTTGCGCATCGCCTCCAGCTTCTGCAGCCGGAAGGCGAGGGCCGCGGCCATCTCCTCGGCCGGAATCTCGTCGCCCTTGCCCTTTTCGGTGCGCGGCAGCAGCAGGCGCGACTTCAGATAGGCCAGCCAGGACGCCATCACGAGATAGTCCGCCGCCAGCGAGAAATTCCGCCGCCGCGCCTCGTGCACGAAGGCCAGATACTGTTCCGCCAGCCGGGTGATCGACAGCTTCAGCAGATCGACCTTCTGCGTCCGCGCCAGCGCAAGCAGCACGTGCAGCGGCCCCTCATAGCCGTCCAGGTCGACGACAAACGCTTCGCGCTCATCGACCTGTTCGGCGGCGGTGAAGTCCAGATTGGGCTGGAAGGCGTCGGTCATGCCTGCGCCTCCCCGACATCCGGCCCCCTCGCCGCCTCGAGCCGCCCGCTCATCAGCGCATCGAACCGCAGCCGCGCCTCGAACGGGTCCAGCGGCTCCGGCTCGCTGACGATCCGCGCCAGCGCCGCCGCGGCCCGCTTGCCCGCCTTGCCCTTCAGCTTGCCGACGCCTTCGGCCACCAGCCCCATCTCGTCGAGGTCGCCGCTGCAGTGCAGGACCACGTCGCAGCCGGCCTTCAGCGACGCCTCGGCCCGCTCCCGCAGCGACCCGGACAGCGCCTTCATCGACAGGTCGTCGGTCATGATCAGCCCGCCGAAGCCGAGAGGCTCGCGCATCAGGCGGATCGCCTTCTTCGAGGTCGTCGCCGGCCATTTCGGATCGATTGCGTCGAACACCACATGCGCCGTCATCGCCAGCGGCATGTCCGACATGGCCTTGAAGGGTGCAAAATCCCAGCCGTCCAGCGTCGCGAAATCCGCATGCACCACCGGCAGGTCGTGGTGACTGTCGGCGAAGGCGCGGCCATGCCCCGGCATGTGTTTGATCACCGGCAGGACGCCGCCCGCCAGCATCCCCTCCGCCGCCGCCCGCCCCAGCTGCGCCACTGTCGCCGGGTCCTGCGCATAGGCCCGGTCGCCGATGATGTCGTGGGCGCCGGGCACGGGAACGTCCAGCACCGGCAGGCAATCAACATTGATCCCCACCGCCTTCAGGTCGTGCGCCATCAGCCGCGCGCCCAGCCGCACAAGCTCGCGCGCGGTCAGCGGGTCGTTCACCGCCTTCAGATAGGCCTCGCCCGGCGGATATTTCGGCCAGTGCGGCGGACCCATCCGCTGCACCCGGCCGCCCTCCTGGTCGATCAGGATCGGAGCCCCGGCGTCGCCGATGCAGTCGCGCAGTTCAGCGGTCAGGGCCCGGACCTGCTCCGGGCTGTCGATATTGCGCCGGAACAGGATAAACCCCCACGGCCTCGCCTCGGCGAAAAAGGCGCGTTCCGCCTCTGTCAGCCGATGGCCGCTACAGCCGTAGATCGCCGCCGAGGTCACCGATCGATCAGCGCACGAAACAGTCGCCGCCGCGGGCCTTGATGGCGTCGCACAGGCCGGTCGCCTGCTCGCGGCTCAGGCCGGTCACCGTGGTGCGATAGACGGTCGAACCGTTGGACGCCGTCACCTCCTGCACCCGCTTGTCGGCGCCGGCGGTGAACTGCGGGTAGCGGCCGACGATGGCGGCGAACTCCCGGTCGGCGATGCCGGGGGTCGAGAAGGCGCCGATCTGCACGCCGGACGTCCCGCCGACAGTGGCCGGGGCGCGGGGCTCGGTCTTCGAGGCCGGCGGCGTCATGGGCGTCGGACGCGGCGCCGCGGGGGTCGTCGTCCCGGCCGGAGCGGGCGCGGGACGCGGCTGGGCGACCTCGGGCGGCGGGGTGAAGGTCGGGGCGGCGGTCGGGGCCTCGGCGGCGTCATAGACGTCGATGCCGGCTTCCGGGTCGATCGGCTGGGCCTCCAGCGGCGCGTCGGCCTTCATTTCCACCACGGCCGTGCCCACAGCCGGCGGCGCGTCGTTCGAGGATCGCGGCCCGGCGCGATAATAGACCACCACGGCGATAATCAGCAGCAGCAGCACCCCGCCCGAGATGATCAGGGTCATCGGCGGCGCCTTGGCCCCGCCGCCTTCGCCCGCCCGGCGCGGATCATAGCCGCCGCGGTTGAACGGCAGGTCGTCGTCGGTCGGCGGCGTATAGGCGCCCCGGTCGCGGCCCTGGTTCGGACGATAGGGATCTTCGTTGGACATGACCGCGCCTCATGGATCCGCGCGAATCGGCGCGCGGAACAACCACTCTATCCCGGTCCGGGTCCTTTTTCAGGCCGGTAGATCGTTCTCCACTGCCTTGTCATCCCGGAAGCCGCGAAGCGGCTATCCGGGACGGCGGAGCGATCACCCGCCCGTCGCGGCTCTCCGCCTCGCTTCGGCCGGGATGACAAGCTAGAGGTCCAGCGCCAGATCCAGGCTGAACAGCTTCCTGTGTTCCTCGATCGCATACCGGTCGGTCATGCCTGCGATATAGTCGCACACCGCCCGCGCCCGCTTCGCCTCGTCCGCCACGTCCGCCCGGCCCGACCATTCGGGCGGCAGGGTCGCGGGCTCGGCCATGAACAGCTGGAACATCTCGGCCAGCAGCCGCCTTGCCTGGCTGCGGGTGCGGTTGACGCGATAGTGGCGGTACATCCGCTCGAACAGGAATTTCCGCAGCACGCCCAGATCGGCCAGCATGCCGGGCGAGAACGCTACCAGCATCCGGTCGGCGGTGCGTACCGCCTCGGTCGAACGTATATCCGCCGCCTCGATGCGCGCCTCGGTCTCGGCCAGCACGTCCTCGACCATGGCCCCGATCATGCGCCGCACCGCCTCGATGCGGATCATCCGGTCGTCGAGGTCGGGCCAGTCCCTGCGCACCCCGTGCAGCACCGGCCCGATCAGCGGCACGTCGTTCAGGTCCTCGAGCGTGAACAGCCCCGCCTGCACCCCGTCGTCGACGTCGTGGTTGTT